>CAZGDA010000058.1:556-16880 GCA_964524425.1 uncultured Anaerolineaceae bacterium | reverse complement strand
TACCCTGATTGCTAATGATTGTTAAAAAAATTACGAATGGAGTACTTAGACGGGCTGTCCAAAAAGCTAAATCTGTGTTTTATGTACCAGGTATGGGTTGGTACTTAAGGAGAAACACGCAGCGGAGCATCAATGAAATCATATCCTTCTTTTTGGACAGCCTCTCTGTGGCTTCACCATCTAACTGAGATCGAGGATGAGTAACCCTTGCGGAGGACGGAATGACAAAAACGCGCAATTATTTAGCCATTGATTTGGGCGCAGAATCCGGACGCGCCATGTTGGGACGTTTTGACGGAAACCGCCTGGAATTGAGTGAGGAACACCGTTTCCCGAATGCACCGGCGGGCGTGCCGTTGAAATCTGGCGCGGTCAGTTTGCGCTGGGACGTCTTGCGCCTGTGGACGGAGATCAAACACGGCATCAGGCGTGTGGCGAAGAAAGAAGGCGTAGAACTGGAAGGGATTGGTTTGGATACCTGGGGTGTGGACTTTGGCTTGCTGGACCGCAACGGCGCACTGGTGAGCAACCCGTATTATTACCGCGACAGCCGCACGGATGGAATGTTGGAAGAAGCCTATAAACGGGTGCCGCGCCACAAGATTTTTGAATCAACAGGCATTCAGTTCATGCAAATCAACACGTTGTACCAGTTGCTCTCGATGGTGTTGCATAAGGCGCCGGAATTGGAGATTGCCGAGACGTTTTTAACCATGCCGGACATTTTTAATTATTGGCTGACAGGCAGGCAGGTGTCTGAATTCACCATCGCCACTACAACGCAATGTTATGACCCGCGCCAGCGAACCTGGGCGGATGACCTGCTGAGCGGTCTGGGTATTCCGCGGCGTATATTCCCCGAAGTAATTCAACCTGGAACAGTGCTGGGCAAGGTATTGGACTCGGTGGCGGAAGATATAGGCACGCATGCTGCGGTAATCGCTCCAGCGTGCCATGATACCGGCTCGGCGGTGGCAGCAGTGCCGGCTGAAAGTGAACATTTTGTTTGGATAAGCTCCGGTACGTGGTCTATCATGGGCACGAACGTGAATGAGCCGGTGATCAACGCTCAAAGCCTGGAAAATAACTTCACAAACGAGGGCGGTGTCGGGGGACAATACCGGTTTTGCAAGAACATCATGGGCTTGTGGCTGGTGCAGGAATGCCGCCGTACCTGGGCTGCGGCTGGGGAGGAGCACACTTACGCTGAATTGACTGAAATGGCAGCTAATGCTCCGGCGTTCGGCTCTTTGGTAGACCCGGACGCGGGCGACTTTTTGCATCCAGGAGACATGCCCAGCCGTATCCGTGAGTATTGCCGCAGGACGGGGCAGAGCATTCCGCAGGAAAAGGGCGCAGTGGTGCGTTGTGCGTTGGAGAGTATTGCTCTCAAATATCGCGAATTGCTGGGGCGCGTGGAGGAGATGGTGGAAATGAGATTGGAACCCGTGCACATCGTCGGTGGCGGCACGCAGAACAAATTGCTCAACCAATTCAGCGCGGATGCCACCGGCAGGCGCGTGGTAACAGGTCCAATTGAGGCAACTGCGCTGGGTAATATCCTCACCCAGGCGGTGGCGCTGGGGCACATCTCGGATACCCAGCAGGCAAGACAGATTGTGCGCAATTCCTGCGAATTGGCGGAATATCAGCCGCGCAATTCGGCTGCCTGGGATGAAGCCTATCAAAGGTTTATTAAATTAACGCAGGCATAGGATATGAAAAACAACCCCGCTGCCGAATACTCTTTTGCGAAATGTGGCAGGAGCGGGGATACGAAAAAGAAAGACCCGCCGAAGAAATTGCTTTCACGAACGTGGCAACACCGCTTGAATAGATTCCGGTGGGTCTTTCGCTGTTCCAATAATTGAGTTGGCTGTTTCTTTTATTTGCATGGATTGAACAGTGTTGGAGATGAACCAGCCGGCGTCTTTTGCATTCATGGGTTTTGAGATCAGAAAACCCTGGGCGTAATCACATTTCATGTGTTTGAGCCAGGTAAGCTGCTCTCTTGTTTCCACCCCTTCGGCAACAGTTTCCATGTTCAACTCTTTTGCCAGAGAGATGATCGTTCGGACGATCTCTTCGCTGGATGTATCCACGTTTAGCAGGTTAATAAAAGAGCGGTCTATTTTTAAGGCATCCAGGGGCAATTGACAAAGATAACTGAGGGAAGAATAGCCCGTGCCAAAATCGTCAATGTGGACTTTCACTCCCAGGGCGCGTAATTGGGTGAGCGCTTTCGTGATTCTTGTGCGGTCTTCAATTAACATGCTTTCGGTAATTTCCAATTGCAGAGTATTGGGGGGAAAATCCGTTTCGCGGAGGATTTTCATGATGTCATTTACAAGGCTGGGTTGGGTAAATTGTTTTATGGAGAGGTTGACACTTATGCTCAGCGGAGATGAGAGGGGAAAATCTATCTGCCATTGACGCGTTTGAAGACAGGCTTCCCGTAAAACCCAATTCCCCAGGTTGAAAATGACGTCGTTTGCTTCTGCCAGGGGGATAAATTCAATCGGGGATATCATCCCGCGTTGGGGATGAATCCAGCGCACCAAGGCTTCAAAACCCACCAGGTTTTCGTTGGGTAAATCGAGAATGGGCTGGTAATAAACGCAGAATTCCTCTTTCTCCAATGCGATTTGGAGGCGCTGCTCAAGTTCGAGGCGTGAGACGGCTTGTTCACGCATGTTTTGGTCAAAAAAGCAATAGCCTGCCTTGCCGCGCTGTTTGGCGTGATACATCGCGATGTCGGCGTCGCGTAGAATGGTTTCCACGTGATCGTATTCCCTGTCTCCGAAAACGATGCCGATGCTGGTTGATGTGGACACCTGCCTTTCGCCTAATTGGATGGGGGTGAGGGTTTCTTCCTGAATGCGCTCGGCGATGTGAATCACGTCCTCAACGCTTTTAGGGTCTTCCAAAAGGATGGTGAACTCGTCTCCGCCAATGCGGGCGACTGTATCAATAGAACGGACACAATTTTCCAGGCGGTGAGCGGCTTCAATCAAAACTCGATCTCCGTATACGTGTCCGAGGGTATCATTGACCCACTTGAAGCGGTCAAAATCCACGTAAAATACGGCAAAGCGATAGGAATCAACCCGCTTGGAGCGTTCCAGGGCGCGTTCCAGGCGATCCATAAACAACGCCCGGTTGGGAAGCCCGGTCAACATATCCCGCAGGGCGTCGTTGATGAGCTGTTCTTGCGCCAGCTTGCGGCTGGTGATGTCGGATACCGACCCAGCCATGCGGTAGGGATATCCTTCCGCGTCCCTTATGGCTAAGCCGCGGTTGAGCACCCAAATGTACTTGCCGCCGGCGTGGCGCATGCGGTGTTCGCTGGTGAAATCTTCTGTTTGCCCGCTGAGGTGAGCGACGATTTCCAGCTTGACGCGTTCCAGGTCGTCGGGGTGAATGCGACCTAACCATTCATCTAGCGAAGAATTGATATCCTCTTCTCCATACCCAAGCATAGATTTCCAGCGCGAGGAATAATAAATCGCGTCTTTTTTAAAATTCCAATCCCAAATGCCGTCGTTTGCGCCGCGCGTGGCGAGGGAGTAACGCTCTTCGCTCTCGCGCAGTGCAGCTTCAACACACTGGCGCTGTTTAAGCTCGTTCAATAATTCGTCGTTTACGCGGGTGAGTTCCTGCGTGCGCTCATCTACGCGTTGTTCCAGTGCCTGGTTCAGGTCTTGCATCGCTTTCTCGATTTGTTTTCGCTCGGTGATATCGCGTAATGCGATTACTCGACCAAGATAGCGGGTGGATTTATCGTGGAGAGGGGAGATAATGAGGTCAAATATTTTGTGGGTAGCGGCGGTCTCTAGGATGACTTCAGAACGCGCCTGGCTGGCGTTGGCGAAGGGCAGGGCAACTTCCATCCAGGGAGAAAAAGCGTTGCGCGCATGTTGTCCGATGACGATTTTTTGGCTTCTGCTCAACAAGAGTTGCGCGGCAGTGTTGATATCTACGATGCGGTTGTTGACGTCTAAAACGATGATGGCGTCGGTGATGTTGTCAAAGATGGCGCTGCGGGCGATGGGCATCAAGTCTAGTAACTGAAAACGAAGCAACCCTAAAAAGAAGGCTATGCCTGTGATGGAAAACCCAATGACTGAAATATCTATTCCGGGAAGAGGAGAGAGTTTGAAAATGTATAAAATGTTACCCATCCAGGGCATAAAAACGCCGATAATGACCATCAAACGCTGCCCTTTGAAGGATTGAGGCTCGTGGAAAAGGGCATTAAGAAGAAAACCAGTTCCCGTCAGAATGAGAGCGTAGGAATAAACGGTGTGAAACCAAAACCAGGCGCCATACGTTTTAGTAACGATAGGGAAAATCCCGTTTGTGGAGAGTTGCAGATCGCTTTGCATTGGTCCGTGGAGTGGGTTTGCCCACAGAATAATCAGGGTAAGGGCTGGCACGGTGCACAACAGCAGGATGCGTTCCTGGGTAAGCCAGTATCCCCGCCCTGTGTAAATCATACTAAAGGAAAATAAAAGGACAGGAATATAAACGATGAGGACGTATTCCAGATTGGAGAATGAGATTTTATTCTCAAGGTCAGGCGCAACAAGCTCAAAGATGTAGAGAAGCGCCCACAAACTGATGGAGGTTTCCAGCAGGATGAAGGATAATCTGCCGGGAATGCTGGGGCGGCGCAAGACAAGGAAAACCACAGCCGCTGAGACGAGGAAGGAAAGAAATAAAGGGGATAGCAGAACGATTTGTTCCCAATACATGAAATGCTGGATGCCGCCTTTGTATTATGAAGAGCTTTATATGCAAAATTTTACCATATTTATTTGTTTTACGAAAAAACCTGGGGTAAGCTACCGTGGGTGAGTTGGCAAACCAGCCTGGTTTTCCGTGCTGTATGGTTTTGGGAAACGTTTCCTGGATAATGTTGTTGTACAGGTAGAAAGTGGAGTATAATTCATGGAATAACAAAATCACAAGCCAAAGGAGCAGGAGTGGTCTATGAATTACAAACAGGCATTGGAACAGGGTGAGGGGATCCTACGATTGGCGCCGGCGTGGGTGCCGCGCTCTTTTTGCATCCCTGGCAAGCGCATTAAATTGCATCCACAAGACCTGTATGCCTTTGGAGCGCAGCGCGGCGGGATTGACGAACGCTGGCTGGCTTCTACAACGAAGGCAGATAATGGTCCCTTAACTACAGCGGACGAAGGCTTGAGCACAGTCGTGTTTGGCGACGAGAAGAAGCCGCACAAGGCACTGCTGGCAGACGTGGTGGCAGACCTGGGAGCGCAGCTCTTGGGCAGTGAAACCTGGGACACGTACCACGCCTTGCCCGTGTATTCCAAGTTCTTTGATAACAAGGGCGCCCTGCCTTTTCACCTGCATCAAATGGAAGAACACGCCCGTAACGTCAACGCGCAACCGAAACCGGAGAGTTATTATTTTCCGCGTCAGTTGAATAATTATGGGGCGGATTTCCCCCACACCTTTTTGGGGTTGGAACCAGGCACGACGAAAGAGGACATCCGCCGCTGCCTGGAGATTTGGAACGAGGGCGACAACCACATTTTAGACCATTCGCGCGCCTATCGGTTGCAGCCGGGAACCGGCTGGTACGTGCCTGCCGGAGTGCTGCACGCACCGGGCAGCCTGTGCACGTATGAGCCGCAGTGGGCAAGCGACGTGTTTGCTATGTTCCAGTCGCTGGTGAACGAAGTGCCGGTGGAGTGGGCGATGCTGGTGAAGAACGTGCCGGAGGATAAACATCACGACCTGGATTACATCCTCTCGATGATTGATTGGGACATTAACCTGGACGTGAATTTCAAGCAAAAGTATTTCCGACTGCCAAAGCCGGTGAAAGCAGAGCAGGAGATGCAGGCGCAGGGGTATCTGGAATATTGGATCAGTTATGGTTCACCGTATTTTGGCGCAAAAGAATTGACTGTATTGCCGGGCAGGACGGTAACGATCCAGGACCCCGGCGCGTATGGCATGATCATGCTGCAAGGACACGGTAAGATGGGTGTGTGGGACGTGGAAACGCCGGCGTTGATCCGCTTTGGAGAAATGACGCACGACGAATATTACGTCTCGTTCAAGGCGGCTGCGGAAGGGGTGAGGATTTCAAACCCCAGCCAGAGCGATCCGCTGGTGATGCTCAAGCACTTTGGACCTAACCCTGAATCGGGAAAAATCGAGTAGTTTTAAATTTTGGAGGACGTTAGACAGAATGCAAGCAAACGAAGTGTTGAAGGAATTGATTAACCTTTCCCACGAAATTGGCAAGGAAGAACGCGGATTTGCCATCCTGGGGGAGGGGAATACCAGCGCAGATTGCGGCGACGGCACGTTTTGGGTGAAGGCGTCTGGCAGCCAGCTGGGCACGGCGGACGAGAAAAGTTTCAGCCGTGTGCGCATAGATTATATTCTAGATTTGATGAAGGCAGATCAGCTCAGCGACGAACGGATTGAAGATGAACTGGTCAAGTCGCTGGTGGACCCCAGCCATCGTAAACCGTCGGTGGAGACGTTCTTCCACGCCTTTTGCATCGGCGAGGCGGGGGTAAAGTTCGTGGCGCACGCCCACACCACGTCTGTCAACGCAATTTTGTGCAGCAAGCTCGGCGCAAAGCCGTTTATGGGGCATCTCTTCCCGGATGGGATTGTGGTATGCGGGGCGAAACCGGCGTATCTGCCTTACATTGACCCCGGTTACACGCTTTCTAAAGCCTTTCGGGACATGCTGCGCCGTTACCTGGATGAAAATGGAAAGCCGCCCAAGACGATTTTCATGGAAAACCACGGCATTGTGGCTTTGGGGATGACTGCCAAGGAGGCGTTGAATATCCACCTAATGGCGGATAAATGGGCTAAAGTGATCCTGGGCACGTATGCGTTGGGCGGTCCAAACTTTATGACGCCCCAGGACGTGGAACGCATTGATAACCGCCTTGACGAAGCTTACCGCCGCCGCACGCTGGCGCCAGGCAAGTAATGTAGGAGGTGGGAAATGCCAGTAGAAGCACCGTACCCGGAGTTGGGTGAATTGATGGATTTGGTGGGGGAAGCCGGACGCCGGCTTTCGGACATTGACGCGAGCGAGGGCGCAGCCGGAAATATCTCGGTGTATATCGGTTGGGAAATTGACCCACGGCGCAAATTTCCGTTGAGCCAGAAAATCAACCTGCCTTTATTCGTGCCGGAATTAGCCGGGAAACATTTGCTGGTTACTGGCTCGGGGCGGCGCCTGCGCGATATTCACCAGGATCCCAGCGCAAACATGGGCTGCTTATACGTTGAAGATGGCGGGCAGCGCGGTTTGTTGTATCTCTCACCGCGTTGTCTGTTTGAGCGCTTGACCTCGGAATTAAATTCCCACCTGGCAGTCCACGCGGACCAGATCAAGCACAGCGATACGAATTTTCACGCCGTGATCCATGCCCAGCCGCCTTACCTCACTTATTTAAGCCACGTCCCGCGTTATCAAGATGAGGAGTATCTGAACCGGCACCTGCTGCGCTGGCAGCCGGAGTTGATTGTGCAATTGCCGGAAGGCGTGGGGTATTTGCCGTTTGCGGTGCCCGGCTCGGCAGAACTGATGAAAGGCACGCTCGATTCGCTGCAGCGGCACCGCGTTGTGCTGTGGGGAAAACACGGGGTCATGTCGCGTTCAGACCAGTCGGTGAAGCGCGCCGGCGACCGCATCGAGTACGCCGAGACGGGGGCGCGCTACGAATACATGAACCTGGTCGGACACGAAATTGGCGAAGGGTTGAGTGCGGAGGAGATTCGCTCCGTTTGTGCAACGTTCGGAATTAAACAAACTATTTTCTAATTTGAGGTGTGTAATCATGGAAAATTACCGGAAAGCCTACGAAATCCTGGCAGAAGAACTGGAAAAGCAGGGTATCTCTGTTGCCAGCGTAAAGGAAGCGTTGAAAAAACAACACATTGAGACACCCTCCTGGGGGTATGCAAACAGCGGGACGCGCTTTAAATCGTTTGCATGGAACGGCGCGGCAGTTACTACGCGTCAAAAGCTCGACGACGCAGGCATGGTGCATAAGATGACCGGCATTGCTCCGACGGTCGCCATTCACATCCCCTGGGATAAGCCGGAAGACGGTGATTATTCCGCGATGCGCGAATATGCCGAGTCGCGGGGTGTGCAACTGGGTGCGGTGAACCCAAACGTGTTTCAGGACGACGAATACAAATTCGGCTCGTTTGCTAACCCCGACCCGGGCATTCAGGAAATGGCGTTGGACCACGTGCTGGAGTGTTGCGAGATTATGAAGCGCACGCAAAGTAAAGATTTGAGCCTGTGGTTTGCCGACGGCACGAATTATTCTGGGCAGGATAACTTGCGGGCGCGTAAACGTCGTATGGAAGAAAACCTGCGCAAGGTTTACCCCTACGTGCCAGATGGGGCGCGCATGCTGGTGGAATACAAGTTCTTTGAGCCGGTGTTTTACAGCACGGACGTCCCAGATTGGGGCACGTCTTACGCTTTCTGTATGAAGTTGGGAGAGAAGGCGCAGGTGTTGGTGGATTTGGGACATCATCCCGCCGGAACGAACATCGAACAGATTGTGGCTTTTCTGCTGGACGAGGGCAAACTGGGCGGTTTTCACTTCAACAACCGTAAGTACGCCGACGACGATTTGATGGTGGGCAGCGTGAATCCATATGAATTATTCCTCATTTACTGCGAATTGACCAACGCCGAACTGGGAAAAGACGAACCAGGGCACAGCACGGCGATGAATGTGGCTTATATGCTGGATCAATGTCACAACATCGAAGGCAAGATGGCGCCGATTATCCAGTCGGTGCTCAACTGCCAGGAGTCGTACGCCAAATCGCTGATCGTGCCCCGAGCGGCGCTGGCAAAGGCGCAGCGCGCGGGTGAAGTGCTCGAGGCGCACACGATTTTGATGGACGCCTATCGCACGGACGTGCGTCCACTATTGATGGTGGTGCGCGAGGAGATGGGTGTGCCAGTAGATCCCATCGCGGCGTATAAAGCCAGTGGTTACGAAGCCAAAATCCGCACTGAACGCGGCGTGGCAAGCACCAGCGGCGGTTTTCAGTAAACCGGGGAGGCAGACATGAAACGGGTAGGTTTCCTGCTGAAGGTGCGCCAGGAAAAGCTGGAAGAATACATCCAGCATCACGAGCACGTGTGGAAAGAAATGCTGGAGGCGCTCAGCCGGCATGGGTGGCAAAACTATTCCATTTTTGCACGCGAGGATGGACTGCTGTTTGGTTATTTTGAAACGCCCGATTCGTTTCAAGCGGCGCTGGAAGGTATGGCGAAGGAAGAGATCAACCAGAAATGGCAGGATTTCATGGCGCCTTATTTTGAAAACCTGGGCGGCAAGCACGCCGATGAGGGTATGCTAGAACTGGACGAGATTTTCCACCTCGATTAACTTGAGTGCTCACCACTTATATTAGTAAATGAAAAGACCTGCGTGTTCAGCACGCAGGTCTTTTCTTGTCGTTTTCCAATCGTTTACCAGAGATGGTGTACTTGGGCGCGGATGTATTTTTCGTAGATGGCGCGCACTTTTGCCATCGTCTCCTCCGAAAAGGGTGGCAGGTCGGCGGCTGCCATGTTGTCTTCCACCTGGGCGGGGCGTTTGGCGCCGGGGATGACGCACGAAACCGCATCGAACATCAATATCCAGCGCAAGGCGAATTGGGGCATGCTCATGCCCTGGGGAACGAGGGCGCGCAATTCTTCCACCGCCTGTAAGCCCGTGTCGAAATCCACGCCGGAGAAGGTTTCGCCTTTATCAAATTCCTCACCGTGACGGTTGAAAGCGCGGTGGTCGTCAACCGCGAAGGTGGTGGCTTTGCTCATTTTCCCTGTGAGCAAGCCGGAAGCCAGAGGCACGCGCGCCAGTATGCCCACTTTACGGCGCAGCGCCTGGGGGAAGAACAACTCTGCCGGGCGCTGGCGAAAGATGTTGAAGATTATCTGTACGGATTGCACGTTGGGAAATTCGATGGCTTTAAGGGCTTCTTCTACTTTTTCCACGCTCACTCCGTAGTAGCGTATTTTGCCCTGCTGCACCAGATCATCCAGTACACCGAACACCTCGGGCATGTAATACACCTGGGTGGGCGGGCAGTGCAACTGCACCAGGTCGAGCGCGTCTGTATCCAGGTTTTTCAGACTGCGCTCGACGAAAGCAGTCAGATTTTGACGGTTGTAACCGCCAGCCACGTGCGGGTTCAAACGCCGCCCGGCTTTGGTAACGACGTAGAACGGCTGTTTACGCTCGCGCCGTAATTGCGCCAACAGACGCTCACTGCGCCCGTCGCCGTATACGTCGGCGGTGTCGAAGAAATTTACACCCATATCCAGGGATTTGTGCAGGGCGGCAATGGACTCGCGATCATCCACGTTGCCCCAGGAACTGCCGATTGCCCAGGCGCCAAAACTGACGCTGGATACTTTCCAGCCTGTACGTCCAAATTCACGATATTGCATTCCAGATCTCCTTTTAGGATTACGCTTCGCCGTTGACGACGATTTCTAAGATTTGTTGGGTATCTGCGTTGTATTTTACCTGAAAGAAGCAGTTTCCGCCGTCCAATACGATGAGTGGTGCAATCTTCCAGTTGATGTTGTGGGTTTCACAAAAATAATTTCCCAGGAGCATTCTCTGCCCGTTTGCGGTGTAGCCGGCGAACTGGCGCTTGTAGTCGGAGAGGGGGCGCAGGTCAGTTTTAGCAGGAGGTTGCTGTAGCTGCGCCTCTAAATTGGCGATGTCTTGTGTGGTGGGAGTCCAACCGCCGCTCACTTTCTCGCCCGTCAAGGTGGAAACAAATTCCTCTGCCTGGGCGGCGTGAAAGACGACAAATTCCTCCACAGCGGGTGAAGGAAGTGCGGCAGACTCCCCTGTGACGGGCAACGTTTGCGGCGCGGCGGTGCAGGCGGTCAATAGGATACAGGCGATCAAAAATGATAGAAGGCGCATGGGAAACTCTGAATATCCTAAGCAGTATCTCCGTTTTTATTTTACGTTATTCTTGTGTTTAATTCAAGCCACGATACTGGCGGATGAGTTCCTTATCTGGAAGGGGAACCTGCGCCTTGCGCCCGATGAAGTAATAGCCGGAGGCGGCGTCAAGTGTGGCGGGTTTATCTATCAACCAGGCGTCAAAGTATTTCAGGTAAAATGCGCTGAGGTGAGCAAAGGCTTTCAAGGCGCTGCGGAGAGGTTTGGAGCGGGCAAAGCTCAACAAGAAGTATTGGTAAGCCCAAGCTAACGCCATGCCAGAGCCGCCAACTGCGCCGCTTTCCACCTCGCTGAAGTAGCGAAACAGTCGTCTGTGTCCCAGGTGGGTGAAGCGGGTGAAGTCGTAGCGTCCGCCGTGCACCTGCTGCATGAAGGGCGTTTCGGCGTAAACCAACCCGTCGTCTTTAAGCACGCGGTGAAATTCCGCCACACAACGCTGCGGGTCAACGACGTGTTCCAGCACTGCCTGGGCGATTACGCCGTCAAAGGAGGCATCCTCGAAGGGGACGTCGTGCGCGTCGCAAACCAGCATCAGGCGCGAGGCTAGGGCGACGTCTGTTTCGACCAGGGTGAGCTGTGGAATGGCTGTCAGGGATTGCATGCCCTCACCGAGAAGGCTGCCGCCGACCACCAGCAAGCGCGGCGTGGAGGATTGTTGCAGCAGCGCTTCGGTGAACTTGTGGTAATTCTGTTTGGCTTTGTAATTTTTACTGATGCCGGGGATGAGAGCGGCGATGCTTTTACGCGCCGCGCTGTGGGATGTGTCGAAGAAGGTGTCGCGCTGGTTGATAAAATCTGCAATGGAAAAGACGCTGTTTTCCTCATTGATGAGGATGGGCACACCATTGACGATGGGAAATCGCGCCGCGCAGGCTGACCTGCTACACGTAAAACTGTCTCCTGAAAAATGTAATTTCGTTTTACACACCGGGCAAACGAGGATGTCTTGGATTGCCGGGGGAACACGGAGAGGAAATTCCATATGTTTCTCCTATATATTAACCAAAACTATTATTCCTGATTATTATATCTTATGTGGCAATCTTAGGGTAAATTGTAACGAGTTTTTTAGGTCAGAATTCTTGGGGCTTGCGTTCACGATCAGGGTCTTGAAATGGAACAGCTTAGACGAGTTTCAGAAAGCCTGCCAGGTGTACGTTTCCTGATCCTGTGATTGTACTGGTGTCATTTCTAAACCCAGGCGCTTTCTTATGTTATAATGAAATCAAGCGGAATTCAGGGCGCCTGGCTCTGGCTGACGGGGGTTGAGCAGAGGTAAGGGCGCGGTCATAAAATGGAGGTGTGTATGTCGGCAGTGCGAATTATCGCCTATCTTGCGGCAGCGATCTTGATTTTCTTTGGCGTGATGTTCATCTGGGGTGCGTTTGGCTCGAATCCACAACCCGGCTGGATTGTCGTGGGTCTCATCAGCGTAGCGATTGGCTTTGGGATAATTCTGCTGGCGGGCAGGCGCAAGGCAACAGAAGCCGCACAGAACCAACCTGTTACTTACAAAGTGGATTTGGGCGGTAACGTAAAAATGGAAACGATTAAATGTCAGAGCTGCGGCGGCACACTAAGCTCAGAAAACGTGCAGATGGTTGCCGGCGCACCGATGGTAACCTGCCCATACTGCGGCACCAGTTATCAATTGACGGAAGAACCGAAGTGGTGAAGGAGGAAAGCATGAAAACGCGTCTCTTTTCTCTGTTTTTGCTCTGTCTGTTGTTCCTCTCAATTCCTAATACTGCCTGGGCGCAGACCTATCGCTTTAACCTGGACGAGGAAACGCTGCACGTGTATTGGAGTGAGCAGGGTTTTGTCGCCTTGGATTACACGTTTAAATTCACCAATTCCCTTTCGGCGGATGCGCTGGACGTGGTGGACGTGGGAACACCAAACACGAATTACGATCTCAATAGTGTGGTAGCGGATGTGGATGGAAAACCATTGACGCGCATTGAAAATTCTCCCTACGTAACCGGCGTGGCAGTCTACCTGGATGAAAAGGCAATTCCACCCGGCAAGAGCGGCAGCGTGCACGTAAGGATCGGACGGGTGAACAAGGTGCTTTACCCAGACGATAAGGACAAGGACTACGTCAGCGCGGTGGTTTCACCGACCTGGTTCGGCTCGGAGTATGTGAACAGCGATACCAACCTGACTGTTGTATATCACCTGCCAGCGGGAGTGCAGCCGGACGAGCCGCGCTGGCACGCCGCCCCGTCTGGTTTTCCTTCTCAGCCGGAAACCAGCCTGGATGAAGAGGGGCGCGTTACCTACACCTGGAACAACCCAAACGCCCGCCCGGACAAGCAATATAAATTTGGGGCATCTTTTCCCGCCAAATACGTACCCGAATCCGCCGTAACACGTCCCGACCCATTTGAACCGCTTTACGCCTTCATCGGCGCGGTGCTGGCTATGTCGCCATGTTTCCTCACCATTGGTATCTTTGTGCTGGTGATATTCTTTTCCGCCTGGAATGCACGGCGCAGGTCAATGAAATACCTGCCGCCTTCCATATCCATCGAAGGACACGGCATCAAACGCGGGCTTACTCCGGTGGAAGCTGCCGTGTTGATGGAGCAGCCGATGGATAAAATATTAAGTTTGATATTGTTCTCCGTTTTGAAAAAAGGCGCGGCGCAGGTAACCACGCGCGAACCGCTGCAAATTCAGGCTTCTGACCCCTTACCGGAGGGGCTTTACCAATACGAGGAGCAATTCCTCGCCGCTTTTAGCAAGGATAAGGACAAACGCGAGCAGCGCAAAGCCTTGCAGAATATGATGGTGGATTTGGTGAAGAGCCTTTCGGCAAAGATGAAAGGCTTCAGTCGCAAGGAGACTGCCACGTATTACAAGAGCATCATGGATAAAGCCTGGCAACAGGTGGAAGCCGCCGATACCCCCGAAGTGAAGAGCGCTAAATTTGACGAAGGCATGGAATGGACAATGCTAGATAAAAACTTTGAAGGGCGCACGCGCGAGGTCTTCCGCACCCAGCCGGTGTTTGTGCCAAGTTGGTGGTGGCGCTATGACCCGGCGTGGTCGCATTCGGGGAGCGGCACTCCACGTTCCGGCGGGCAAGCCGTACCAACTCCATCGCAATCTTCCAGCGGCGGAGGCGGGATGTCCATGCCTACCCTGCCCGGAGCGGATTTTGCCGCCGGTATGGTGTTGGGAGCGCAGAATTTTGCAAACAGCGTGGTTGGCAACGTGAGCGATTTCACCAGCCGCGTTACTAACGTTACCAATCCTCCCCCGCCACCTTCCAGGAGCGGCGGAAGGAGCGGTGGCGGCGGCGGTTGTGCGTGTGCGTGCGCATGCGCAGGCTGCGCCTGTGCCTGCGCCGGCGGGGGACGGTAGTTGTTGGTAGAGTGAAATAGGTTGAATTTAGGAATAAGACAGACGATCCAACAACCGAAATTATTCTAGGAAAGATAAAATAGAGCGGCATGTTAGAGCAATTTGTGCGCGCAATTAAAAACTCGTTGGGGCAAAGTGAGGTCTTGCTTCCCGCTCTTGGCTTGTATCATTACGAACGGCGTGGTGCACACGAGCGGGCGCGGGTTCACCTGCGCGTGGACGCGGATGGACGCGGTACGTTGATTGTCAACGCCAATCGCATTATGCACCTGAACGCCAGTGCAGCGGTTATGGCGCACCTGCACTTGCAAGGCGCGACCGAGGAAGAAGCCCTTCGCAGCCTACGTAGCGTTTATCGCGTGGGCAAAAACCAGGCGCGAAGCGACTACGTTTCCTTTACGAACAATCTGGATGAGTTGTTGCGTCCGGATGGCGCCTGTCCGTTTCACGACCTGAACGTTGACGTGGCTGCCCCTTTCAGCGCCCGCCCCAGTGCGCCCTATCGTATGGACTTGGCGCTGACCTACCGCTGTAATAATGTCTGTTCGCACTGTTATAATCCCGCCGGACGCGCCGCGGCAGAGCTGACCACGACGCAATGGAAGGCTATCCTGGAGCGGTTGTGGGAAATCGGCATCCCGCACATCATTTTCACCGGCGGGGAACCCACCCTGCGCGACGACCTGGCGGAACTCATTCAGCACGCCGAAGGGAATGGACAAATCACCGGCTTGAACACCAACGGCAGACGGTTGTGCGACGCGGCTTACCTGCAAAGCCTGGTGGACGCAGGATTGGACCACGTCCAGATTACGCTGGAATCGCATGATGCCGCTATTCACGATCACATGGTGCAACGTTCGGGCGCCTGGGAACAGACTGTGGCGGGGATTCGCAATTGTTTAAACAGCTCTCTGTATGTGATGACCAACACGACTCTGTTGCGTGAAAATGCCTGCTTTTTGGCGCAGACGCTGGATTACCTGGCGGATTTGGGCGTGCCTACCCTGGGTTTGAATGCCTTGATTTACGCCGGGCGGGGCAAAGAAGTGGGAACGGGCTTGGACGAGAGTGAACTACCTGCTTTATTAAAAGTGGCACGCCAGCGCACCCAGGCGCACGATCAGCGCCTCATCTGGTACACCCCAACCGAGTATTGCCGGTTCGATCCGGTACAGTTAGAACTGGGTGTGAAGGGTTGTACCGCCGCGCTGTATAATATGTGCGTTGAGCCGGACGGCACGGTCATTCCCTGCCAATCGGCGTATCAACCAGTGGGGGATATTCGCCGCGACGAGTGGGACCGCATTTGGAATCACGAACTGTGTGTGCATCTGCGCGAACGCCGCTATGCCCCTGCGAAATGCCGTGCGTGCGCGTTGTTGGTGGAATGCGGCGGCGGCTGTCCGCTCAAGATGTCGGCGAAGGACTAGGCGTCTCGCTGGGTGTTTGGGTGGGCGTCGGCGTTTCGGTTGGCGTAGGCGAAGACGTGGACGTGGGTGTCAGCGTCGGCGTGGCTGTCGGGGTGAGGGTCGGCGTGGGCACGGTCGGCGAGAGCGTGGGGGTCAAGGTGTTGGACGGTGTAGGGGTGGGGGTGGGTCCAAGGAGGATTCTGGGTAGAGTTGGGTTGTTTGCGTTATTCCCGCTTCCATAAATGGTGCCATCTGCGGCGCGAAACTTGAAGTACGCCTCATAGGTGTCGTAGGTGTTCGGTGCGGTGAGCTTGACGGATACATCCACGATGCCGCTGGGGGGGACGATGTCGCGTGTCAATTGCATAAAGTCCGGGGCGCCCATGCGGTCTCCGCCGATGAAGACGAGGGCGTATTTCGAATTCCAGGTGCAAGAGCCGGCGTTTTGAACGCGCCAGACGTTGGGGATTCTCTCGCCAGGGTTGACTGGCGCGGCGTCAGGGTAGGTAAGGT
>CAZGDA010000058.1:0-546 GCA_964524425.1 uncultured Anaerolineaceae bacterium | reverse complement strand
ACCGGGGTTGACGCGCGTGTAATCTGGGTATGTAACATCTTTGATGAAAGCAGCCCAGTTGCAAGGCTGAAACGTTTTAACGACCACAGAAGCCCAGAGCATTCCATCGGAACGGTTGCCGATAGGCACGATGCTGCCATCGGGGGCGCGCAGGCGGAAATAAACCTGGTACGAGCCAGAGTTGGCAGGTACAGTGAGGTCAACGGCGATGTCCACTGTTTCACCAGGCAGTACAACGCCATTTGTAATAGAAGAATAACTCGGCGCACCCATTTGCAGCCCGTGGTCAAACGTGAGCCAGTAGGATGAATTCCAGGTGCACGAACCGGCGTTTTGCACGCGCCAGACTTTGCGGATTCTCTCGCCAGGATTGACAGAAGCGCCGTCCGGGTAGGTAATGTCTATTACGTAGCCAGCCCAGTTACACACGCCTGGGTTAACGGTAACGTAGGGTATGGAAGTGGTGCCTGGTGTGAGTGGGTTGGGGGTGACGGGCACAAGCGTAGCCGGCGGCTACGTCAATCCCGAAGGAAACATAACGGACTG
>CAZGDA010000057.1:0-16976 GCA_964524425.1 uncultured Anaerolineaceae bacterium | reverse complement strand
TCAGTATTTCCCAAAATAAATATAATTTTGTGGTATAATGTCAAGGAAGGCACAAATATGTGTTTTGTTTTGTAATATTAGAAAAGGAGAGAATATGAGAAACACCCCCCTGCACATCATCATTGTAGTAACTGTGTTAACCTTGTTGTTGGCAGCCTGCGGTGCCCCCGCTGCACCAGCCGCGCCGCAACCAACGGATGCTGCCAAGCAAGAGGAAGCTGCGGTTCAGCCACAGGCAACAGAGGTGCCGGTAGAGGCACCAACGGAAGCGCCGAAAGAAGCTGAAGCACCCGCAGCTGCACCCGCGGAAGGCGGCGAATTAAAAGTCGGACTTAGCAACGACATCGCTTCCCTCGACCCGGCTTTCTCTTACGATTTTACGACCGGTCCGGTTGTGATGCAGATCACGGAAGGCATTATGACCTTCGATCCGGCTGGGCAGCCCGTCCCGGGATTGGCAGAGAGCGTCGAAAACCCAGATCCACAGACTTTCATCTTTAAAATGCGCCAGGGTATAACTTTCTCTGATGGAACACCCATGACAATGGATGACGTGGTGTTCAGCCTGGAACGCACGCGCGCCGAAGAAACCGCCTCTTACGTGGGCTGGATGCTCGGCGCAGTGGATAAAATCGAAAAGGTGGACGACTCTACTCTTAAGATCACCCTTTCCAAACCAGACGCCCTGTTCCTTTACTCTATGGCAACTTCAGCCGGGCACGTGATCAGTAAAGCTTATTACGAAGCCCACAAAGACAACTTCGGCAAACCCGAAGGCGGCGTGCTTGGCACAGGTCCTTTCAAGTACGTTTCCTGGACTTCCGGCAGCGAAATCGTGCTCGAGAAGAACGAGAATTACTGGAACAAAGCCAACGGCGGACCTTACATGGATCGCATCGTTTACAAAGAATTACCCGAACCGACCACGCGCATTGCTGCACTGCAAACCGGTGAAATTGATATGGTGCTGATGAACATCCCGGGCGACCAGATTCCGGTGGTTCAAAAGATTGAAAATGTGAACCTGACTCTGACGCAAGGTCTGGCTGTAGATGCAGCTGAGTTCAATACCCAGCGTCCCCCCTTCGATAATGTTAAACTACGCCAGGCGATCAATTACGCGGTTGATAAAGCCGCAATAACCAAAGCCCTGCTCGGTGATACAGCCCTGGTCGGCAAAGCCAGCGCGGTTATGCCGGCTCTCTGGTCGTTTGAGAAGGAACAGTTCCAGGCAGCCTGGGAAACCCTGCCCGCCTACGAAAAAGACCTGGAAAAGGCGAAAGCCTTGCTGGCGGAATCTGGTGTGAAACCGGAGGACGTCAATGGGAAAGCCATCACTGTGGACGATAACCCGGTGCGGGTTGGAATTGCCCTGGCAGTTCAGGCTGCTGCGGCAGAACTGGGTCTCACCCTGGAAATTAACAAAGTTACGGCTCAAGAATTAAACACGATGACTTTTGGCGCGACGCGCGACTACGACATGGCGGTGCAAAACTGGGCTGCGGACTTCCCCGACCCGGCTGGCAACCTCGTGCCGCTCTTCCACTCTGCCAATACCGGCGACGGCGGAGCGAACTACGCCAACTACAAGAACCCCGAGGTGGATAAACTCCTCGACGAGCAGAACGAATCCAGCGACCCCGCCAAACGGGCTGAGTTAATGATCAAAGCCCAGGAGATCATCGCCAACGATTCTCCCTGGATCGTGATGGATTATCCGATGATCCCTATGGCGCTCAATAAAGCCTACGAAGGGTATACGCTGTCTCCGACCTGGTTCTGGGACGCTTCGATGAAAAACATCAAGAAAGTGAAGTAAATCCTGTTGTAAAGAAAATCTCTCCCTGTGTGCGCGGGGAGAGATTTTTACTACGTATTGAAAATGCCAGATCAACGCGCGGAGGGTTTTAAGTACCGTCGGCGCAGATGAAATTTATTACACTTTGGAAAGATACGGTAATATATTCCGTGTATAACGAACAATATTCACAAAATCCAGGATAATTATTGTATATTCTTCCACGTCATTTTGATTCTTTGTGGTATAATGTCAAGATGATCGGTTGTTGTTTGTTCAATTTTGAAACCCCAAGGAGTAAGTATGAGAAGTAAAACCTTGCATGTATTGTGCGTGGTTGTCGTTTTGGCATCCATGCTGGCAGCCTGCGCTGCACCGGCAACACCCAGTGCTGCGCCGGCAGCTGAGAAGCCCGCGGCAGCTGCAACTGAGGCGCCCGCTGCGGAAGCACCGGCTGAGGCAGCTCCTGCCGCTGAAAAACCCGCCGCTGAAGCGCCTGCCGTAGAAGAACCAGCCGTCGCTCAAGGGGGGGAGTTGAAAGTTGGACTAGACTCGGACATAGCCGCAGTTGACCCGGCTTTTGCTTACGATTCGGCTACCGACCCGGTTGTGATGCAGATTACAGAAGGGTTGATGAAATTTGGCGAGAGTGGAGAGCCGCTTCCGTGCCTGGCGGAGAGCATTGAAAACCCCGACCCACAGACGTACATCATCAAGCTGCGCCAAGGCGTGACTTTTTCTGACGGCACCCCTATGACCGTTGAAGACGTCCTCTTCAGCCTGGAACGCACACGCGCCCCCGAAACTGCATCTTACGTGGGTTGGATGCTCGGCAACGTGGATAAAATCGAAAAAGTGGACGATTCTTCCCTCAAGATCACCCTGCTGGCGCCGGATGCAACCTTCAAGTATGCTTTAGGAACCGCAGCCGGACACGTGATAAGCAAAGCGTACTACGAAGCGCACAAAGATACCTTTGGCAAACCGGAGGGAGGATTGCTCGGGACGGGCGCTTATAAATTCGTATCCTGGACGACGGGCAGCGAAATTGTCCTCGAAAAGAACGAAAATTACTGGGATAAAGCCAGCGGTGGTCCTTATATGGATCGCATCATTTATAAAATTTTGCCGGAAGCCACCACCCGCATCGCGGCTCTGCAGACCGGCGAACTGGACCTGATCCTGTATTCCATTCCTGGCGACCAGATCCCGGTTGCGCAGAAGATTGATAAAATCAACCTGACTTTGACGAATTCGTTTAACATTGACGCGGCTGAATTCAACACCCAGCGCGCGCCGTTCGATAACGTTAAGCTGCGCCAGGCGTTGAACTACGCGATGGATAAGCCGGCGGTAACCAAAGCTCTGCTCGGCGATACCGCCATGCCTGCCAAAGCCACAGCTGTGATGCCATCGCTGTGGTCATTTGAGAAAGAGAAATTCCAGGCTGCCTTCGACGCCCTGCCCGCTTACGAAAAAGACCTGGAAAAAGCCAAAGCCCTTCTGGCGGAATCTGGTGTGAAACCGGAAGACGTGAACGGGAAAGTCATCAAAGTGGATGATCACCCGGTGCGCGTCGGCATCGCTCTGGCTTTGCAGGCTGCCGCAGCCGAACTGGGCTTGCAGCTAGAAGTTTTAAAAGTTACCCCGCAAGAGTTAATGACCCTGACTTTCGGCGCAGCGCGCGATTATGACATCGCCGTGCAAAACTGGTCGGCGGACTTCCCAGACCCCTCCGGAAACCTGGTACCGCTCTTCCACTCCAAAAATACGGGCGATGGCGGGGCGAATTACGGTAATTATAGTAACCCTGAAGTTGATAAACTTCTCGACGAACAAAACGTGGCTACGGATAACGCAGTTCGCGCTGACCTGATGATCAAAGCCCAGGAAATCATCGCCAACGATTCCCCCTGGATCTTTGTTGATTACACTCTGATCCCGCTTGCCATGAGCAAGGACCTGACCGGTTATACGATGGTGGCGAACTGGTTCTGGGATGCTTCGATGAAAAACATCAAGAGAGTTAAATAAACCCTTTCATTTCAGGGCAATCCCTTTGCTTGCAAAGGGATTGCCCCTTTTTTTGAGGTAATTTAGCGCATGTTCCGGTATGCAATCAAACGAATCTTGACCCTGATACCCATCCTTATTTTTGTCTCTTTTGTCATTTTCGAGATGGTGCGCATGACCCCCGGCGACCCGGCGGTGATCATGGTGGGAGGCAGGCAAACATCTGCCGAAGTGCTTAACAATATCCGCGTAAAATACGCCCTGGATAAAGACCCCATTACGCAATATGGCATTTGGGTTAACAACGTCCTGCACGGCGACCTGGGGGAAAGTTTCCGGCTCAAACAAAAAGTGAGTTCACTCATCCTGGCTCGTCTGCCGTTGACGCTTAAGTTAATTGTGTTGAGCACCATTCTTTCCACAGTATTTGCACTTATTTTAGGCATTTTCTCTGCCCTGTATAAAAACACTCCCATTGATTATTTTGCATCGCTGATTGGCTTGATTGGAGTCTCATCGCCGGTGTTTTTCACCGCCATAGTCGGCGTGCTCGTATTTGGGCTGTGGCTTGGCTGGCTGCCCACTTTTGGCGCTGGCAAGGGACTTTGGGATGAGTTGTATCACCTCATCTTACCTGCCAGCGTTCTGGCATTGGGTATGCTGGCGCTCACCGCGCGCATGACACGCTCATCCATGCTGGAAGTGCTCGGCAGCGACTACATCGAAGCCGCCCGCGCCAAAGGACTGCCAGAAACGACCATCGTGATCAAACACGCCTTACGTAACGCCCTCATCCCGGTTTTGACCGTCGCCAGCCTGCAAATGGGTTTTTTGCTGGTAGGTAGCGTGCTGGTGGAATACACGATGGGTTTAGGCGGTTTGGGCAGTCTCATCACCGATGGCATCCAGGGACGGGATTATCCTGTCATCCAGGCGACCACACTTGTGCTGGTGCTTGGTTATGCACTTATCAACCTGGTTACCGATTTGTTATACGCTCTTGTGGACCCGCGCATTCGCTATGAATAAGAAACAATCTTTTTGGCAATCCCCTTTCTTTCGAAATCGTCTGTCCCTTATCAGCGGCGTTATATTACTGCTGCTGGTGATCATGGCAATCGCTGCGCCGCTGTTTGCCACGCACGACCCAAATAAACAAGATATCGCCGCCTCGCTGGCGTCCCCGGGCAGCGCTCATTGGCTAGGCACGGATAAAATGGGGCGCGATACGTGGAGCAGGCTGGTTTATGGGGCGCGTCCCACGCTGGCGGGCGCGCTGTTGGTCGTACTATTATCCGAAATCATCGGCGTACCCCTGGGTTTGATCTCAGGATATTACGGTGGCAAGGTGGACAACATCATCATGCGCGCCCTGGATTTGCTGCTCGCCTTTCCGGCGCTGCTGCTTGCCATTCTCATTGTGGCAACTTTTGGGCGCGGTTTGACGAACACGGTCATTGCCCTGGGCATCGTATACGTGCCTGCCATTGCACGCGTGGTGCGCAGCGTGACTCTCGTGCAGCGTCAGCAGGTGTACGTGGAAGCCGCCAAAGCGCTGGGATATTCGGACCGACGCATCCTGTTTCGACATATTCTTCCCAACGTGGCTTCGCCGATTTTCGTGCAATCCTCGATTGACCTGGCGTATGCCATTCTAGATATCGCTGCCCTCTCGTTCCTGGGACTGGGAATTCAACCCCCCAACCCAGACTGGGGTTCGATGCTTTCGGAAGGCAAGGTGCACATGTTGCTTTCGCCTTACGTGGCGATTTTCTCCGGGATTATGATTATGATCGCGGTTATCGCTTTCAACCTGTTTGGCGACGGCTTGCGCGCCCAATTTGACCCGCGCCAGAGGGAGATTTAACCTATGCCCGCATTACTGGAAATCACAGATCTCAGTGTTACATTTCGCACCACGCGTGGGTTGCTCACCGCAGTAGATGCGCTCTCCTTCAACATAGATGCCGGCGAAGTGGTCGGTTTGGTGGGGGAAAGCGGCAGCGGCAAGAGCGTAACCAGCCGGGCAGTGATGGGACTCATCCCCCAACCGCCGGGTTTGGTGAAGGGCAGTATTCGTTTGGACGGTGGAGAGTTGATTGGACAAAACCAGCGCGCCTGGCAAAAGATGCGCGGCGAGAAAATCGCCATGGTGTTTCAAGACCCGATGACATCGCTCAACCCCGTTTATCCGATTGGGGAACAGGTAGCGGAGGCTTTGCGCCATCACCAGCGCATGAACCACGCTCAAGCTTTGGAGATGACGGCGCAGTTGTTGCAGCACGTCGGGTTACCGCAGCCCAAGGAGCGCCTGGGCGCCTTTCCGCACGAGCTTTCCGGTGGGATGCGCCAACGCGTGATGATCGCGATGGCTATCGCCTGTTCACCGCAGTTGTTGATTGCCGACGAACCCACCACTGCCCTGGACGTAACCATCCAGGCGCAAATCCTCGATTTGCTGCGCAGCCTGAACCAGGAAAGCCGCATGGCGCTCCTGCTGGTTACGCACGATTTGGGGGTAGTGGCGGAGGCGTGCCAGCGGGTAATGGTCATGTACGCCGGACGGCTGATGGAAAAGGCGCCAGTGAAAGCACTTTTTGCCCAGCCGCTGCACCCTTACACTTTGGGGTTGATGCGTTCACGCCCAGATTTCGAGCAGCGCAAAGAACGTTTGCAGCCGATCAGCGGCAGCCCGCCGGATTTGACGTCCATCCCAGACGGCTGCCCCTTCCACCCGCGCTGTGCGTTTGCCCGCCCGCTTTGCCAGGAAGAGGTGCCTGCTTTGCGACAGCTTCAAGCGCAGCATTTTTCTGCTTGCCACTTCTCTGAGGAGATTTGTTTATGATGACTCACCCCGACAACAAGACCTTGTTGGAAGTGCGCGGCTTACAACGCGCCTTCAGCCTGCCGCAAGACTGGTGGGGACGGCTGCGCGGTATCCCTCCTGCGAAAATGATCGCAGTGAATGGGATTGACGTGCAAATTCCCTCTCACAGCACGGTGGCTCTGGTGGGGGAAAGCGGTTGCGGTAAATCTACCACCGGACGCTGCATCCTGCGCCTGATTGAACCGGACGCCGGACAGGTGCTCTTTTGCGGGCAGGACGTGCGTGCGGCTGATGCGGCTGAAATGCGCCGTCTGCGGCGAAAGATGCAAATTGTCTTTCAGGACCCCTATTCTTCGCTCAACCCGCACATGACCGTTGAGCAAATTTTGATGGAGGTGTTAGACTTTCATCAGATTGGAACAAATAAAGCAGAGCGGCGTGAGCGTGTGCTGGAATTGCTGAATCAGGTGGGTTTGGACGCCACGCACACCGAGCGTTACCCACACGAGTTTTCCGGCGGGCAGCGTCAGCGCATCGGGATCGCGCGCGCTCTGGCAGTGGAGCCGCAGTTCATCGTCTGTGATGAACCAGTCTCAGCCCTGGACGTGAGCGTGCAGGCGCAGATCATCAACCTGCTGGAAGACTTGCAAGCCGCGCGTGGTTTGACTTACCTTTTCATTGCCCACGATTTAAGCGTGGTGCATCACATCAGTGAGCGCGTGCTGGTGATGTACCTTGGTAAAGTGGTGGAGGAAGCCGACACCGACGAGCTTTTTAGCCACCCGCGCCACCCGTACACGCAGGCGCTTCTGGCGGCTGTGCCGCGTATGGACCCCAACCGAAGCCGCGACCATTCGATTGTTAAGGGCGAGCTGGCAGCCGAACTGGCTGGGAAACACGGTTGCCCATTCCGTAACCGCTGTCCGTTCGTCATGCCACGTTGCGAAGAAGACCCACCCTGGCAGGAGAATTCAGCGCGCCATTACAGCCGCTGCTGGCTGGACTCCGCAGGTTAAGGTTTCGTGTTCCTAAGCGAAGTCTGCGAGCGTCGCGAAATGCCCTGTTGTCAACGACAAGGACGTTTTAAACAGAAAAGCGATGCAGTGGGGATAAGCTATTGAAACTTGCTGTTGTCTACGGCAGCAGCCCGGCAAGTTAAAAGCACAATGAGCACGAGGAACACAAAGGGGGTTTTATTTCGTGTGCTCCGTGCGCTTTGTGGTGAAAAATGGAATTTTGGTGGGAGTCTCACGTGAACTGGACGGCGCAGTATGGCGCAACTCGTTGACGCGTGAAGGTAACGTTCAGCAAGGGCAAACCGCACGACTCACTTCGCTGCGCCGAGTGTCTCTTGTAATTGGGCATACGACCACATGCCCGCCATGCGGTTGACGAAATCTGCTAACGTGGGACTTTTTTTACGCAGGGAACGCACCGCTTCGCCAACAGGATCGGCTCCGGCGGCGCCTTCCGCTTCGTCGGCGTAGGCGCCGTGAAAGGCAAAATACGCCTGGTTTAATTTGCGCAAGGCGTAACCGTTAGACCAGAAGAACCGCCGCCGAGATTCCATGTAATCCTCTGCCTCTTGCACTTTGCCTTGCGCCAGCAGGGAGTCTACCATCAGGCGAGTCTTGTGCATCTCGCGGTTGAAACGGAAAGGCGGCGGCTGGGGTTGTGCAGCGGTTTGCGGCGCGCTTTGCGGCTCAGGTTGCGCTTCAGGCGGCAGGTACTCCGCGTAAAAACGGGCTATCACTGCCCGCCCAATTTCTTTGCCGGTTATGTTTGCGGTCGTCTCGTTCATTGTGCGTAATTGTGGGTTGGTATCGTAGTTCAATCCCAAAGGGCGCAGGGTGAGATAATTGTGCGTCCATTCGTGGCTGACGACCTCTGCCAGAAAGTTCAGGTCTGTGGTTTGCATGACCATGGTAGGGTATAAGCCAATCCCACCGATGCCTTCCACGATGGTGGACACATCCAGCGTGTGCGCCACGTCGTCTTCCAGACGGGTGATTTGTTCCACAGACATGTCTGGGGATATGGAAATGTTGGCGTCCTGGCGGATGGTTTGACGCGGTGAGACGATGAGAGCGTTGGGCGGGGCGCTGACGTGGTACAGCACGGGTGGAATGGGTCTGCCCGCCAGGGTCAATCCCTGTTCTGCCAGCATGGCGCTGACCTGGTTTTGCAGCACGGACTCGGCTAGCGGGGCGAGCAAAGAACGGTATGCAGCAAGCCGGTCGCGCTGTGAGCGCAAAGCGACTGTCTCTCTCTGCGGATCAACCACGCGGGGATCACTGTAGATCCGTTCGATGTTTTCCTCAAGTTCCAAAAACTGGCGCGTCAGGACGAGATAATTTAATACGACTTCTTTGCCTTGCAACGGGGTTAAAAACTGTGCGCTTCCCAGGCTGAATTGAGTCCATTTCACCCACATTGCCTGCAAGGTCCAGTTGACGAAGTCGAACTCGATGTTACGCGTAAAAACACGCACGCGTTGCAGCGGGTCGCTAGTTGGCACGACGCTGCGCCCCAGCAGGACAACCAGCACCAGGAGCAGCACCACCCTGCTCAACCATATTGCCGTGCGGGTTAGGGTTCGCTTGACTTTGCGGATAGATTTTTTAAACGATGCAGGCTGCGTCGTCATATTGCGGGTTGTTCACAGCGTTAGAAACGGGTCTGGCTTCCATTTCTTGCGCCGGATAAGGTTTCAATAGGGGTTGTAACGCCGCTGCTGGTTGTTCACCTGCAGCCAGCCAGAGGGGGTAGACAGCGGGCGGTAAGATGACCGGCATGCGGTTGTGAATGGGCGTCATCAATTCGTTGGGTTGGGTGGTTATAATCGTGCACGAGCGCGCTTCCGAACCGTCCGGCGCCTGCCACATCTCCCATAGTCCGGCGAAGGCAAAGGCTTGGCTCGATTTCAGGTGTACGTACATGGGTTGCTTGCTTTTGCGCCCAGGTACGACCTGCCATTCGTAAAATCCGTCCGCCAGAATCAGGCAGCGCCGGCGGCGATAGGCGGCGCGAAATGCGGGTTTTTCTGCCAGTGTTTCGGCGCGGGCGTTGATCAGGCGGCTGGCGATGGAAACGTCCTTAGCCCAGGATGGGATCAGCCCCCACAGGTAATAGTCCAGTTGGAACGGCTTTTCGTTGATCACGACAGCTACCGGTTGGGTAGGGGCGACGTTGTAGCGCGGGGCGATCTCCACCTGCGGTACAGCCACCCAAGGAAATTCCGCCTGGATCTGATCGGCGTCTAACGTCAGCGTGAACCTTCCGCACATGGCTATATCATACCCGAAAATTTGGTTTTTGTGTGAACGAGGTGGAGATCGCTTTACATTGAGGGGAAGAAATTGCTTTTCAGCGAAATAATCGGGATGGTTTGTGTTTTGCGGCAGAGCAATCCGTGTGTTGTTCTAAGACTAATCCATTGAAGGATAAGAAATTATACGCGATGAGATCTCGAATGGGGACATGCAAAACACCCATCCCCCGACAGAGCTTCCAAATGATTGCCTGGTGAGACATACAATTCTTGAAGAGCTGAAATAGAATCTAGTAAATCTAGTTTTCTCATTGCAATTCTCCACCAGAAAATCGGACATACTTGTCTGGCACGCTTGGTATTCTCACCATTGAAAATAACTTGCGTGCCTGGATCCCTGAAAGAGAATATTACAATAATAAGATTGCACGGAATATGTGCTAAAACAAGATAAATGAGATCAAAGAAACAATCACGGCTTACAAAGTGAGTTCAGGTTGCGGTAGAGCTTGCCGCCGTGCGGCAGGGTGGTCAGGTATTCGGCGTGGAAATCTCGCATACGTTGGAAGCGTTCGAACTTGGCGTCGTCGAGGACGAGGTAGGCTGACTTCAACGGCATCTCCATTGTACGCGAGCGCCCGGGCCAAATGAAAGTCGCACCCACACCCGCCGGAGTTGCCAGTAGTTGCGCGCTGTAATATTCCGCCGATACCAGCAGGGTGTTGCACCATGGGCTGGGAGCGTCTGCCTGGTAAGCGACGTATTGCCGCAGGATTTGGCGAGACTCGGTGAGGTGTTGGGCGTCGTAAGCGTAGCTGCCGCGCCAGGTCTTGAATTCACCCAGGAAAGACGGAAAGACAAGCAGATTCAGCGCCAACACTGCCAGCAAGGGGCGAATATTGGCAAAGCGAGCCATGAGTGCCAGAGAGAGCAGCACGTGCGCGCCCAAAACACGGGCGTCCATCTCGACGAAGTAAATCGTCAATAACGCCAGACTGAGCGGTAACAGGTTCAGCAAGTGAAAGGCTGCCTGGCGCGCTTGTGCGCCAGGTTCTTCACCCTCACCGCGCAGGGCGCGCCACAACCTGAAAGCGAAATACAGGATCAAACCGGCGGCTTGCACTCGGAAGCCTGTGTTTACCCACGAGGCAAGGCTGAACACATGCGCCAGATTGCCGGTGAGCCAGGTCATTATCAAACGCAGCCCTTCCAATGGACTAGAACGCAGCGCTTCCACCGTCATCATTATCGAGTCTGCCCCGGGTGCTGTGATCAACCCGGAAAGCACGAAAGCGGCTGAAAACGCTATTGCGCTCAACCCCAGGGCGAGCAATTGCGCTCCGCGCCGCCAGGGGAAAAGGAGACCGAAAAAGGGGACGAATAAAATTCCCCACGAAAAGCGCATCACCGCCAGGATAAACAAAAAAAGGAAATACACTGTCTTGCGCTGCCAACGCAAGGGTGTGCTGCACGTCAGTACGTCGTAAAACAAACCAGCGAGAATCAACGCAGCAGCCTGATGGAAGCTCTCTTGCAGGACGGAGGGTATGTACATTAACACGGGGGCAAAAATCCCTACCAGCGCGCCGAGCAAGGCAATTTGGTGCGGTTGCGGTTTCGTCATGCACACAAACACCAACAACCCGGCAGCCAGGAACACCATGTTCAGGTAGATGGGGGTGGAGAACTGCCAACCGCTGAAGCGCGCCAGCGTCCCATACAAAATGGGATAAAGGGGTCCGTGTGTGCCAAAGCGAATGAATTGCAACGGCGCAACCTGTTCCCCCTGCCCATAGTACCCGCCCTGGAAACCGGCTTCCTTGAATGTGAGCGCCTCGTGCCAGTAATCCGCCTGGTCAAGCCATTTGGAGGGGTAAAAATCGTCCAGGCTGGCTTGGAGGGCAAAATGAACCAGCAATAAGACCACTACAGCAGGAAGGGCAGCCGCCAACAACGCGGCAGCCAGACGCGCCCAGGAAATCTGCACTTTTCTTTTCATCCGCCCTCGTTGTTATGGGCAACTTGCGATGGATTTATTTTCACAAACTTCATTCGATCAAGCGCTTCCCAAAAAATTGAAAATTCATTATACTACATCTAATGGATAATCAAACGAATTCGAAACGGGTAATTCTCAAAGCCGGGCGCGAAAAATCCCTGCTGCGCCGCCATCCGTGGGTATTTTCTGGGGCGGTGGCGCAAGTGCGCGGACAGCCGGATGCGGGCGCAACGGTGGACGTGCTGGACGAAAAGGGAAATTTCCTGGGGTGCGGCGCATACAGCCCCCTTTCTCAAATTCGCGTGCGCATGTGGACTTTTGAGGCGGGGGAGGAAATCAACGGCGACTTCCTGCGCGCCCGCCTGGCACAGGCGCTTGCAGCGCGGCAGAACGCCAGCGAATTAGGTGAGACGGATGCCGTGCGCCTGGTGCATGGCGAATCGGACTTGCTGCCGGGTTTGATCGTGGACCGTTACGTGGATACGCTGGTCGTCCAGTTCCTTTCTTGCGGCGCGGAACGTTGGAGGGAGGAGATATGCGAGGCGCTGATGGAATTAAGCGGCGCAGACTGTATTTACGAGCGTTCGGATGCGGACGTGCGCGCCCTGGAAGGTTTGCCGAATCGCTGCGGCGTGCTGCGCGGCGCAGCCCCCAGCGAATCCCTCACGATCCGCGAAGGTAAGCTGTGCTTTAGCGTAGACGTCCGCCAGGGGCACAAGACTGGCTTTTACCTCGACCAGCGCGCCAATCGCGCCCTGGCAGGCAGGCTGGCAAAAGACAAGGAGGCGCTGGATTGTTTTTGTTACAGCGGCGGGTTTACCGCCAACCTGCTGGCAGGCGGGGCGGCTTCTATCCTGGCTGTGGATACCTCGACGCAGGCGCTGGACCTGGCGCGCCACAACCTGACGCGCAACAACCTGTCCCTCGATAACGTAACCTTTCAGGAAGCGGACGTGTTCAGGCTATTACGTGAATTGCGCGATCGCAACCGCCGTTTTGACTTGATTGTCCTCGACCCGCCCAAATTTGCCAGCACGTCCAGCCAGGCGGAACGAGCGGCGCGCGGTTACAAGGACATCAATTTGCTGGCGTTTAAGTTATTGCGCCGCGGTGGAAAGCTGCTCACTTTCTCCTGCTCCGGCGGCGTAAGCCCCGACCTGTTCCAGAAGATCGTAGCCGGCGCGGCGTTGGACGCGGGCGTACACGCCCAGATCCTCGCCCGGCTTTCTCAATCCTGCGACCATCCCATCGCGCTGAATTTTCCCGAAGGGGAATATCTCAAAGGCTTGTTGCTGGGAGTGGTTTAACAACGCAAAACCCGTTGCCTCTGGAGGACTTGACAAATAGATCGCGGTTAAAATATTGGCTTACAAACCACGGGGGTAAAGAGAAGGCAAAGGATGGAGGGCTGATATGCCCGCCTGAGAAAATCAATTTGGGCTATCGTTTGGGGCTGGCTGGGGCAGATTCAACGAAGGGACGCACTACGCATCATTTAGGCGATATCCCAGGTAACGCTCGGTGAGGATGTAACGAGGATGGGCAGGGTCTGCCTCCAGCTTGACGCGCAGGCGGCGGATGACTCCTTTAACGTAATCGTCTGCGTCAAGATACTGGCTTCCCCAAACGCGATGGAGGAGCATTCGATTCGTCAACACACGACCCATGTTGCGTGCCAATTCCTCTAGCACGGCGTATTCAATAGGACTAAGTGCCACCCAGCGACCGGCTACGGTAACGTGGTGTTGCTCGGTGTCAATTTCCAGTTCACCGCAAACAATTTGGTTGAGGCGCGGGTTGTTGATGCGCCGCAAGACGGCGCGGACACGCGCCAGCAACTCGGCAAGCCGAAACGGCTTGACCAGGTAATCGTCTGCGCCGAGGTCAAGTGCGGCAACAATGTCCGCCTCGCTGCCCTTTATGCTGAGGATTATGATAGGAGTCAGCGAGACTTCGCGAATCTGGCGGCAAACTTCCAAGCCGTCAACACGCGGCATCATCAGGTCAAGCAGGATAAGGTCGGGTTGGCTGCGTTTGAAGAGGTTCAAGGCTTCTACGCCGTCGCTGGCAACTCTGACGTCATAATGGTGGGCGAGCAAGGCTTGCTTGATCGCAGTGAGAATACCTGGGTCATCGTCTGTTACTAAAATAGATATTCGACCGTGACTCATAGTTAAAACAGGAAACGCGGTTAATTCCGAAAAACACCGATCGGATCAAGATTTTCCAGGGCGATCAAGTCGTCTGAATCGGTTAAAGAAGGAGGGATCGTAACCACAAAAACACTGCCTCCCTCTGGACCGTCTTCTACCCAAATACGCCCGCCGTGGGCATCCATGATCCCCCGGCAAATTGCCAATCCCAAACCACTGCCAGGCGTGTGCATTTGCTTCTCGCGAGTCAAACGATAGAAATTCTGAAAGATTTTTTCGCGTTCTTCCATTGGTATACCTGGACCTTCGTCTGCCACGCGCAAGATAACTTCTCTGCCGGAGGTGAACACATCTACGCTTACGTGTAACCTGGGCGCGGCGTATTTATGGGCATTATCCAGCAGATTCCACAATACCTGGACGATGCGCTCCGGGTCAACGTAGACCAGGGGGATGTGGGCGGCGATAGAAAGACTCACCTGGAACGGAGCGTTTAACCGTTCGAATTTTTTTACTGTATCTGTAATCAGGCAGGCTAGTTCGGTCCAATCCCGATCAAGAGTCAATGCCCCGGCTTCTATGCGGGTCAGGTCGAGTAATTGGTCTACCAAGCCGCCCAGTCTTTTCGCCTGGCTGGCAATATTCCCCAGCAAATGTTTTTGCGTGCTGGCAGAATGCCCGCTTTCTTCATCCATCAACGATTCGATGGACGTACGGATAGCGGTTAAGGGCGAGCGCAAATCGTGTGATATCATCATGAGGAAATGACTTTTAATACGGTCAGCTTCACGGAGGGCGTGCGTTTCACCGGCGAGATGTAATAATTGTGCATTTTGAAGGACCTGCCCCAGTTGCTGACAAATGTTGGTAAAGAGAATGATTTCATCACTGGAAATTTCCCGCGTTTGTCGGCTGCTGACCAATAAATTGCCCAGTACGTCCGATTTTGCCAGGAGAGGTGCGATTAGAACTTGATGCAGCCCAAGATTGTGCAGTATTTTTGAAATGCGGCTATGTTTATGATCTTTGCGTGAAAGAATCAGAGTGTTATCTAAACTGGCGTTTTCACATGCGATGTGATAAAGGTTGGTTAAACAAGATTCGGGCACACCACTGTATGCTGCCAGGATAGGCTCGTTAGAATTGCCATGCTTTAGCAAGATCATGCCCCCATCCATGCCCATGATCTCGATTATCTGTCCGATAACCAAATCTAATTGTTGGATTGGGTCGTATAGGCTGTGGAGCAATTGGTTGACGGCGTTGAGCGCCTGTACGTGGCGGTGATGGTGTTGAAGTTCCTGGTAAAGGCGAGCATTCTCGATAGCAGTGGCAGCGTGAAAGGCAAACGTAAGCTCCAGGCGCAGGTCATCCGCCTGCCAGCGATACGGTTTTGTGTGGGTCAGGACGATAAACCCGTCCACGCTTTGGGCTTTTAGCAGCGGCAAAATGGCGATGGCGCCGATGCCATTCTGCCCAATTTTATCACTGATGAAGCGAGAAGCGGAGCGAACGTCGTCAATGACAATCGGTTCGCCGGTTTCGCATAACAAATTCGTTGTGTCAGGTTGTGCGGCGAGCGCGCTAACCACCTCATAGATATTACAGGAAGGCGTGGACGAATTAGACCAGGTGCGTATAGAACATCCGCTTTTCAGGTCTTCCCAGAAACAAACCCCCACGTGGTCAAGCCCAAGAATGTAAGCCGCCTGCTCGGCTACCTGGGTGAGGGTTGTCTCGACGTCCAGGCTGGCACTGACCATCCCCACTGCAATTGCCAGGCGCTCTGCGGTGATGGCACGCTGTTCCTGAAAGACTAATTGCGCCTGGTAGGTATTTGCCAGGGAAGGGATGAGCCGCGCAGAGTGGGAATGCAGAGCGCGTGCAGCAGAGACGTTGTCATCCCTACCGCCGTGTATCAAGGGAATGGAGACCTGAAAATGGCTTGCGGAATGAGGGTACGGCGACTGAAGCGCTTTGAGATTTTCTTTAATTTCCATTGCCGCCACAGAGAGAATACTGGTGAAAAACGGGCGAACGAGGTGATAATCTCCGCTGATGTCTAAAACGCCGGCAATTTCACCCTTCCAGGGATCGCGAATGGGAACCGTGATGCAGGTGATGTCCTGCCAACCGTCGCAATAATGTTCGGGACCGACGACGCGCACGGCGTGCCCGACCGCCAGAGCCGTGCCAATGCCGTTTGTGCCTGCATTGGCTTCACTCCAATCTCCGCCGGGAGCCAATCCAATTTGTTCCATCCACTGTAAGGTGTTTTTATCCCCACTCACCTGTAAAAGGCGTCCTTTGGCGTCTGCCAAGCCGATGACGTAACCCGACCCGGCAAATGTGTGCGTAAGCCGTTTAATCACCGTGCTGGTGGCTTTGAGAAAAATCTCGTTAGACGAACGCAGTTCATCCAGGTCCGCTTCGCTGGTGATGATGACGGGCACCTTGTCGCGCCCCGGGTCAATCAACATCATACAGCGCAGCCAGGATTCACGGATGGTGTTGCGCACCGGCTGCGAGGTGAGCATACTGCTCGTTAGAAACTCGCGGCGGATTTCAGCAACCTGCTGCACCATGTCCTCCACTTCGGAGGGGAAAGCGCGGGCGGGTTTGAGTCTAAGAAGATGATCAACCATGCCAATACCTCTGCATAACAAGATATCATACTATCTTGCGAGTGTCCAGATAAGGAGGTTGTTTTTCACCGAACTATCACCGAACCGGTTCCATTTCGCACCCTATTTTCACCCACCCGATGCTACTATTACAAAGACGAGGGTTTGTGGACGTTTGTTCGCCGGAAGATGTTTTTAAATCCGGCAACCGAGATGCAGAGGTCTACATTCAGCGAACTTAAACAGGGATTGCCATGCCCAAGGAGGTAAGAATCTATCGAAGGAAAAGGA
>CAZGDA010000056.1:0-17083 GCA_964524425.1 uncultured Anaerolineaceae bacterium | reverse complement strand
CGGTTGTCTTTTAACCATTGGGTGATTTCATTCCAGCGTTCCCTATCGAAGCCTTTTTGGCGCACCAGACCGCTTGCCCACAAACTGAGGAGGGTAACGAGCAACAGCGTAAATAAAATACCTCCGCCATCGTTATGCAGCGCCCCAAGAGATGCCAAAATCCAAAAGCTATATCCCCATAATAAAAGCCCCAGCACGCGACTAAACGCGTAGCCGCGATCTGGCAAGGCGCGCAGAAAACGGTACGTTAGCGGGAAATTAAGCCAACCCGTGATGAGGATGATCAAATACCAAAGAACAGCGAATAGCATAGTGTGATCGTTACTCCCAGTAATTATTGGTTGTCATTTACCTGGTAGATTACCGTATCTCCCTGGTCATATACTGCTTTCCATAATACCCCATCCATGTTTTTAAATTTATCTAAACCTGCACCGGGGTGATAAGCCTGTTCAAGCTGACCGACGATAATATAGGATACGTCGTATTTATCCACAAATCGTTTGGCTTCTTCGGGGTCGGGTGTATTATAGAAATCGGCGATTTCAGCCACGCGATTGGTTACCCAATCTGTAGAGACGAAGCCGCGCTGCTGGCGTTGATGCCAGTTCCAGCCGACAACTCCCGGCAACCCTGTATAGATTGAATACCGTGATCCCCAGCGGTATTCGGGGGTGTTTCCTTCAACGATAACGGGTGACCCCTTTATATTTTCTTGCATCCAACGGATAGCGTTGTAATCTTCACTTAGGTCCATTTCACGATCCTGGTCGTAATATGTAGCGTCTTGCATGTAAGCCATGCCATCCAGCGTGTGTTCAGATTCTTCCATCATGCGGTCACGCATTTTTGCTGGAGTAGCCATAATTGGATACAAAGCCGCAGCGCAGACTAATACAATCACCCCCGCCTGCCAGAAAGGCATCCAGTTAGGATGATGTGTCTCATCCGTATGGATGGTGCGTTTGGTGGCGTCCAGAATCCAACCGAATGAGGCAGCGGCACTGACCCCAAAAAAGACCCAGGTTTGCAGGTAGAATTTAAACACTGTGTTCATGCGTCCCACATCGCCGCGCAAGACGAAGATTTCTACGAAGATGGTCAACGCAAGCCCGCTGCCGATTAAAAAGAGCACGGCTCTTTTTATGTCAGACTGGTTGGGACGCAGCAATAGGACAATGACCCATGCGCCAAGTGGAATTGCAAGCCAGGCAATTTGCACTCCGGAAAAGAGCAAGAAACCCGCGTCAAAGGGGAGTTTAATCAGACTTTCCGAAGGAGTCATTTTGACACCTAAAATTATTGTAACGAGCAGTATGCTCGCCAAGCAGATCACGATAAAGGTGCGATAAGGAGCAAGTTTACGGATGTGGGATAGTGGCGTGGTAGCCATCCAGTCAATTGTCTCGTAGACGAGCCAGGAGATGATTAAGAACAGGAACAATCCCCAATGGGTGATGTAATCCGGTAATGGTGTGCGCGGTCCTTTCCACACTTCAATAGCTGTGTAAGCCTGACCAAACCAGCGTGCAAAAGGATGATAGAGGAGGAAAGATAGAAGGAGGAGACTAAGGGGAATGGATAGATCCACAATTGTTTGCCAGCGGGCAGGCAGCGGCGCAGGACTGTCTGTCGAGTCTTCTTCTATTGCATGGCGGCGGGGTCTCCGGGTACGCCAGATGGCGTATAGGGTAGCCAGGATACCCAGGGTGAGGTAAGTGGGGAAATCCCACGTGTTCGTCGGTCGCAGAGCACCGATAGCCAGGCTGCCTACAAAAACCCCCAATCCGATGCGTAACAGGTATTCGACGCGACGAGGTGTTGGTTGTTCTTCTGAGTGCCAACCCTTACCCAGAACGACAGATACTGTCCACGCCAGAGCCAGTAAGGCAACCGGTATAGCAAACAAATGCGCGTGCGGGTCGGCGTAGAGAATGGTGAAAAAGGGGAATTCCGTAATAGGTTCTACGTCTCCCAGAGGGGCTATGGCGCGGCTGGGATTCCAATACCAGTCTGCAATTCCATAAGGGAGAGTTTCACCGGAAATGGCTTTGACAAAACCTTGCAGCGCCCAATTCCAACGGATGAAGACTTCTGTCAAGCTGTTTGGTAAATTTTGGACTTGCTCATGCGGCGCGACCAACATTTGAAAGCCGCGGAATATCATCCGCCAGGTACCCAGGTTGCCCAGAACAGCGATGCCTAACGCTGTAGCAATGCCACTGAATAGCCGGTTGTATTGGCGTAAATTCCAGCCAATACAAAAAGCACCCAGCACGATCAAACTAAAGACGCTGGCGAGGATCAGATTGTAGGCAAAAGCAGGCACGATTCCAAGCAATTTGACCGGCACAGCAAAAATGACGAAGCCATAATAATAATAGTTTAGGTACCCGCCCGCGAACCAGGGATCAAAGGGTGGAAAACTGGTACTTTTTATTATGGCATTGAAATAAGAGAAGTCCATTGGTTTTTCACCACCTTTCCAGGGGTGCCAGAGGTCTGGATTGCCCCAACGAATGATCAACACGATGAGAAAGGCGATAAGGGCAACCATTTCCACGGTGAGGAAATACTTGCGTCGCTCACGCCACTCTTGGCGGAGCGAGTTGCGCTGAAACCAGGCGAGCGCCACGCCAGAAGCGGCGATGAGAATTACGATGAGGCTTATGGTAAGACGGGTGAACGGGATACGGTACGAACCGCCCAGCCATGCCAGGTAAGCCAGGAGTAGAAGACCAACCATGCGCGCTAATGGATACCCCATATCTTGCATGCCGTAAAATGCCAGACGGGTGAGCGGGTAAGCCAGCAAGCCTAACGATGCGATGAACACGTACCAGACTATGATGCCTAAAAATTCAAAACGGTTATGCAGGGCGTTGACGTTGAATAATTCTGCCCACGTACCGCCGGCGCGCTGTTCCGCCAACCGATCGGGTGGAAGCATTAAATCTAGCGGACGTGCAGAGGCGCGTTTTGGGGTAACGTGAATCACTCGCGTCAGATCTACGCTGGAAAGTATTTGATTTACCTGTAAAGAGCTATACTGTGGAGTTTTGCGGAAAATAAGCACCTTGGGATGGTCATAGACGGTGAAGGCTTCTTCGGCAAATTGGTCGTTAAGCGACAGTGGTCCTAGATGAGGATTTGATTGAGAAATCTTTATCAGGTCAAATCCCAGTTTTCCCTGAAACGTACCCGGCTTAGCTACACGATAGCACCATTCTATAGTCTTATCCTCGGGGCAGCCGAGTAAATTTCGGTAATACGTTGAGGTAAGTGGAAAACGCTCCGGAATACGCGGTAAGGTTCCCCATTGACGATTTGAGGTGATAATGATGTACTCTGTCTCGTCCAGGATGTTTAAGAAGCGGGCTAATTTCTCGGGGTTGTCATCCCAATACATGTTGAAGGCTAAATCACCGGGGTAGATCCCACCAAAACCGTCGTAATCGTCTACGCGGAGGGGAAGGCTGTCGTCCCAATCGCCTTCATTGGCGATGGCAGCGCCGCGTAAATTAAGCGCTCCTCCATCTCCTTCCAATTTGAGGATGAAGTTGTATGGCTTACCTTTCTCTACAATAATGGGAGGATTCAAGAGAAAGGTATACCCATTTCCCTCGATGCCTTTTTCGAGGAGAAAGTCTGACCGAATGGTTGCCGATGTAAGCGGTTTATCCGGGCTAACAGGCTCGGAGATGGATAACGTCAGCGTTTTATCAGAGGGAAACGCATCTTTATCGAAGATAGAATTGGCGTGAATTTCACTTAATTGACCGGTGTAGTGAGGTACAAAAGGCGAGACGTAGGGTGCGCCAGGAGTAATGACAGCCTCATAGGGGAAAGGAAGGGGTTGATTAGCAACTTCTTTATCCGTAGTAATGTGAAGATTGAGTGGTCCGGGTACGTTTTGATATATCCAGCGAGAAGCGTCCACGCGAGTGAAGGGGGTGACGTAAATTTGCAGAAAGGCAAACGCATACGCAAACGTAGCCAGGAAGACTCCTGAACCGATGAGGATTGCGAAAAACCGCACAGGCGTAGAGCGATTTTCCCGTCCCCAATCCCAAAGCATGAATACACCCCGAGCAGCGAAAAGCGCCAGTAAGGGGTAGATGGGCAGCAGGTAACGCATGGTTGGGTTGAAGGAAGAAGACTGCCAGAGGAAGTAGAACGCAGTCCAACCCCATAGAAGTAAATCCTCCTTCCAGAGATTCCTGAAGGCAACCGCCTCTTCTGTTGAAGAAATAACGTTTGCCTGGATCTGGCTGCGTTTAAACAGGATGGGAAGCAGCTTCCATCCAATCCAAAGGAAACTGAGCATAGCCAGAATGCCTAAAGGCAAACCAAGACCCCAGGTAACCAAATTCTCGCCGGCAAACCAAAACGACCGGCGCGCCCATTGCATGGCGGGCGGAAAATCAACGTCTCCTTCTGCCTGCGCGCGCTGTTCGCGAATGTTATCCACCCAAAGCGGATTAGGCTTGACGCCAAAAAAGCCGGGTCCACTGAAGGCATACGGCTGGAAGATGCGGAAGACGAGTAAGCTAATGAGAGCGGCTCCGGCGAGGAAAAGCAGGGTTTTTGTCATGAGTTGCTTTTGTTGCTGGGCGTGCAATTTTCCGAAACGTAATAGAATTGCAGCGGGTAACAGAGCAGCCACCGGTGCTGTGTTCAGCTTACACGCTACAGCCAATCCTAAAGCGATGCCAAAACCGGCGAAAAGCCAGAAAGGCGGTAACGTTGGGATCGCGATGTGCTGCGCTGCCTGATCCGGAATAGATGGTTTGGCTGGGTCGGATTCATCTGGCTGGGAAGGCGTCTGTAAGGGCGTCGGTTGCCGGGAGGATGGTGTATCCATTAATATGCGCAGGGCGAAATAGATAGCCAGCAGAGTAAAGAAATTCAAGAAAGTATCTTCTTTGAAATAGTGTGAGAGCTGGATAGGAAGTACTGCCACAGCAAGGAATGCTGCCGCGAGTAAGCCTGTGCGTTTTCCGTATGCCTTTGCTCCGACTATGTAAATCAGAAGAACGGTGAGCAGGTCGAATAACGCCGAGAGTGGGCGCCCAACGTCCATAACTTCTTGAAGTCCGCCGTTTTTAAATGTCCATTCAGCGATGTAACGCGTCAAGAATAGCGGGAAGGTACCGTAAACATAGAAGCCGTAGCCGCGGTTGTGAGGATTAAGACTAGAAACAGCGGTGTCGAAATATTCTCCTATTGTATTCACAGGGGAAATGCTCGACCCTACCATTACCAGAAAACGCTCGTCGGGGTGCATGTAGGTATATTCTCCCCAGTCCCAGCCGGTGAAACGCAAGTACGCACCCAAGAGCACAACCAGAATCATCAGTATATCGAGCAGATATTCCAGGCGAGGAAGATGAGAACGGGTATCGTCCAGGCAGGCGGGTGGATTTTCTGCGTTTTGCGCAAGGGGTTGTGCTGTTTCTGGTTGTTGTAAAGACATATCTACTCCACGTTTTTTTGACTCAGATTGAGTCTATTCATTCGTTAGTCGGAATTGAGCCACAAGGTCTTGAAGGGTTTGAGCCATCTCTGCCAATTCCGCGGCAGATGCGGTTACTTCTTCCACTTGAGCGTTCATCTCTTCTGTTGCTGCGGAAACTTCTTCAACGGCGGCGCTGTTTTCCTGGGAAGTGGCTGCAATATCATCAATGGCGCGAGTTACTTCACTTGAATTTGACGCCATATCTTGTGTGGCGGCTGCGTTTTCATCCACGACCGCAGAGACCAAGTCGAGGCTACTAACCACCGAGTTGTTTAATTCATTCATGGTTTCAACAACCTGACGATTATGCTCTGCGATCGAAGAAGCATCCTGGATGATCTTTTCCATTTGCCCGGCGGCAGATTGCAAGGTATGTATGGCTTCACGGATGGCGTCTACACTTTGGGCTGATACGCGCGTACCTTCGGCAATTTCGGCAAAAGCTTTACTGCTCTGGTTGGATAATCCTTCGGCAGTGCGAACGTCTTCGCTCGTCTGTTGCATGGTCTCTACGGCTAATTTGACGTTTGCCTGAACGGAGTGGATCATCTCACCAATTTCTTTTGTGGCTTGTGATGATCGTTCCGCCAGCTTGCGCACCTCATCGGCTACAACGGCAAAACCTTTCCCGTGCTCGCCGGCGCGGGCTGCTTCGATAGCGGCATTAAGGGCGAGGAGATTGGTTTGTGAGGCAATATCTTCAATGGTATCTACGATGGCGCCAATTTGAGCAGAGCGCTGCCCAAGGTCATTCACATTGCGGGTAAGCTCAGCGGTTGCCTTGTGGACCCTTTCCATTCCGTGAATGCTTTTATTGGCGAGTTCCGTACCATTAAAGGCAGTTTGGGCAGCCCGTTGGCTTTCTTTTGCCACTGTCTCAGACGCTTGAACAAGATTATTAATGGAATTCGTCATACTCTCGCGGGCAGAACTTGCCAGATTCATTTGACTGGCTTGTTCAGCAGCACCGTCGCTCACATTTTTTACAGTTGCGGAAAGTTTATTTATCGAAGAGGATACACTATCAATAGATCGGGATTGTTCTTCAGCGCCGCGAGCGACGCCTTCTATAGCCTGACTCATTCGGTCAACAGATGCCACAGTACGTGAAATACTCTCGGTTTCCTGTCCGATGCCTCGCGCAACGTCTTGAATAGTGGAGGCAATTTGACCAGACGCTTTGCCAGCCTGGTTGGCTGCCTGAGATAGTTGCTGAGCGGCTTCGCCCAATCGGTCGGCGTTGTACTTTACCTGACCAATAGCGCCGCGCAATTTTTCAATCATTTCCATGTAGGCGATGCCTTGTGCATCGAGTTCGGAATGAGGTTGCAGGGTAACACTCAAGTCTCCAGCGGAGAGTAGTTTAGCTGCACTTAACATCTCCAATTGATAATCTACCATTTTTACAAAAGCATTTCCCAGTTCGTCTTTTTCCGACTGGGGAGAGAATTTTGCAGAAATATCCCCTTCCGATAATTTTAAAGCGATATTTGCTGTGTTTTGTAGATAATTCGTCATTTGAGAAAATGCGTTGCCTAAAAAATCCTTTTCTGCTTTGGGCTGGAAGGATGACGACAGATCACCATCAGCGATGGATTGAGCAACCCTCGCCATTTCACGCATATAGCCAATCAGTTCGGATTGAGCGTGGGCAATTTCTCCAATTTCGTCATGGCGTTTAAGTGCATTTTTAACTCTGCGGCGATCTTGATCCAAATCTGCAAGGCTCACGTCACCGATGGCAAGTTTTTGAGCAGTTTCTTTGGCTAGTACCAAGGGTACCGCAATGGAGTTGCCAATCCAGGCACCGAAAGCAACCAAGATAAGCAGGATAATAGCAGCAGTGATTAAATTATTAACCACGATACGTTGAAGGGGAGCGTTGATTTCACGAATGTCCTGCAAGGTGAAAATAGTCCAACCCAAGTTGCTGCCGAGGTCACCCTGAAATTGATTGTAGGTTAGCAAGGCAGGCTGGCCATCAAGCCCTGTTAAATCGTCGCTCCAACCTCTGGTCTTATCGTTTATGGCTGCCAGGAGATGTTCTGGAGCAGGTTGCATAAGCATCTCAGGTTTGGGGGCGTATAACACGTTGCCTTCTTTATCAATGAGGATGATTTTGCCTGTTTCGCCGAGATCTGTTTGGGCAAAAGGTGAAAAAACGGATGATATATCTATGGTGCCGCGTAATACCCCGACAACGTGATCACCGGTTTTATCTCGAATTGGGACACCAATATTCATTGCCCAGGTATTAGCCGATTCGTCGTAGCTAACTTTGCTCACGGAAAAGGCGCCCTGTCCTCCGGCATAGGCGTTTTGCCACCATTCTTCATCTGCCTGAAGATAATCACTTGTGCGTCCTGTCATGGCGATGTTGAGTCCTTGCACGTCGGTGATAAAGACTTCAACTTCTTCAGGGAAAGTTTTCAGGAAGGATTTGAGTTGGTTGCTTAACTCGTTCTCGGCAATTTCGTTCACACGTGCTTCTATTTCAGGTAGGTTTTCTGTCCAGGCTTTGTCCCAAACTGAGATCTGCGCATCAATATCGGTTTGATTCATGCCTTCGTACGCTTTGTTGGCTTTTTCCGCGGCTTCTATTACGGGATAAGAAAGCGCCAGAGTTTGTAACGTTTGCAGGTTTCCGTTAAGCATCTCTAAAGAGCGAATGGATGCTTCTTTCCCGTATTCTAATGAGCTTTGGGCTGCATTGTCAATGGTGATGCGCGAAAAGGTTAAATAACTGTTGGTTGTAAAAAACGCTACGGAGGCTAGAACGACGATAAAGACAATGCCCAATATTTTATTGCGAATTTTCCAGTTAATAGGTGAAAAGAAATTCATAAGGCGAGACATTTTTACCTCCTGGATTATTATTGATCATCTGAAGGGGAAATACTGATGTCGGATGGAACAGTATAAATGAAAAAGTCCTTGTTTTCTACGTTTGATTTGTAGAGTTGCAGCGCGCCTTGGGGATATAAGGTTACGAGAGCCTGTAATCCTTTTTCGTCATCAGGTTTTACAAGGAATATTTTAATTCTTGTTTCTGTGGTAGTACTTTTTAAGGTATCAGACCAAATACCGTAGTCGTGCTGGGGGAAGCCGGCATTAATCCCGACCAGGCGGGTATCCACCCAATGCGGATAAGCAATGACCCAAGCTTGATTTTCACTGCCAATTGAATCGGCAAAACCGTGAATGATTTTTCCCAATTCGGACGTATTCCAGGACGAATGTAAGAACATGTCGTAGTATTTCACGAAAACGAGATTGTAATTCTGTACTGTTGACCAGAGCAAAAGCACGACGACGCCAACCAGAACAGGCAAGGGCATAGTTGCCTTGGACACTGCGGGGTTTAACGTTGATAGGGGAGGGGGGGAGTTTCTGCGTTGGCTTAGCCCGACTAAGATATAATCCATGGTAACACCAATGATAATAAAGACTGGGATGATCGCACCACCAGTTCGGTTTAAACTGGGATTTTCGGCGGGAAACGCCAGAGATAAAATAGAAGGTAGCATCAGTAAAGGGATAGAGATCAACAAAAACAGATACGTCCAGTCGCGGGTGCGCAAATAGCGAAGGAGGACCAAGACGACGCCCAAGAAAAACAGAGCGGCTGAGACGACGTCTAGCGCCGGGCGGTGAGGAACAGAATGTACCCATATTTCGCCGTTATCCCAGAAGAACATGATACAGGCTTTCCAGAGGTTACTGGAAAACACTTGCCATAGAGGAGCAGGCAGGGGACGTTCAATAGCACCCAGCCTTGTAAATGCGCGATAAGAGAACATATCCGGATTTTCCAGCGCATAACGCAATAAGGGTAGGAAAACGGTAAAAGAGATGAAGGCTAAAAGTAATAGCCCGGATAATGCCTCGCGCCGCCACCCCTTTGCCTGGCTGTGAAGTAAGAACAATAGTACGGCAAAGACAATTACAAAGGGGACAATACGCATCGTGGAGTATCCGTGCAGCCCCAGTCCAAGAAATACACCGGCTAAGATAAAGTCATTTAGATTCCTGCGCCGCAATCCGCGTATCAAGTAATATAAAACCGGGGCAGCAAAGAAAGGATAAAGAGTAAAACGCAGCGCTACACGGCTGATGACGTTATGCCAGTATGCAATACCGGCAAAAAAAACCGCGAATTGAGCGGCGCGACGGTTAGACAACTCTTTTGCCAGCGCGTAAATGTAAGGTAATGCCAGGAATCCGAGGATTGCGGTGCCAATTTTCAAACTGATAAATGAGTATCCTGTGCCAAATAAACGGATTACAGCGGCAGTCAGGTACATTTGAAAGGCTTCGCGTCCTGTGTTGCGAGGGAAGAAGATGCGCGTTTCTCCGTGTAACACATCGTAAACGTCCCATAATTTTTCTGCGTGGTCGCTAAACATTTCTGGGGGAACGCGATCGAGTTGATAAAAACGAAAGAAAAAAGCAAGGGCGAATATAACCAGTACTAGGAGGAAGTCTTTGGAGATGGTTACGGTAACTTGAGGGCGTTTCAGCCAGTTTGTGATCACTTCACGCCAGGAAGGATGTGACGAAAATTCCTTGTTTCGACCTTGCCAAAAGGCAAATATGGTGATTACAACTCCAGCAACCCAGAGGATAAGATTATATTGTGTGAATTGATTATTGCCGAAAAAGACGAAAGCCAGGAGTAATAATACTCCGGCAATTGCAGCCGCGTTTGGTTTATATAATAAAGCAGGTTTGATAACGGGCTTATCAATAATATTTTCGCTATCAGTTTCAACAGTCGGAGTATCTGCTGGGTTGTCATCCGAGCGGAGGGGTTCTTTATCTCGCAAGAAATACCAAACAAACAAGAATAGTGCGATTGCGTAAAAAAACAATCCCTGGGGAAGGTGCCTCTCCGGTGGCTCAAAGGCTGTTTGACCCGCCAGGGCAAAGAGAAAAGAAACACCCAATTGCCAGGGCGAACGTTTTATCCTGGTAAAGAAACCAAGAGAGGCTACGTCAGATGTTTCTGGAGTTGTTTCCAGTGTAAAGTCAGTTTCTTTATCTCCACTGACGAGAGGTGGAGTTTCTGTCTCGACTTGCAGGGGAGGGATAGAGGGAGGTGCACCTCGCCAGGGCGTGAGAATGGCTTTCACATAATCAAGTACAGTGGGTTCCTCTGTCATAGTACTCCTGATTAATAAATATCATAGATATTAATCATACCACACGATGCACAGGAAAAGGGAGAGGTTAAGAATAATATTTTGAAGTTTCATGTATAATGGTTAATAAATTGTGGACAAATTCCTGACTTGAGGTGAGTCTATGAGCGATAATATTACTGCGGACGAAAACCAAATATTAATTGCGGAATTTGAATATATTACCCAAACAGCGCACCAAGCTCATGAAGACCGGGCAAAAGTTACCACGTTTTATTTTCTCACGGTTGGCAGCCTTGTGGCTGGTTTGCTGGGAACTCAATTGGAAAAAGTATCTACTCCACAGTTTTTTATTGCCTTTGCGATTTTATTTGTAATATTAAGCATCACTGGATTAATAACGTTGCTGCAACTCATCCGCCTGAGGCAGGCATGGTACGATAGCGTGAAGGCAATGAATCAGATAAAGCAGTATTATTTATCTCAACATACACACACGCTAAAATCAGCCTTTCTATGGAACGTTGAATCTATTCCAAAGAAAAATAAGGTGTGGACAATATCATTTCTTTCCGCTGTAGAGGTTGCCTTGTTGGGGAGTATCGTACTAAGCGCAGCAGTCATCTTTTTCGGTTTAGCGCTGCAAAAAGAATTGTGGGAGATTGCCGGAAGCATGTGCATCTTATATTTTCTTCTACAACTCTGGATTTATTACCGATGCCTTGGGGATTAAGAGTCCCATTTCACCTTGGAGTAAAGAGCAGGATTCTAAATTCTGTAGCCTACCTTTCTTGTTTAGGGGTAGGCTACAGCGTTGTTTTTTTATATTTGAAATCTCTCAACTGCTTTCTGTAATGCGTTAGCCATTTCGGAGAGGGTTTGGGCGGAGGCGGAGAATTCTTCTACCTGGGCATTCATCTCCTCGGTGGAAGCGGAGACCTCTTCGGCAGCAGCGCTGTTTTCTTCGCTGACGCTGGCGATGTTCTCGACCATTTCGGCGACTTCACTGGCGCTGGCGGTCATTTCTTCGGCTGCGGCGGTGTTCTCTTCGACGATGGCGGAGGCGCTGTCGAGACGTTCAGCCATGAGGCTGTTGAGGTCAAACATCTTTTCGCTGGCGGAGGTGTTCTCTTGTGCGACGCTGTTGACGCTGTCCATGCGTTCGCTGACCAACTGGTTGAGGGAAGCCATGTGTTCGGTGCGCTGCTGGTTTTGCTGGGCAATTTGATGGGCTTCGGAGACAGCCTTATCGAGAGCGAGGCGCGAGACTTGCATGTCGTCAATGGCTTTGCGGATGGAAGCGACGCGTTCTGCAGAAGCGGCGGTGCCATTGAGGATGAGTTCAAAGGCAGATTTAGCCTGTTCGGTGAAGGAGGAGGCGACGCCGACTTCCTGCCCAGCCTGCTGCATGGCAGTAACGGCATCGGAGGCGCCTTTCTGGACGGTTTTTAGGAGGTCGGCGATCTCATCGGTGGCGAGGGCGGATTTCTCGGCGAGCTTACGCACTTCATCGGCGACGACGGCGAAGCCGCGTCCGTGTTCCCCGGCTCTGGCGGCTTCGATGGCGGCGTTGAGAGCGAGGAGGTTGGTTTGCGAGGCGATGTCGTCAATGGTCTGGATGATGGTGCCGATTTGATCGGATTGCTGCCCCAATTCGCGGACGCGCTGGGCGAGGACTTCAGTGGTTTGTTTGACCTTCTCCATGCCCTGGGTGGTTTGGGCGATGACGGAGGTGCCATCCTTGGCGGACTGGACGGTTTGGGTGGTTTGACCACTGACCTGTTCGGCTTCAGAAGCGACGCGTTGGATAGCGCGGTTGAGGTCATCGCCGGCGGAAGCAGCCAGACCTAGACCCTGGAGCTGGGCGTGAGCGCCGGAGGAGAGTTCGCCGACGGATTGGGAGAGTTGAGAGAGAGCCTCACGGTTTTGGGTGATGGACTGAACCTGTTCCTGAGCGCCGCGTCTGGTTTGAGAGACGACTTCGGAGAGTTGCTGCATGACCTGGGAAGTCTGGTTGATGGCTTGCGCCTGTTCCTGGGCGCCCTTGGCGACGCCGTCAATGGCGCGGGTGAGTTGGTCAATGGATGCGGCAGTCTTGGAGACGCTTTCGGTCTGCTGCGAGGTGCCTTTCGCGACTTGATTGATTGTGGTGGCTATTTGAGAGGTAGCCTGCCCGGCTTGATGTGCAGCTGAAGTCATTTGTGTAGAAGCAGAGCTAAGATTATTGGAATAATCGCTAATCTGCCCTATTGTTTCACGCAGGTCCTGAGTCATCTTGGCAAAAGCATTCCCGAGCAAGTCTTCTTGCGATTTTGGTATAACAGATTGTGATAAATCTCCCTGGGCAATGCGTTGGGCGACGTCTGTCATCTCGTTGAAGTAATTGACTAGACTAGAGAATGCCTTTCCTATCTCGCCAAGTTCATCGGGGCGGGCAATAAGTTTAGATGTTTCGATTTTATCTAATCCAGTTACATTCGCATCGCCAGTGGATAGCAGCTTTGCCCCGCGGACGATTAATCCTATTGGTTTCAAAATTAACCTTCCAATTGCGATCCACATAATGATACAACCGAGGATGATCATAATGATACCGATAATAATCAGTTGCATGGTCATTGTATCTGCGGACACTGAAACTACATGAGAAGGTACAAGGATTTCGACTGCCCAAGGGGTAACGGAACTCCCGACGTGAATTGGGACAAGCACGCGGAAAGTATCTTTCAAAACACGAATGTCTTCTTTGCCGGCTTGAACGATGTTCATTACTTCTTGTGCGTCCTCTTGGATCTCTTTCAGTGGCTTGCCAACAGCTTCGGGCTGACCGGTGGATCCAGACACAATTCCGCCATTGCTGATCAGTATCAGGCGTCCTGTCTTATCGTATATATCTACTGAGTCGGTAATTTCTTGTAAGAAATCCAAGCTGACGTCTATTCCTGCCATACCAGAGAATTGACCTTTGATTTGAATAGGGACAGTAAGGGAAGTGATAAGAGTGTCAACGCCTTGAACATCGTAGACGTAGGGATCAATGAAACACTCTTTGAGGGTACGCTTGGGGCATTGATAATAATCTCCAGGACCGACAGTCTCGTAGTCTATCAAGGGAGCTACGGATGGATTTCCTTGAGCGTCGAGGGTCCAGTATGGAATAAAACGACCAGTTTGGTCGTGCCCTTCCATGTTCACATAATCGGCGTCCTTTCCGTCGAAGGTGTTTGGCTCCCATAAAGTGTATGTCCCCAGAAAATGAGGATTTTGTCGTAATACTTCTTGCAGGATTCCATTAACGTCTGAGCGGGTCAATTGGACGTTTTCGGAATGAACTGCGGAAAAGGACTGAGCCAAAGTGCGGGCAGCGTCCAAGGCAACCTCAATTTCTGCGTCTATTGCATTTGCATGGGAATTGGCAATTCCCAAGAGTTCTTTCTTGGCAGCTTCGATTGCAGTATTACGGGCTACGATCGTAGCATAAGTGATTAAGACGCCTCCCACCAGGAGGAGGAAAACGCCTCCTCCTAGCGACATAGTGAATTGTAAAGATTTTAGCCGACTCTTGGTTGTGTTGTTATTGGAAGTATTCATTTGCTCCTCATTATCATCGTTGATTAAAACTCATATCTAACGGTACGGGGAGTAATTCATCTACAATCATCCTAAACTTTAAATTGAGACGCCAGTTGCTGTAACGTCTTAGCCATTTCAGAGAGGGTTTGGGCGGAGGCGGTGAATTCTTCTACCTGGGCGTTCATCTCCTCGGTGGAAGCGGAGACCTCTTCGGCAGCAGCGCTGTTTTCTTCGCTGACGCTGGCGATGTTCTCGACCATTTCGGCGACTTCACTGGCGCTGGCGGTCATTTCTTCGGCTGCGGCGGTGTTCTCTTCGACGATGGCGGAGGCGCTGTCGAGACGTTCAGCCATGAGGCTGTTGAGGTCAAACATCTTTTCGCTGGCGGAGGTGTTCTCTTGTGCGACGCTGTTGACGCTGTCCATGCGTTCGCTGACCAACTGGTTGAGGGAAGCCATGTGTTCGGTGCGCTGCTGGTTTTGCTGGGCAATTTGATGGGCTTCGGAGACAGCCTTATCGAGAGCGAGGCGCGAGACTTGCATGTCGTCAATGGCTTTGCGGATGGAAGCGACGCGTTCTGCAGAAGCGGCGGTGCCATTGAGGATGAGTTCAAAGGCAGATTTAGCCTGTTCGGTGAAGGAGGAGGCGACGCCGACTTCCTGCCCAGCCTGCTGCATGGCAGTAACGGCATCGGAGGCGCCTTTCTGGACGGTTTTTAGGAGGTCGGCGATCTCATCGGTGGCGAGGGCGGATTTCTCGGCGAGCTTACGCACTTCATCGGCGACGACGGCGAAGCCGCGTCCGTGTTCCCCGGCTCTGGCGGCTTCGATGGCGGCGTTGAGAGCGAGGAGGTTGGTTTGCGAGGCGATGTCGTCAATGGTCTGGATGATGGTGCCGATTTGATCGGATTGCTGCCCCAATTCGCGGACGCGCTGGGCGAGGACTTCAGTGGTTTGTTTGACCTTCTCCATGCCCTGGGTGGTTTGGGCGATGACGGAGGTGCCATCCTTGGCGGACTGGACGGTTTGGGTGGTTTGACCACTGACCTGTTCGGCTTCAGAAGCGACGCGTTGGATAGCGCGGTTGAGGTCATCGCCGGCGGAAGCAGCCAGACCTAGACCCTGGAGCTGGGCGTGAGCGCCGGAGGAGAGTTCGCCGACGGATTGGGAGAGTTGAGAGAGAGCCTCACGGTTTTGGGTGATGGACTGAACCTGTTCCTGAGCGCCGCGTCTGGTTTGAGAGACGACTTCGGAGAGTTGCTGCATGACCTGGGAAGTCTGGTTGATGGCTTGCGCCTGTTCCTGGGCGCCCTTGGCGACGCCGTCAATGGCGCGGGTGAGTTGGTCAATGGATGCGGCAGTCTTGGAGACGCTTTCGGTCTGCTGCGATGTGCCGTGGGCAACTTGTTGGATCGTGGTTGTGATTTGGGAAGTAGCTGTAGAAGCCTGGTTGGCAGCGGAAGTCATTTGATTGGCGGCGATTTCTACCTGGCTAGACTGATCTAACAATTGCCCAACCACACTGCGAAGATTGCCAGTCATTTTGGCGAAGGATGCGCCGCTATCTTGCAGACGATTGATCATGGCGTTAAACGCCTGCGCCATCTCGCCCGTTTCATCTTTTGACTGGATGTTCAACGGTTGGGCGGTGATACTGAGACTGCGGGTCAGGTCTCCGGCAGCCAGGGCTTCCATTTCACTAGATAAGGTTGCCAGATCAACATCGGCGATTTGTTTCGAGATTTCGGTTACTTGTATCAACGGCTTGGTGATTATGCGGCTGATGAATATCCCTAAGAGGATTGCCATCAGCACACCGATGAGAGAGGCAACGAGCATGGTAATCGTTGCATTGCTAAATATCACACCAGATTTGCGGTTATTCTCTTCTGCATAGTGGATGTTTTCTTCCATAAGGATTTTTATGGCGCTATCCACCTTGCCGCGTACGTCAATTGTATTCTGGTCGCGAATAATCCCTGTTACGGTTTCCATGTCGTTGTTTTCCACAGCTACAACCAATCTGTCAACAATCTTTTGATATTCTGCCCACATCGGATCAAAGACGGCTAAGGCGTCTTTTTCCTTTTGCGTTAGTGATTTGTTGCGAAAGATGGTTATATTTTCATTGACGACTTTAACATCGTTATCTAACTCTTGCGAGATGCTTTCGTGAAGATCGGGCAAGATCACCAGGCGGTAAACGTCTCCGCGCATCGTCCACAGGGCAACGTTCGCCAGACTCAATTTCTCAATTGGCACGGTATTGTTGAGATATATCTCTGTGGATTGCTCGCTTAGGCTTCTCATATTGGAATACCCTACCAAGGCTACGACGACAATGATAAAGGCGACAAGCAGGAAGCCCAAAAGTAACTTTATATTCGTTTTAAGGTTTTTATATGCGTTCATAAGTAACAGCCTCCATTCTGTTATTGTTTATGTTTTTTTTGTGGGGTAGACGGAATATCATTCATTTCCGTTTGCCGGGGTGGACGCGTTTCGGCGGATGTTTTTTCAAGCGTGTTCACAGCGACGGGGATGATTTTATCTACCATCTCACACAGTGCCTGAGTTTGAAAAGGAAATTCCAGGTGTACGACCATCCCGTCTGCCTGTGTTTCCACCGGGCGATCTGAAATGATGAGAATGGGCACGTGCCCAATAAAACGAACCAGGCTTTTCTGCATCAACACCAGAAGAGGTTCACTGGACGGCAGAATGAGAGCAAGGATAATCAAACGCAAGTCATCTGGTCCAATATACGGCTGATTGTAACTTGAAAACAAAACCTGGTTATGCCCGCAGTTCTGCAATGCAATGTGTATCATGCGAGAAAGTTTATCTGAGTC
>CAZGDA010000055.1:0-17444 GCA_964524425.1 uncultured Anaerolineaceae bacterium | reverse complement strand
CACTTCTTTTGTGCCTGCTGCTTATTCTAATTATCGTCCTCACCGCGGAACAATCTCCGCAGTGGATTTACCAGGGTTTTTAAATGACGCTGGCGCACATTCTCGTTTTTTGTCTTCTGGGAGTTTTATTTGGGTTGGCGCGGCAAGCCTGGCGCGGTTGGCTACTTTTCGGCGCCAGCGTTTTGTGCGTGTATGCCTTGCAACCCGCCACACCCATCCGTCATCTGGACTTCTGGCTGCCCAGCGCTTCGCTGGGGTTGGTGGTGGTCGTCTGGGCAGCCACGTTGCCGGCAGGCGGGCTGCGCCAGCGTGTGCACAAGACAGATTGGGTGAGCCTGGGCGTCCTTTTTTTGCTCGTGTTGGCAGCCGCAGGTGTGAACAATCTCAGCGCCCTGGCGGGGTACGATGTTCCCCTGCTGCCTTCGCCGCCGCCGGATGAAAGCCAAATTCTATTTGCTTTGGGGTTGTTGTGCGCTTTTTTTCTGCTCGGTGCGGCGAGCGGCAGAACGGCGCGCCTGGTCAACCTGGCAGCCGCCCTGCTCGTCGGTTTGCTTTTGCTGCTTTTTCTCATCCTAAAAGTGGAAAGTCTGGCTGCCCTCGCCAGCGCCTGGCTGCGCTGGTTCAACGGGCAGGACGTGGCGTTGGCGAACGCCCTGGATTTGCGCTGGCTGGGTTTTTCCTACATCGCTTTTCGCCTCATTCACGTCCTGCGCGACCGTGTGAACGGCAGACTGCCCGAACTTGCACTGCGTGATATGCTCACCTACGCGGTGTTCTTTCCGGCGCTCACCGCCGGACCGATTGACCGCTGCGAACGTTTTAGCAAAGATTTACAAAACCCCTTTCACCTGGATTGGGGTGAAGCAGGGATGGCGTTCCGGCGCATCCTCGCTGGTGTGTTTAAGAAATTTGTCCTCGCCGACAGCTTGAGCCTGGTTTCACTCAACGCCCAAAACGCCGTGCAAATTTCCTCCACCGGCTGGTTGTGGGTGCTGGTGTATTTATATTCCTTGCAGATTTTCCTGGATTTTTCCGGCTATACGGACATAGCCATAGGCATTGGACGCCTGATGGGCGTGCGCCTGCCAGAGAATTTCAACCGCCCCTACCTGCAAAAAAACCTGACCACGTTTTGGAATTGCTGGCATATAACGCTGACTCAGTGGCTGCGGGCGTATTTCTTCAATCCGCTGACGCGCAGCCTGCGCTCTAAAGCGTGGATTCCCGCCGGTGTGACGCTTTTCAGCGTGCAATTCAGCACCATGCTGTTGATCGGTTTGTGGCATGGGGTAACCTGGAATTTCTTCTTTTGGGGTTTGTGGCACGCAATTGGTTTGTTCCTGCACAACCGCTGGCAAGACTGGGCACGCCAGCGTACGAATGCCCTGGATACGAGACCGCGCTTGCAAAAAGCAGCCCACGTCTTCAGCGTCCTGCTCACATTCCATTACGTTACCCTGGGCTGGGTATGGTTTTGTCTGCCTTCCCCGCAGTTGTCCTGGGAAGTGCTGCAACGTCTCTTTCGGATAGGTTGAGATGGACGGAAAACTAGTCCGCAACGTTCTCATCAAAGGTCTGCTGCTCTTTTTGCTGTGCAACGTCCTGTTTGCCGCGCTGGATCCTATCCCCGCGCTGGGAAGACTCTCGGCGTATAACGTTCTCTTTCCGGGGCGCAAACGCCTGCCCTATGGCGATAATCCGTCCAAAGCCTACAACCTCAGCTTGTATCAACTGGACGCCATGTTCGCTTCACACGAGATTTCTGCCAAGCCCAAGACAGCCAATGAATATCGCATCCTTTTCGTCGGCGATTCTTCCGTGTGGGGATTTTTGCTCAAGCCTGGCGAAACGATTTCAGCGCACACGAATTACGCCCAGCTTACTGCCGGGGATGGCAGGGTCGTACGCGCTTATAATTTTGGTTACCCCACCGTGTCCTTGATGAAAGACCTGCTCATTTTGGAATACGGCATGCGCTACCAGCCAGATTTAATCGTGTGGTTCGTAACCCTGGAAGGTTTTCCCTACGACAAACAACTTTCTTCCCCTTTGGTGCAAAACAACGCCGAGGCGGTGCAACGTTTGATTTATACGTATCACCTGCGCTTTGATCCGCAGGATAATTCCCTCGTTCATGCGGATTTCTGGCAGCAAACCATCGTTGGTCAGCGGCGCAGCCTGGCGGACCTGCTGCGCTTGCAACTTTATGGGGTGCTGTGGGCAGCCACCGGCGTTGACCAGGAGTACCCCAAGACCTACACGCTGCGTCAGGAAGACCTGTCCGCAGACCTGACTTTCCACAAACTGCAGCCGCCGCATTTGAAAACGGAAGATTTATCGTTCGACGTGCTGAAAGCCGGAATGCAGGTGGCTGGAGACGTACCGGTCGTCTTGGTGAACGAGCCGATTTTTATCAGCCGCGGCGTGAACAGCGACCTGCGCTATAACGCCATGTACCCGCGCTGGGCGTACGACGAGTACCGGCGCATCCTGGCGCAGGAATGTGAAGCCAACGCCTGGTTTTGCATTGACCTGTGGGACACGGTGCCAGCGGGTGAATTTACCAACACCGCCATTCACGTTACCCCCAGCGGCGCCTCAGAACTGGCGGTCGTGCCGGTGCAATTCTTGCAGCTCAGCCTGGAACTGATGACGCGCATCTCCGAGCAGATCAAGTAGGGGGAGCGGCGAGACATTTTACCTGGATATCTATATCATAACTCAACCGGGGGAAGTTTGGTTATGAAAGGTACGAATGATTACCAAATATGCGCATAGGCTGAAGAAATGCCTTTAGGTATCCTTAACTTGGTAGATTATCTCTCTGTGCTATAATTATTATAAGTATCCGTTTATATAACCTCTCTGTTTACTATTCGATTCTGTGAGGGCGTATGGGGCGAGTATATAATAAACCTCCCTTAGTAGAGGCGTTATGTGAGTTTCAGTTCAAAACCGAAAAGTGGGATTGGACAATTCCAGGATTAATATACCAACAAATCAAAGAAGAGTTCCCTGAAAAAAACAGGTCAATACATTGGAACTTGAATTTCAAGCCGGCTTGGATATAGTTGGTCAATGGATGAAAAACTCACCTGATAAAATGCAATTTATAAAACATGATGGAAGTGCGTTAATACAGCTAGGCGTAAATCTCTTGGCGATTAATCAACTGCGACCATATCCACATTGGGATGGTTTTAAAAATCTAATAATAAAGATACAAGAGGTTTATTATTCTGTAGCGCATCCTGACGAATATAGTCGAATTGGACTCAGGTATATCAATCGTATTGAAATAGCGCAACAAGATATTAAACTTGCTGATTATTTTAATATCCAGCCAAAGATACCCTCTGAGATTCCCTCGGTATATAAAACTCTATTTCTGCGGATGGAAATCCCTTATCCGAATGACAATGGTACTTTGGTTTTGAATTTTGGTACGGCACCCAACCCAATTCCTAATCTGACGTCATTAATTTTAGACATTGATTTTGTTACTCTCTCTGCGAGTGAGCTATCAATAGGATCTGCCATTGAGTGGATAGAGCAAGCTCATTCAAGAATCGAAACTGCTTTTGAGGGATGTATCACAGATGTTACCCGAGCCTTATTTGAGGAGAGTGTATTATGACATTAGCATACTTTGAAAATCATTTTTCTAGCGGAAACCTTTGGTTGGATTCCCAAGTAGGAAAAAATGCTAATTATTATCGTAAATCATTTCCACCAGGGATAGGGAATATATCGGTACAAGAAAGAAATAACCCTGAGGTTATTTTTCCCTCTTCTGGTTCATCGCCAGACGCTAAAGCAATAGAAAATTCATTAAAGCAGGTTTGGATTGATATGGCTCAAATTCTACAGGCAAATATAATTCAGCTACAACCAATAGATATTGAGAAGGACATTGATGTAATATTCCCAGAAAAAAATAAAAATATAGCAATTTTTGAAGCAGAATTTGTTGGGCAAGCAAAACCATCTATCAATCTGGATGGTTTAATATAGGTTTAAATTCCCATAAATATTGTTAATGTGCTATTCAGCTATGGAAGAAAGATATCCGTGGTATAGTGTAGTACAAGATCAAATGTTGCAACAAGGGGATTTCCTTATTTCATGTCCTGTATATGAGCCAAAGATCCCCGGCGGTCTCAGGCAAGACATAAAATTACAAATCAGCGGTATCATTCAAACATATGATTTAATAATATTAAGCCAATCGTGTGACTTGGTGCAAGGAAAATTAGAAAGGGTCCTGGTTTGTCCTGTTTGGTCAATGGATGCCCTTGAGGGTGAGAACGAGTACTTTAAATCCGTTAAAGGGAAAGAAGAAATACGATGAGGAAATGTTCCAGGATTACATATGTTAAATGCTTGCAGCGTTTCAGGATTCGAAAGTCCAATAAGAGTTGTAAGCTTCCGTCAGGTGTTTGGTTTACTAATGGAATTTGTTAATGAACAGGCACGTCAACACATATCAAGACTGCGACTTTTACCACCCTATCGTGAACATCTAGCACAATCTTTTGCACGTTTTATTATGCGGGTGGGATTGCCGGAAGATATTCCTCCCTTTAAGTAAAGAGTTTGGGAACATAAAAGGACCGATAGGTCTGTACTCCTTATTCACATACATTGAGCTTATACAAGTGCGCTTGTATTAGCCAGGAGATATGGAGGTGCGGGAGTGGCTTTTTTTACGGTTGTGCGGTAAGATTCTCACCTGGATATATTTTTTCGTTGGGAGTTTTATCGCATGGTCAAGATCAGTGCATCGCTAATTTGTGCCAATTACGCCCGCATGGCGGATGAGGTGCAGCGCGCCGAACAAGCCGGGGTGGACTCGTTTCATCTGGACATCACGGATGGGTATTACGTGCCCACCTTAACCCTCTCGCCTAATTTAATTCGCGATTTGCAGCCGTACACCCGCCTGCCTTTTATTCTGCACCTGGAAGTGCGCGACCCCTTACAAATCCTCAAGTCGTTTGATGGTTTGAATCTCGAGACCGTCATCGTGATGCTGGATACCTGCCCAGAGCCGGAAAAGGCGTGGCGCGAGATGCGCGCCCGCGGTGCAAAAGTGGGCATGTCTATCAACCCGGATGAGAGCGTGGACAGTGTGCGCCGCTTTTTGCCGCACCTGGATTATTTTTTGCTGCTGGCAGTTTGGGCGGGTTACGGCGGACAGACGCACGACCCGCGCACGCTGGATAAGGTGCGCCAAACGCGCGCCATTTTCCGACAAGAGGGGTTACACATCCCCCTGGCGGTGGATGGGGGGATAAATTATGATATCGCACGGCAGCTGGTGGAAGCCGGCGCGGATGAACTGATTATCGGCACGTCCCTGTTTCGCTCGACGGATATTACCCAAACTGTGCAAGAGATAAAAAGCCTGGGGTAAGGCTATACCTTGTGCAAGCTGCTGCGCAATGCCTCCAGGCGCGCCTGGGGCAAGCCGGGCATGGCATCTAGCGGGTACCAGGGGCTGCTGCCTTCTACGGTGAAGGAAGCCGAAATGCTGCCGTAAAGCAACGCTTCCAGCGGGTCGTAAGTGCGCCGGTAACCGGCGAGGAAACCACCGCAAAACGAACTGCCCGCGCCGGTGGGGTCAACGACCTGGTTGGGATAAGCAGGTAATTCCCAGCGCGCGTGGCTGTTAGCGTCGTATAAGAGTTGCCCTGCCAGCCCGCGCTTGACTACGATGACGTCACAACCCATCGCGGCGATGCCTTCCATCATTTCCCAGATATCCTTGCTGCGCCCATGATACAGGCTGCGCAGCTCTTCTTCGGATGGCAGAAAGGCGGTCAAGCCGTTGACAACGTTGGGAACGTGATTCCAAAACGTGGGATTCATGTAGCCTGGGGCGGGGTCTACGGTGATGATGCTGATGTTCCGCTGGCGCAGGGCGGCAGGGATGAGGCTGTGGGTCAGGTAGTCAATGGCGCCCAGGTGAATTGCCCCGGCTTCCCAATATTCTATGGGGATATCGGATTTGCGCAGGGAGAACGGGGTAGGTTTATTTAAGCTGTCTGTCCTGCTGGAAAGGTCTTGATACCCTAGCAGGGATTTTGGAAAAGGCAAACCTAACCGGGTGAAATGCGGCACGGGGTTATCCGTGTGGCGGGTTTTCAGGTCAGGGTAGGCGATGAACTGACGCAGGTCAATCTCTTCTGCCTGGACGGAAATGCCGCGCGTATCCAAACCGTGGTTGGCGATCTCCTCCAAGCATTGCCTGGGAAAATTGATACCCACGCGGGCGAGCAGCCCCGGTGGGGGGCTGTTCTCCCACAGCAGAAAACCGCCTGCGCTATAGAGCAAATCCCCTCCCAACGCTTCCAGCCGCGACTTTCCATCGGGCAATAAGATGTATTGTTGGCGCAGCATTCCGCCAATGATCTCGTGGGGAGGGATCATGTTGGAGTTGGGGCGAGAGGGTGATATGCTTGAATCTTGCCGGCGCGGTACGCCTGCATCAACGCTTGCACACATTCTCCGTCGAAGTGAGTACCGCTGGCTTCTTTTTGAATGGAAAACGCCTCGTCAATTGTCATGCCGGGGCGGTAAGGGCGGTCGGAAGTAACCGCGTCGAACACGTCGGCAACGGCGACGATGCGCCCCATGAGGGAAATCTGGCTGCCGTACAATCCGCGCGGATAACCGCTGCCGTCAATCTTTTCGTGATGTTCCGAGAGGCAGGGCAGGGCGGTGTGTAACATGCGCACCTGGTTCATAATGTTTTCCCCTACGGTGGGGTGTTTCTTCATCCACGTGTATTCGTCTGTAGTTAACCGTCCGGGTTTGAGCAAGATCGAATCGGGAATGCCGATTTTCCCCACGTCGTGCAGCAAGGCGCCGATGCGGATTTGCTGGATAACGTCTGGCGCCAAGCCCATTTGGTGGGCGATTTCTACGGCAAAATTACTCACCCGCTGAGAATGACCAACCGTGTAGGGGTCCTTGGCGTCTATGGCGGCTGCCAGGGCTTTGATGATGTCCATGTAAAGCTCGTTTGCGTTGGTGTAAAGCTCGGCGATTTTCAAAACCGTAGCCGCCTGGTTTGCCAGGGTTTTGAGCAGCTCGGTGTCGTACTCGTCAAACTCACCGCCTGCTTTGTTGATGGCTTCCAGGGCGCCAATGATGCGCGCTTCGGTAGTGCCCAGTTCCTCGCCCAGCGCCACAGGTCTGGTGCGCAGGGGCACGGCAAGCACCGAATGGGTTACAAAACCGCTGCCTTTATCCACGCCGCCGTAATGACGGTTGTCGTGTGAAATGTCGCTGGTGTGCACCGGCTTTCCGGTTTGAATTGCGGCGCCGATGATGCCTTTACCGGGCGGCACACGGATTTCTTCGATGGGCAGGTCATCTACGTTGCTGGCGATCTTCAAGACCGACTCCCCGGTTTCATCGTCCATCAAGAACAGGGAGCTGGCTTGCGAATGCAACAATTCGCTGGCGTTGTCTATGATCATGCGTAAAATTTGGTCACGATCGAGGCTGGAGCCGATCATACCGATGAATTCAATCAAGGCTTTTAGCCGTTCAACGAAGCGTTCCTGCAGCCCTATTTGCATTGCCTTGTGGATTTCGGATACCATGCGGCTGGCAAACAAGACGAGCAGCGCCTCCGTTTGCGGGTCGTAATCAAAGACCTGCACGACTCCGATGCCCTGCGCGCCTGCCAGCAGCGGCAGGCTGAGGACGCGGACAAACGCCCGCCCGTTAAATTCATCCAGCGGGCAGAAATTATTTTGCAAGGGTGTAGCCGGTGTAAGGCTGGCGCGCTGAATTTGCTGGCTTGCCAACGCGATTTGAAGAGGACCCTCTTCCAGGTAAACTTGGCGGTTGAGCAGGGCAGCGGGGGTATCGCTCCCGCAAATGGCTTTCAGAGTGAGTTGTACGGCGCTGGATTGGTTTTCAGCGCCAGTGAGGGGTTCGGCGCGCTCGTCCAGGTAAAGGGTTCCTGCCGGGGCGGCGCAGATGTTCAACAAAAATGCAAGCGTCTGTTGCAACAGAGTATCCAAATCCGTCGCACTGGCAATCTGGTTTGCCTGCTGCATCAGGGAAAGTAAGCGGGGGGAAATATCGCTATTCATATTTTATTATTTATGTGCGCCGGCGTTCATATTTTATTACTTATATGCGCCGGCGTTTATACTGCCGCAGGAGAGCGCCGATGCCAATCCGTTTCCTGTTGATAGGCGTGAGCCATTTGGAAAAGCACTTCCTCGCCGAAGTGAGCGCCCATCAATTGCATTCCCACGGGCAGCCCCTTGTCGTCCATGCCGACTGGAAAGCTCAAGCCGGGAACTCCGCCCAGGTTGGCGGGCAGGGTGAACACATCCTCCAGGTACATTGCCAGCGGGTCTTCCGTGTGCTCCCCGATGCGAAAAGCGGTGGAGGGGGCAACCGGAGCGGCGATCGCGTCCACTTCCTTAAACGCGTTTTCGAAGTCGCGTTTGATGAGTGTGCGCACTTTTTGCGCCTGCCCGTAATAGGCGTCGTAATACCCGGCGGAGAGGGCGTAGGTGCCCAGCATGATGCGCCGTTTGACCTCTGCACCAAACTTGCTGCCGCGCGTTTTGCGAAAGATGTCCCACATTGTGTCTGCTTCCAGGCGCGGACCGTAGCGGATGCCGTCAAAGCGCGCCAGATTGGCGGAGGCTTCGGCGGGAGCGATGAGGTAATAGACGGGCAGGGCGTATTTGGTGTGCGGCAGGTTGACGCGCTTCACCTGTGCGCCCAACCGTTCCAAAACGCCAATGGCTGCGCGCACTGCCTCTTCCACGGCAGGTTGAATGCCCTGGATGAAATATTCGTCCGGCACGCCCACGCGCAGCCCTTTCAGCCCCTGCGGACGCGCAGAAAGCTGGTTTGGCAGAGCGGGGACGTTTACGCTGGTTGAGTCGCGCGGGTCGAACCCTGCCATGGTGGCAAGGATGAGTGCTGAATCGGCTGCGGTGCGTGTGAAGGCGCCGATGCTATCGAGGGAAGAACCGTAAGCGATCAATCCGTAACGCGATACGCGCCCGTAAGTGGGCTTGATGCCGGTAACGCCGCAAAATGAAGCCGGTTGGCGAACGCTGCCGCCGGTATCCGTGCCCAGAGCTGCCGGAGCAAGCCTGGCGGCTACGGCTGCCGCGCTGCCACCAGACGACCCGCCCGGCACGCGCTGCAAGTCCCACGGGTTGCGCGTTACTCCGTAGGCAGAGTTTTCGGTGGAAGAACCCATCGCAAATTCATCCGTGTTCGTTTTGCCCAGGATGACAACGCCAGCCGCCAGCAGGCGTTCTACGGCGGTGGCATTGAACGGTGGGACAAAACCTTCCAAGATGCGCGAGCCGGCGGTGGCAGGCATTCCCTGCACGGTGAGCACATCTTTAACCGCCAGCGGAACGCCCAGCAATGGATGTAAGCTGCCAGGTTGTTCGTTCTGTAAGCGTTTGTCGGCGGCGTCTGCCTGGCGCAGTGCTTCCTGCGTGTTTATATATAAAAAGGCGTGCAGGCTGGGATTTAACGCTTCGATGCGCTGTAAAAACGCCTGGGTTACCGCGCGGCTGGTAACTTCTTTTTTGCGCAGGGCGGCGCTCAGTTCAATCAGGGTTAACTCAGTCAGGTTTTGCATAGATCACTCAGGGAAAGCCTTAAAATAGCACAACAACGTGAAAAATAGCGTCATCCTTATTATACGGTATAAAAAGGATCAGAATGCTGAAAGGAGGCTGAGAAACGCCTACTCTTCATAATCCAACACCGGCGGTACGCGGAACTGGTCTGCGTCGGCGTCCGGGGCGTTGGCAAGCAGCGCTTCCCGCGTCAGACTGGAATGAACCTCATCGGCGCGCAGGTGCGAAGGTTTTTGCGCATCCTCTTGCGGTACGACGCTGAAATTCGGCACAATGGTGCGGGTATCCACGGTTTGCAAATCTTTAAAATAATCCAGCACAGCCGAAAGCTGCTGGCGGTAACGCTCCATTTCGTCTGCGGTCAGGTCTAGGCGTGCCAAGTCGGCAATGTGTTTTACTTCATCCAATGTTAAACTCATAGGCAGAATTATATCATACGCAAGGGAGGGAAGCAACTTAAAATAACGCGGCAGGTGGGGTTTTCACAAGCCCTGGTGGATGTGAAAAAGAAGCCCAGACTGGACAGGTTATCGAAACCAATCAGGTCTAAGGAGACTCTGCCGAACAAAGACAAATTTTGTCAAGCAGAATGCGCGTACGTTATTCCTCTACCGAAAAGAGCGACTTCAACACCTGTGAGCCAGTCGGGTCGGCTACGGCGTAAACCTCGTCACCGGCTTCAAAGCGTGTCATGCCGCGCGGCACAATGACTTTCTCTTCGCGAATGATGGTGGCAATGACGCAATTGTCGGGGAAATTTAATTCGATGATAGATTTGCCGATGGCGGGGGCGCCATCCAAAATCTTCTCCGCCACCAGGGAGTAATTGCCGCGGCGCAGTTTTGCCAGAATCATCATGTCGCCCATAGACATTTCTTCTTCGATGATGCGCGCCATAATTTGCGAGGCGTTCACGTCCACGTCCACGTGAAAGGTGTCGCTGAAAAGCCATTCGTTGCGCGGGTTGTTGACGCGCGCAATGGTGCGCGGCACGCGATAGCGCGCCCGCGCCACGTAACACACCACCAGGTTCAGTTCATCGCTGGAAGTAACTGCGGCGATGACGTCCGCCTGGCGGATGCCAGCCTGTTCCAGCAGAGAAGCATCCATAATGCTGCCCTCGTGGATCAACTCGCTGGGTATTTCTTTGTGAAGACGGGTAAGCACGTCGCCGCGCTCCTCAATCACATGAACTTCGTGGTCCTGGCTGAGCAGCAAGCGAGCTAACTGCGTTCCTGTGCGCCCTCCCCCGACGATAACAACGTACATCTTACCCTCCTACTTCGCCTTTCCCAGGTGGTTGCGCAGCGCTTCGATGCCTTCAAACGTGGCGCTGACGTGCAGTAAATCTCCGCTGCGCAGCAGTGCGGCGGGGTGTGGCAGTTCTGCCCTGCCGGCGCGCGTAACTGAGACGGTTACGCATCCCTCCACTGCGCTTACTTCACCTAACGGTTTCCCGTCCCAAATTTCCGGTACGTTTAATTCGTAGATTTCCACTTCGCCGTTGCCAGCGGAGAAAATCGTGCGCACGTCGGAATGATAAAGCATTTCTTCCAGGCGCTGCGCCCCCCAACTGGATGAGGCGATCATGTGGATGTTGAAGGTTTCAAAGATCGAGCAGCAGTGTGGGTCGAAGTTGCGCGCCACAACCCTGGAGATCTTATAAGTCTGATTCGCCACGTGACCGACCACGATATTAATGGCATCGGAGCTGGTTACGGCTGCCAGGGCGTCGGCTTCTTCAATGCCAGCGCGGATTAATACTTCCTGGTTCAAGGCGTCGCCTTCCAGCAGACGCCCGGCGAAATCCAGGGGAAGGTTATTAAATGCAGACGCTCTGCTGTCAATGATGGAGACTTCGTGCCCGCGCCGGAAAAGCCTGTATGCCAGTTCTGAACCCAGCCTGCCGCAGCCTACGATAATAATTTTCATGTTTTTTACCCCTTCACCTGGTATGGCACTTCCATAATAACGATATCCTCGCGATTGAGCAGCGCCTGGCGCAGCGTTTCCGCCGTCTGCGTGTGTAGCAGTTTTTGCCAGGGTTTGGCGGGGATGAATTGCGGTACCACCACGCTCACCATTTCGTTGGGCTGGCATTGGTCGTCTATTCTCTCGATGTATTCCAACAACGGGTGCAAGAACAAGCGATAGGGCGATTCCAGAAGCACCAGGCGCACCCCGTCGCTCCATTTTTCCCACTTAACGCGGAATTTCTCTGCCTCTGCCGGGTCGGTGGAGACGTGAACGACGGTGATGTCATCCGAGAGCATACGCGCATAACGCAAGGCTGCCAGCGAACCGCGATGCACGCTCGCCATGGGGATGATCACGCGGTGGCGTTTGATGCGCGGCGAGGCGGCAAATTTATCTAATGAGAGGTGTTTTGCAAGATTTCGGTAGTGATGGTGAATGGAAAGAAATCCCGCCACTAAGGTTGGGACAAGCAAGACGACTATCCAGGCGCCTTCGCTAAATTTGGTTACTGCGAAGATGATCATCACGATGAACGTGGTTAAAGCGCCAAACCCGTTGACGAACATTTTAAATTCCCAATTCTTAGCATAGCGTAAGGTGGAACCGCGTTCTTTGACTTCCACGTCCGGGGGAAGATGACCAATTTTCCACCAACGCCTTGCCATACCCCCTTGCGACAGCGTGAAGGAAAGGAAAACGCCAATCGCGTAAAGCGGGATCAGGTTGGTAACACTGGCTTGAAAGATGGCGATCAACACACAAGAGATAAAAGATAGAACCATGATGCCGTGAGAGAACACCAGGCGGTCGCCGCGATAAGTGAGCTGGCGCGGCAGGAAACCATCCGCGGCTACCAACGCGCTCAGGCGGGGAAAATCGGCAAAGGCGGTGTTGGCTGCCATCACCAGGATGACCGTCGTTGAGGCAATTAAGGAAAGGTAGAGCCAGCCGCGCCCTTCAAACACCGTGCGCCCCATTTGAGAGATGACGGTTTCTTCTTCGGAGGGCAGGGCGACAATTTGATGAGCCAGGAAAGTAACCCCCAGGAGAAATGTGCCCAGGATAGCTGCCATCCAGATGAGGGTTATGCCGGCGTTGTGGCTGCGCGGTTCCTTAAAAGCCGTAATACCGTTGGAAATGGCTTCCACACCGGTTACTGCCGCCGTGCCGCTGGCAAAGGCGCGCAGGATCAAAAACAGAGAAATGGGGTGGAACACTTCGTGCATCATGTCCATTGGCGGATCAACCACCGTTCCAAGTGAACCGGTAACGGAGCGATAAATTCCCGTCAGCAGGGTGATTGCCATCATAACGATGAAGAAATAGGTGGGAACAGCAAAAGTGATGCCGGATTCGCGCACGCCGCGCAGATTTATCACCATTATGAACATAACCATCACAATGGCAATTCCCACGCGGTAAGCGTATAGTTCTGGATACGCCGAGACGATTTGGGCGACGCCAGAAGAAATAGATACAGCCACGGTGAGGATGTAATCGGCAAGCAATGCGGCTGCGGCGACCTGGGCTGGCAGTTCTCCAAAATTATCGCGCGCCACAATGTACGCTCCACCCCCACCGGGGTAGGCGTGAATGGTTTGTTCGTAAGAGAACGCTAGAATTGTCAACAAAATGACGATGGCGATGGAAATGGGGATAGAATAGGTCAGGGCTGCCATACCACCCGCCACCAGAATCACCAGCATTTCTTGTGTGGCGTAGGCGGTGGAGGAAAGCGCGTCGGAAGCGAACACTGCCAGTCCTATGAGCTTGCCGATGGTCTGGTGTGGCGCCTCGGCGGTCGCCAGCGGTTTGCCGACGATCAGGTTCTTCCACGACATTGGCGGCGCGCTGCGCGGTGTGTGCCTTACAACGGTTGTGCCCTGGGTTTCTTCGAGTGTCATTGTAATCCCTGCTTGTGTTCCAGCATTTCTTTCAGTTTCAGTCGGTCAATTTTACCGTTCACGTTGAGCGGCATTTCCTCTATGAAATATACTCGTTTGGGAAGCATGTAATCCGGCAGGTGTTTCTGGCAGTACGCCAGGATGGATTTTTCGTTGGTTTGCGGCTTACCCGCCACAAAAGCCACCACGCCGGTGGCGCGACCCTCGCGTAAGGGATGGGGCAGCGAGACGGCGTTTTCTGTTCCGGCAGCCTGGCGTAAAACGGCGTCAATTTCGCCCAATTCGACGCGGTACCCGAGGATCTTCACCTGGTTATCAATGCGCCCCAGGTAATACAGGCAGCCGTCAGTGTCGCGCTTCGCCAGGTCTCCGGTGCGATACCAGATGTTTTCACCCAGGGCGGGGATGCGCACGTATTGCTCGCGCGTCTTTTCGGGGTTGTTCAGGTAGCCTTGCGTTACCTGCGAGCCGCACAGGCACAGTTCCCCCGCCACGCCGTCGGCACACAGCGGGGATTGCAGGCGGCGCACGGCGCCGTCGTCCTCGTATTCACATCCGTCCGCAGGGATGATGGCAGCCTGCTGCCCGGCAAACATCCAGCCAATCGGCACGACTCCGTTCAGGCATTTGGCGGGTGAATCGGTCGCCTCCCAGCGGTAATGGGCAATGGCAATGGTCGTCTCCGTGGGTCCGTATAGATTCTCGACAATCGAATTGGAAGCCGCTTTTTGCCATTGGTCTGCCAGGGTCGCCGAGAGAGCTTCTCCACAGAACAAACTGTAACGCAAACCGGGCAGCGAGTCGGGTTTGAGCATGCGGTACCCGGACATGAACATCGCCACCGAGGGCACGGAAAACCACATCGTCAACTGGCGATTGCGGATGAAATCCGCCGGAGACATGAGGTATTTTTCCGGCACACAGCACACGCACGCACCGCGCTGCCAAGCCACGAACATGTCGTGAACGCTCAGGTCGAAGGTCATGTCAAACATCTGCGAGAAGCGGTCGTTCTGGTTTACTCCGTAGCGGCTGGCGACGTACTCAACGTAGGCGTGCACGTTGGCGTGGCTGACGGGCACGCCCTTGGGGACGCCAGTGCTGCCAGAGGTGAACAAAAGGTAAGCGGGGGCAGCGGCGGCGGGGGCTAAAGCCTGGGTTACCTCCACCAAACCGGGGTGGGTGTTTTTGCCCTGGGCGGCGTAGCTGATGTAACGATGCTGGGGAAAGCGATGTACCAGGTCTCCCAGCAGGTCAACGTCATCTGCCAGGACGAGCATGGGTTTTTCTAAATGCGGCAAGAGCGCTTCGAACGTGCCCAAGCACTCTGCCCCGACGATGAGGACGTCGGTGCCGGATAAGCTGAGCATGCGAAAGGTGCGCTCCAGCGGGAACGACGGGTTGAGAGGCACGTACCCCCTGCCAGAAGCCAGGATACCCAATACCCCGGCGTAGGCGGTGATGCTGCGATACGCCAGAAAAGCCGCCGTCGTGCGGTCGTGCGGCTGCGCCCGCTCTATGGCGCTGGCAATCGCCGCCGCCAGGCTGCCCAATTCCTGGTAGGTGTAATCTTTGTGATTCACTTCCAGGGCGGTGCGGGAGGGGTGCTGTGCAAAGCTGCTTAGAAAACCAGAAAGAAGCCCTTTTTCCACTTTCTGCAAGATCGTCTTGTTACCTTCCCAACTCCCAAGCCAGGTGTTGCAGTTCGGGGGCGATGAGCTTCTCCCACGCCAGTTGCACGGCTGCTGGTGAGCCGGGGGTGGAAATGATCGCCTTGCCGCGGTAGACACCCGCCACGGCGCGTGAAAACAGCGCCGCAGCTCCCACTTGCTCGTAGCTCAACATGCGGAAAAGTTCCCCAAAACCGGGTAAGGTCTTTTCCAGGCGGGCGTTCAAAGCGTCAAAAGTGGTGTCGCGGCGTGAAATACCTGTGCCGCCGTTGAATAAGATTACATTTGCCGGGCTGGTACTGAGCGTTTCCAGCACGTCCAACACTTGGGCTGGCTCGTCTTTGATGAGGTGATAGGCAACCACTGTGTGCCCGGCGCGGGTTATTTCGGCGTTTAAATAATGATAGTTGGTGTCTGTTTGCGGGGTGCGGCTATCGCTCACCGTAACGATGGCTATCTGAACCGCGCCTTGTTGCGCGGCAATCGCCTTGTGCTTTGCGCTGCTATGCAAATCTCGATCACTCATAGTAAACCGCCTGAACAACCACCGGCGCGGCGTCCCAACCCGTTACGGCGTCGGCTGGGCTGGTTGGGTGGGTTGCGCTGGCTGCCCCATGACAGTTTGAATGGCAGATTGGGTCTGCGTTTGGCGTACGGAGATTTGCGGTGTTACGGTCGGTGTACGCGTCACCAGGTTAGCAGGTATCTTGACGCGCTGTCCAACTTGCAGTGCGGGTAGTGGGTCTTCTTTGATGTCCAGCTTGCCAAAAATGTCCTCATTTTCTTTGAGAATCCCCTCTATGGTTGAATTATACGTAGAAGCCAGCCCGTTAAACGAGTCGTTAGGTTTGATGATGATTTCAATCACTCTGCCCTTGGGCAGATAGGTGGGCAGGGCGGTGGCAGTGGGCGGTTCGATGCCCAAGGGGATGATCAATTCCTGTCCAACGAAGATGTTTCCATCCGTCAATTTGTTGTATTCCATCAAGTAGTTGACGTCTAGGTTAAATTTCTGCGCCAACCCGAAAAGCACGTCGCCTTCCTGCACGGTGTAGGTGAACGGACCGCTGGGTGTTTCGGATGGGATGGGTGTGATCGTAGCCGCGGGTGTTTCGGTGAGCGTAACGGTAGGCGTTAAAGTTATGGTAGGTGTATCGGATGGCAAAGGCGTTTCGGTTGGGGTGGGCGTTTTTGTGGCAAAGAGGGAGAATTGCACACCATCACCACTCGACAGGGAGAACAACACAAATAAACCACCGATCACAAGCAGCACGAGGGCGAATGCCCCAACGATAAAAGGCGCCATTCTCTGCCGCCTTCTGTATGAACTGCGAATAGACTGAATCGAATTTCTGCTGCGCATAACGCACTCCTTAGATGCGGAAACACCGCTATATCTGATAGATATTCTACTCTATTTTTTCGGTTTAGGCAAATTCAGCGCAAGGCTCGTGGCAGTTTTCACAAGCGCAGACCTTTCAGGTCTTTAGAGAGCATGACAAACTTTGCCTTGGGGAGACACGCCTGGGCAACTTAACCAATTTTACACATTTCCTTCATAATCTCTAAACAGGCCGCGGTTATACTTTTATTAATAAACACAGGTTTCTGTGTAGGAGTGTAGCATTGAGAAATCCAACAAAAATCAGTTTCTGGCTAGACGTGGTCCTTCTGCTAACCTTCCTGCTTACCGCGTTGAGCGGACTGGTTTTATGGCTGGCACCCCACGGTGGTGGAGGGGGTGGGCGCGATGTGTGGGGTTTGTGGCCGCGCGTGTGGAAAGACGTGCACATTTACGTGGGCTTGGCTTTGCTGGCAGTGGCAACCATCCATCTGGTCCGCCATTGGAACTGGATTGTGTATGTGCCGAAGCGCCTGTTTCGTAAAACGAGCAACGCGACGCGTTTCCATTACGGCGTGGACGTGGTGATATTTCTGTTCTTCGCGCTGGTCAACCTTTCCGGTTTGCTTGCCTGGCTCGTCTTTGGTCATGGAGTACCCGGCGGAGGAAATGCACAGACGATGGTCCTCAGCCTAAGCCGCAGGGCGTGGAGTGATATTCATTTATGGACGGGGATTGGAATGTCAGCCCTGGGGGTTGCCCACTTCGCTTTACACTGGAAGTGGCTGGTTTGCCAGATACGTTCCTTTTCGCGGCGCTCCTATCGCCTGGAAAATGCCGAGCATTGCCCACAATAGGTCTGTACGAATTTAAAACCTCACCTCCTCCCTTTAGCGGACTTCGCCACCTG
>CAZGDA010000054.1:2213-17735 GCA_964524425.1 uncultured Anaerolineaceae bacterium | reverse complement strand
AAGAAAATCTCGTCGCGCGTTGGTCTATCCCTGCCAAATCAGAAACGAATGAATTACAATCTTACCCTGTAGAATTAAAAAACACCGACGGGAACACCCTGCCGCCTGTGTTTTACTTTATTACCCTGGAATCCCCCCAGCTGGTTCACGAATACTCCCTATATGCGGATTCTCGTCTGTTCATCGTCGCGGACGCAAACCTGACCCTTAAAAACACCTACACCCCTGGAAATTACACCGCCAGAGAAGCCAGCGCTGGCAAACACGTCTCCGAGACGTTAGTCTGGATGACCGACCTCACTACGGGCAGTCCAATCCAGGGTAGTTCTTTGGTGGTATACGATGGGTTCTTCCAGCGCATCGGCACGGGTGTAACCGATGAAAACGGCATCGTATTCCTCAAATCAGATGAATCTCCCGTCTCAGAAGATGTTGAAAATCCCTGGAAGAAAAACATCCGCTACGTTGTAACAGATGGGCAGGATGTGCATTTTGCGTTTGCATCCAGCGATTGGGGTAGTGGTGTTTCTCCTTATGATTTCGGCATCTGGAGTGATTTTTACTCTCCCCCAGATAATCTGACCGCCTACGTATATACAGATCGTCCCATTTACCGTCCTGGACAGCCCGTTTATTTCAAAGGCATCGTGCGTTGGAACGACGACCTCATTTATAACCTGCCTCAAATCAAGGAAGTAACGGTCAAAATCAACAGCTTTGACGAAACAGTCTACGAAGAAAGCCTGCCGTTAAATGATTTTGGCAGTTTTTCAGCCAAACTTGAATTGGACAAAGAAGCCGCTCTGGGTAGTTACAGCATTGACGTATACCTGCCCAATCTCAAGGATATCCCCACTGAAAAATTCCGTGAGTCTTCCCTCGGAGGTGTTACTTTTAGCGTCGCTGAATACCACAAGCCCGAATTTGAGGTCAACGTTTCTACGGATAAGACGGACGTGTTATCCGGTGATTCTTTTATTGCCAACATCGCCGCCCATTACTATTCTGGTGGGAATGTACCGGATGCAGACGTAAATTGGGCTTTGACCACCGAAACGTTCTCATTTACTCCTCCCGATGACTACATTCAATATAGCTTCTACGACGACGAAGAAGACGCCGGCAGATGGCAAGAAAGAGAACACATTTACGAAGTCATCGCTGAAGGAAAGGGAAAAACCGACGTCAATGGTCAATTGGCGTTAGATTTCAAGGCTGACCTGGGTAAATACAAAACCAGCCAGAGCCTTACTTTAGAAGCCACCCTGACCGATATTTCCGGAAATCAGGTCAGCGGACGGACTCTGCTCACTGCCCATCAGAGCAAACAATATCCCGGCATTATGTCTACGGAATACGTCGGCAAAGTTGCTAAACCGGTTACTTTCCAGGTCGTCGTTTTAGATTGGCAGGGGAATCCTGTCCCACGCCAGTCAGTCAGTGTAGATTTTTATGAGCGTCGTTGGTCTAGTGTTCAAGAACAAAACCCAGACGGCTCAATAGAGTGGAAAACTTCCGTAGAAAATAATTTACTCCAACGCAGCACAGGTTTGGAAACCGCACAGGATGGCAAAGTCAGCCTCGATTTCATCCCCAGCAAAGGTGGTGTGTTTAAAGCCTTGGTAACAACCCAGGATGATCAGGGAAATACAAATAAATCCGCCGCTTACATCTGGGTTGCCGGGCAGGAATACATCCCCTGGCGCCAAACCAACAACCGCAGTTTTGACCTGATAACCGACCGTAAGACCTACGAACCCGGCGATACCGCCGAAATTCTCATCGCCTCGCCATTTGAGGGCGAGTCCTATGCCTTGTTGACAGTAGAACGCGGACGCGTGCGCAGTTACGAAGTGATCCGTTTAACCAGCAACAGCACGCTCTACCACCTGCCGCTGACTGCGGACATGATCCCGAACGTATACATCTCGGCTGTCGTTATCAAAGGTGCTCCCCCCGCCAACCCCCAAGACACAGCTCCAAACATTCCCGATTTTAAAATGGGGATGCGCGAAATCAAAGTGAAACCGGAGGAAAAAGCTCTCACTGTAGAAGTAACTCCTTCCCCGTCCCAAGCCGGGCCCGGCGATGAAGTTACCTACTCCCTCAAAATTACAGATAAAGAGGGAAAACCGGTTCACGCTGAGGTCTCCCTGGCGCTAAGTGACCTTTCTACGCTGCGTCTTGTTGACCCCAACTCGCGCCCCATTCTCGATTTCTTCTATTCAAGGCGTGATTTGGGCGTTACCACCACCGTCCCCATCGTGCTCTCCGTTGAAGGATATAACGCTGCCATCGAAGAATACATCACTGACGGACGCGGCGGAGGTGGAGGCGGCGGAAAAGGCGGTGCCGACACGCTCGGTGTTCCCAAAGTACGCGAGAACTTCCCCGATACCGCCTTTTGGAAAGGACACGTGGAGACAGACGATAACGGCGTTGCCAGCGTGCAGGTTTCCTTGCCAGATAACCTGACCACCTGGCGCATGGACGCCCGCGCCGTAACGATTGACACGCGCGTCGGACAGAATACCGTGGATATTGTCAGTTCCAAACCGTTGCTGATCCGTCCACAAACGCCGCGTTTCTTCGTCTCAGGAGATCGCGCAAAAGTTGGCATGGCTGTTCACAATAACACCCAAGAGAATCTGGATGTTGAAGTTGCCCTGGATACGAAAGGCTTTTCTTTGCTCAATCAGGCAAAATCATCTGTGCAGATTCCTGCCGCATCCCAAGCCTACGTTTCTTGGGAAGGGACGGTTGCCCCAGATGCAAAATGGGTTGACCTGGTCTTCCAGGCAAAAAGCGGGAATTACTCCGACGCCAGTCGTCCTACCATCGGCAGCGCGTCAATTGGCGCGGATGGAGGGGAAAAAGGGCTTCCCGTCTATCGCTACGAAGTAATGGAAACCGTCGGCACTGCCGGGCTAATCACAGATGGCAACGCGCCTTCAGAAAAAGTCATCGCCCGCAGCGAATCCATCAGCCTGCCTGTGTTTAAAGACACGTCCGCAACGGATATTAAGGGCAGTTTAGACGTGGAGCTTTCTTCCTCTTTGGCTGCCGCCATGCTGCCTGGGCTAGATTATCTCAAGCACTACCCATACGAATGCACCGAGCAAACCATCTCCCGCTTCCTGCCAAATATCTTCACTCTTGCCATGTTGGATGCAGCCCAAGTAGAAAACGAGGATTTACATGCGAACTTAAACGAGCAGATCAACGTCGCCTTGCAGCGTTTATACAAACAGCAAAATCCGGACGGTGGCTGGGGATGGTGGGGCGCCAACCAGAAAAGTGACTTGCAGACCAGCGCCTACGTCGTGTTTGGGATGCAAAGCGCTCTGGGATCTGGCGCAACTGTAAATAAAGAGGTTCTCCAACGCGCGATAGAGTATCTAAACGCAAATCTTGTGTTTACAAAGGATTTACAATCTCGCAGTGAGTTAAATACCCAAGCATTTGTGCTTTTTGTTCTGGCAGCCGCGCAAAAACCAGCCGTCAGCAACACCGTGCAACTTTACGAAGCGCGTCAATCCCTCAGCCATTACGGACGCGCCTTTCTGGCTCTGGCGCTTTCCATAATTGACTCGCAAGATCCTCGTCTGAAAACCTTACAATCCGATTTCACTAACGCTGCCATTCTCTCTGCCACCGGGGCACACTGGGAAGAAACCGTGCGCGACTATTACGGCTGGAACACCAATACGCGCACATCCGCCCTCGTCCTCCTCGCTTTGCTTGCAATTGATCCGCAAAACGAGTTGAACGCCAACGCGGTTCGCTGGCTGATGAGCAATCGCAGCGACAATGGGCATTGGAGCACCACCCAGGACACTGTCTGGACGATCATCGCCCTCACATCCTGGTCATTTTCTAGCAAAGACCTGCAAGCTGAGTATAAGTATACAGCCGCGCTGAACGGAAAACAATTAGGCAACAACGAGTGGCAACAAGCCCAAGCCATCACTTCATTGAGTGACGCAAGCGCATTGAAGCCTTACGAATTGACCGTTGACGTCCAGAACATGCTTGCCGACCAACTCAACCGTCTGACGATCGCCCGCACGCAAGGTCCCGGCACGCTCTACTACACTGCTCACCTGAACGTATCTTTGCCGGCGGAGAAGGTCGGCTCGCTCAACCGCGGCATCATCATCTCGCGCAACTATTTTCATCCCAATAACCCGCGTCTGCCGATTACAAAGGTCGAACGTGGCGATACCATCCTGGCGCGCCTGACAATTGTCGCCCCCAGCGACCTGCATTACATCGTAATTGACGATCCGTTGCCTGCCGGGCTTGAAGCAGTGGATCAATCTCTGCTCACCAATGCCCGCGCAACCGCCCCTTCTACAGAATCCCCCACCCGCCAACCTGGCGAAGTTAGAACCTGGCTAGATGACGTCTTCGCCAGGGGCTGGGGTTGGGAATTTTTTGAACACGTCGAGATGCGCGATGAGAAAGTAGTCCTTTCCGCTTCCTACCTGCCCGCTGGTACTTATACCTACACGTACCTTGTCCGTGCCGGCTCAAGCGGTGAGTTCCGCGTCATTCCTCCCACGGCGCGTGAATTTTACTTCCCCGAAGTATACGGGCGTGGCACTGGCAGTGTGTTCCAGGTTTTGGATAAATAACTGACGTGAAAAACGCCTGGTGACTTGGATTGATTTCCTCAAGTCATCAGGCGTTTATAGGTAGGAGGAATGTAACATCCTAAGGAGAACCTTTCATTGATACCAGCGCATATACTGCCACATTTCTTTCCAGGCATACCTGGGTTGGCGGCACACAAAAATCTCCGGCAGGTAACTTTCTTCGTTATCCACGTTAAAGCGGTTTTCACGTATCGCCTCAACTTCACACGTTTTAAACATTTTATTCACGTCCTGCCTGTGAAACCCTACCGCGATGACCGTTTCAGGCTCCGGGCTGCCGTAACCGCGCTCCCACATACTGTTTGAACCGCTGATTACCCTGGGCAATTCCAACCCCGCTCCGTAAAGTTCAAGAGCGCCCGCTTCTCCATAGTTGCCTGCAAGGACTACCGTGCTCGATTTCTCGCCTTCAGGGATGTTGGCGTATATTTTTGCAACGTCCTGGGGCAATTCTTGCCAGCCGATCATCTCTACGAAGACGTCGTTCACCTCGGCTGCAATTTCCCAAACTGGTGAGTGAATAGGAGTGATGGGTTTTGTCAGTAACACCGCAAACACGGCGCCTAATACCAATATCCCCGTCAGAATTCTAATTAACACCGTCCGGCGCGTGCTGCTGAGATTATCCATAACCATTTCCAGGCAGGCGCTTCCGGCTGCCAGCAACATCGGATATGCAGGAGCCACGTAATAGGAACGTCCGCGTGCCGCCAGGAGCAAAAGAAAAGTGGTCAAAAACATCCATGGAATTGCCCGAAATTGCTTTCCGGCAGGAAAGAAAGCACAATACACCAACCCCATAATCCACAACGGCAGCGTAAAAGGGTTGGTAGTACCGTATAACTGATCTATCAAAAAACTGTCGGCACGCCCCCATTGGATGTCGCGCGCGTGAATAGAAGCCAGAAAATCAAGGGAGATAAAGTGATGCTGTACCTGCCAGATGAGATTAGGCAAGAAGATCAAAATTGCTACGCCCACTCCCATCCACAACCAGCGCGAGCGTAAATAACGGCGGTTAGACGTAACCAGTGTCGCCACGATCAATCCTGCCACAAAGAACGCGATGGTATATTTCGTCATCGCTCCTAAACCAATTGCACATCCAATGCCCAACCACCAGCGCGCATCTTGCGTGCGCAGTAACCGCACAACGAAAAATGAAAGCACGACCCACCACAGGTAATCAAACGACATATACTGGATCATTGTTCCCGTGATTAGCGCCAAGGGCGCGATAGAGACCGCCAGCGCCGCAATAACTTGTGCCAGGCGCTTCCCACCGAAATCACGTCCCATCAAACCCACCAACACTGCCACCACTCCCTGAGCCAGAGCAGCCACAGCGCGCACTCCAATCAAAGATGGACCAAACAACGTCAGCCCAACCCATGCCAAAAAAGGAGTGATGGGAGGGTACGCTACGTACCCCCAAGCCAGTCGGCGGGCATTCATTAGCATATCCAGTTCATCTCGATGAAAGCCATATTGTCCATTGGTAAGAATGTGGAAAAGGGCTACTCCTGCCCCAATCAACAGCAGAACAGCGCTGTCATTCCAGCGGAATTCAAACCGCTTATTTTGATTCATACTCACACCTTCTTATAATTACTTTCGTGCTAATTTCTTTCTTTCCTAATCCAGTGGATTAAAACAACTAAAGAGACATACGAAAGCAACCACGGTAAAGTTGCAAATATTCTCCAGAGATTGAAGCGAATTTTTCAAACCTTTCTCAATGTACCACGGCAGCTAGGCTTTTGTTTCAATCAACCTTGCGGCGCTGAAATGGTCAGTTATTAATATATTGATCAAACCGCCCCGCAGCGCACCTAAAATCGCGGCGTATTTGCGTTGACCGCCCGCCACACCGATCGAGCGGTCCACCTTGCGTAATTGATCCAGACTCATCGAAATCACACGGTTATCCAAAGGTGTCTTCAACGGTTTTCCGAAGGCGTCAAAGAAGCGCAACAAGACATCTCCTACGGCTCCGCTCTTTCGTAAAAGTTCCAATTCCGAAGCAGAAAAAACGTTCCCGCTCTGGGCAAGCAGTTTGGATGGCTCAAGCGCTCCGATACCAACCAGTGCAGTGCTAACGGTATCGAATTTTAATATCGCTTCCTTTACAAATTTGTCTTCCAAGATTACCTTCAACGCCGCCTCAGAGCCGACGATTCCCGGGGCAGGTAAATAAACCGGCGTTCCTCTCACCAGGTCTGCTAAACGCCCCGTCAAACGGTTGGCGTGTACTTCGGCAGACGGGTTTCCTATTCCGCCCAGGATTTGAATGACCTTGATCCCGCTTTTCTTCGTCTCGGCTTGCATTGCATCCACCAAAGCTAATAATGTGGCGCTCCAAGACGAGATTCCAATAACCTCATTCTGGCGTAGAACAGACTCAAGGTAATAAGCTGCTGCCGCGCCGATCTCGCGTTCCACCTGCCTCTCATCGTCATCTTCGCTTACATCCACCACTATAGCATCGCGCAAACCATACTTTTGGATTAGCTCCTCTTCCAGTCTGGAATATACACCCTGCGGTATGGAAATGGAATAACGGATAATTCCCTCATCTTTAGATCGGTTTAATAGGCGGGATACAGTCGCTTGCGATATACCCAGTTTATCGGCAATTGCCGGTTGTCGGAGACCCTGTTCGTAATACATCCGTGTTACCCGCACAATTAGCCGTAGTTCATCAATTCGCGACATAATTCCTCTCCGTGAATATATATTATTTAATGAATAAATATTCTTTTTCTCTTGACATATTATACCTGTTTATTATATTATATCAATATCTTGAATAAAAATATATACATGAATATTTATTCACATACTGCTTGATTGACTTATGGATATTTCTGACCTCGAATTAAAATCAATTCATTATCGCAAAGCCATTTTAACCATTATTAAAAGCGCCAACGCCGGTCACACTGGGGGGAGCCTTTCCTGTATTGATATTATCAATGTTCTGTACAATCACGTGATGAACGTTTCCCCAGAAGACTACAATAATCCTAACCGCGACCGTTACATTCACAGCAAAGGGCATTCTGTAGAAGCTTTGTACGCCGTTCTGGCAGACAAAGGTTTTTTCTCTCACAACGATTTGGAAACCATAGAAAAATATCGCTCAATTTTCGTGGGACATCCCACACGCAAAGTCAACGGCATTGAACACAACACCGGTGCATTAGGGCATGGGCTTTCTGTCGCCGTCGGAATTGCCCTGGCAGCGAAGAAAGACCACCGTCCCACCCGCGTCTTCACTGTTATGGGGGATGGAGAACTCACCGAAGGCTCCATCTGGGAAGCCTCCATGAGTGCTGCACATTACCAGCTTGACAACCTGGTCGCCATCGTGGACCGCAACACGTTGCAAATCAGCGGTAGAACGGAACAGGTTATGCGTTTGGAACCGCTGGAAGATAAATTCAAAGCCTTTGGCTACGCACTGCGTTCCGTGGATGGCAACAGCATCCCAGACCTGGTTAGAGTTTTCAGCACACTACCATTTGAAAAAGGAAAACCGAGCCTGATTCTAGCACACACCACCAAGGGTAAAGGAGCAAGCTTCATGGAAGACAAGCCAGGTTGGCACCATCGCGTTCCAAACGACGCCGAGTTCGCAATTGCGCTAAGCGAAATCCAACAAGCAGAAGAGGAATGGCGAAAACGCTATGGTGTCCTTTAAGCTGGGTAAACCAAATCTTGACGTATTTGCAAGTCATTTGCTCTCATTGGCGCAATATGACCGTGATATCCTAGTCGTTACCAGTGATTCACGCGGTTCTGGAAAATTGACTTCTTTTGGCGAGGTGCTACCAGAACAAATTGTTGAAATTGGCATCGCAGAACAAAATCTGGTTGGTGTGGCTGCCGGGTTAGCCTCCAGTGGTAAAAAAGTGTTTGCTGTGTCCCCCGCCTGTTTCCTCACCGCCAGGGCGCTGGAGCAGATCAAAAATGACGTCGCGTATTCCGACCTTCCCGTAAAATTGGTTGGCATCAGCGCCGGCGTTAGTTACGGAGCGTTAGGTTCCACGCATCACTCCATCCACGACTTTGCTGTATTACAAGCTATAAACAACATTCACATCGTTGCGCCAGCAGATAATTTTGAAACGCGCGCCGCCATCCAGGCTGCCGTAAATTACACACACCCTCTATATCTGCGCTTTGGTAAAAAACCGATCCACGACCTCCACACGGAGGGCACCGAATTTCACATCGGAAAATCTATTTTGCTCAAACGTGGAACCGATGCCACTTTTATTGCGACTGGGGAGACGGTCGCCCCTGCTCTATTTGCAGCCCAGCTCTTGGAAGAACAAGGGATTTCTTGTTCTGTGATCAGTATGCACACTATCAAACCGCTGGATAATCAAGCCGTCTTGGAAGCCGCCCAGCGTACCCAAGCCATCATCACGGTAGAGGAACACAGCATCCATGGCGGTTTAGGTAGTGCATGTGCTGCGTTATTGATGCAGACAGGGATTTTCCCCCCGTTTAAGATCGTGGGCATACCCGATGAATATACTGTTACAGGAACCCAAGCTGAAATTTTTGCTCACTATGGCATCACACCAGAAGGGCTGGCTGCAGTAGCCTTGGATATCCTGAAAAGGAAAGGGTAAGATGAGTCTCATTCTTGCTATTGATCAAAGCACATCCGCAACAAAAGCCATCTTGTTTAACGAAGGCGGGGAATTAATAGACCAGACCGCCGTGCCTCATCGTCAAATCTATCCACAGCCTGGTTGGGTGGAGCACGACGCCGAGGAAATTTTCCAGAACACAATCCAGGCGATTAAATTGCTCTGGGAACGGCATAAAGAACACAGCCACGACGTTTTGTTTTTAAGCGTTACCAACCAGCGCGAAACTATTGTCGTTTTTGAACGCGGTTCAGGAAAACCGCTTTATCACGCCATCGTCTGGCAATGCCGCCGCGGCGCACCGCTGTGCGAGGCGTTTGTCCAGCAGGGATACGACAGCATGGTACAGCAGCGCACCGGTTTGAAAATTGACACTTATTTTTCCGCCTCCAAACTAGCTTGGCTGATAGAAAACCAGCCTGGTATCCGTCAAAAACTGATTAACGGGCAGGCGTTGATCGGTACCATTGACACTTACCTCATCTATCGTTTGACCCATGGCAAGGTGTTTGCCAGCGACCATACCAATGCCAGCCGCACATTACTCTATAATATTCACACGTTAGCATGGGATAAAGACCTGTGTGAGTTATTTCACGTCCCCATGCAGGCTCTCCCCGAAATACACGATTGTAATGCACACTTTGCGGAAACCGACGCACAAGGCATCTTGCCCTCCCCTCTTCCCATCTGTGGCGTGATGGGTGATTCGCAAGCCGCCTTGTTTGGACAACGCGGCTACCAAACCGGGGCTGTAAAAATCACCATTGGATCAGGTTCCTCGATCTTACTAAACCTGGGAGATAAACCGAGGACTTCTCAACAAGGCATGGTTACTGCTATCGCTTGGGTTCTGGATCAACATCCGACCTATTGTTTTGAAGGGATCACAAATTTCACTGGCGCCACCATCAATTGGCTGCGCGATCAGCTAAAAATTATCGAAAGTCCAGAAGAAACGGAAGCCTTGGCGCTCACCGTGGAAGATAACGGTGGCGTATATTTAGTAAACGCCTTCGTTGGATTCAGCGCCCCCTATTGGCAGCCAGACGCCCGCGCCGCCATCACCGGCTTGACCCCCTCCAGCACGCGCGCCCACGTTGTGCGCGCCGCCCTGGAATCCATTGCCTATCTCACCAAAGACGTGTTACAGTCCATGAGTCAGGAAGCTAACCTGCAATTAAAAAGCATCCATGCGGACGGCGGAAGCACCCGTAACCGCTTCTTAATGCAATTCATGGCAGACATCACTCGTCTGCAAGTACGCGCTTCCCGCTTGCCAGAGCTTTCCGCCTTGGGCGCCGCCCTAGCAGGTTCTTTAGGGATGGGTTTAAACACGTCTCTGGAAGGATTACAACGTTTACCTCTCGCATTCTCAGATTACACACCAATTATGTCCGGCGATCAAGCACAAGCCTTGCACGCCGGTTGGAAACGTGCCGTCAGGCAAACACTAACAAAATAATATTTTGAGGTTTGTTCCATGAAGAAATCCTGGTTAATATCCCTTGCAGTTATCGTTGTTGTGGTCATTCTTTTCTATTTCCTCTGGCCCTTTGCCTTTACCGTTGTGCCCATCGCACAAATCGAGCAAGCCAAACAAAGTGAAGCCTTTGACCCTGTCTCTTACGTAGACGGAATTTGGGAAAGTAAAGTCATCCCCACCATAGTGGATAAAGCTGTAGACATTTCCACAGTGCTCAAGTCCATCCCGGTGGACGAGAAGGGAATGATTGCCAAACCCGAACTCATCAAAGCTGCCCAACCTTACGCGTTAACAACCGTCGGCGAAGCGTTAGTCTTCAAAATCAAAGGCAAAGCCAAAGTAGAGGAAGTGAACACGACTTCCAGTCTTGGCGTTTTGGCAGTGAAAATCGAAGGATACGACGGTCCCATTGCCACAAATGTCTTCCTGGGTCCGCGCATCCCCAGTGACGAGACTTCCGTGCGCGATGGAGTAGGGTTCATTTCCTTCGGCGATTTTAAAGAACAGACCGAATACGGCAAGGTAGCCCGCGAATTAAACAAACGAGTCATAGACCAGGTGTTAGGCGCCTTGGATAAGACCAACCTGAAAGGGAAAAACATATCTATCTACGGTACGTTCACCTTGCGCACCTTCAACCTGACAGAAATAAACATGAGCAAGATAACGATCGTGCCAGTCAAGATCGAAATAACGGAGTGAAATTATGACAGATGCAATCCAAGTAGAAAAACAATCTGTCGCCAACGTTCAGGATGATATCGTTTTGCGCGTTGAAAAAGTTACCAAGGTTTTCCCAGGTACCGTTGCGCTGGACGAGGTTGACTTCAATGTCTATCGTGGCATGGTGAATGTCCTGGTTGGAGAAAACGGGGCTGGGAAATCTACCTTAATGAAAATCCTGGCTGGCGTGGAATCTCCCACATCCGGTCATCTCGTCCTAGAAGGGAAAGAAATAAAAATCCGCTCTCCTCACGAAGCAGAACACCAGGGAATTGGCATTATCTATCAAGAATTGAATTTGTGCCCCAACATGAACGTAGCCGAGAACATTTTTCTGGCGCGCGAAGTTACCCTGCGCGGTGTGGTAGTGGATAAAAAAGCCCAAATCGAAGCTGCTCGAGAGCTTATTCAACGCATGGAACACAACATAGACCCGACTGTTTTGGTAGGGGAACTGCGCCTGGGTCAGCAACAGATTATCGAAATTGCCAAGGCTTTGTCGCAAAACGTGAAAATCTTGATCATGGACGAGCCTACCTCCGCATTAAGTACATCGGAAGTGGAAGTGTTATTTAAACTCATCCGCGATTTAAAAGAGCGTGGTGTTTCTATTATTTACATATCCCATAAGTTGGAAGAACTACTCCAAATTGGCGATTACATTACCGTGCTGCGCGATGGTCGCCGGATTGCCCAAGAAAACGCCTCCAAAGTTGACTTGCCCTGGATCATCGAGAATATGGTTGGGCGCAAACCAGCCGCATTATTCAGTCACATGGAACACGAAATCGGCGAACCTGTGTTAGAAGCAAACGATATTTGCCTGCCGCGCATAGGGGGTGGTTTCACCGTTGACCACGTTTCCCTAAACCTGCATCGCGGAGAGATCCTGGGACTTTACGGGCTGATGGGTGCCGGGCGTTCCGAATTGCTTGAGTGCCTGGCAGGTATCCGCCCGGAATCCACTGGCAAGGTCATCCTGGCAGGTAAAGACTTGAGTGCAACGTTGATTAAAGAGCGCATCCAGGAAGGATTGGTCCTTATCCCGGAAGACCGACAACGCGACGGAATTATTCAAACCCTTTCCGTTGCTCACAACATGCTCCTAGCCAGTCTGCGTAAATATATCTCCTCTTTCGTACTTTCTACAAGCAAAGAGAAAACGGCTACCGAGCGCATGGTCAAGGATTTATCCATTCGCGTTGCCAGTGCACAGCAGTTGATCACCTCCTTAAGTGGTGGCAACCAACAAAAAGTGGTCGTAGCGAAAGGTCTGCTCACTGCTCCCAAGGTATTAATGATGGATGAACCAACACGCGGAATTGACGTAGGAGCAAAGTCTGAAATCTTTGAGATTATGAGTAGACTGGCTGCGCAAGGCTTAGGGATTTTGTTTATCTCGTCAGAATTAAAAGAAATACTCGCCATGTCAGATCGTATCCTGGTTCTGTCGAAAGGCAGCATTACCGGAGAATTTTCCCGCGCACAGGCAACCGAAGAAGCCTTGGTTGCCGCCTCGGGGATCGGTCATGGCGTTGGGAAAAACGGAATTAATAACGGAGGAGTAAATGGAACAGCAAGATAAAGGGGAAAACAAAAACCCTCGAAGATCTCTCAATAGCAGAACCACACTTCTGCAAATCTTAATGGCGGGTAGGACATTCATCGCCCTGATTTTAGTCGTTGTCGTGTTTTCATCCCTCTCGAAGGAATTCTTAAGCACAGCCAACATCGGCATCATGTCCAAACACGTTGCCCAAAACGCCCTTCTGGCAATCGGCATGACATTCGTTATCCTCACCGGGGGCATTGACCTGTCTGTGGGTTCTGTGGTTGGGCTAACAGCCATGATTGCCGGTGGATTGATCAACGAAGGCATTAAACTGCCCATGTTCGGCATCATCATTTTCCCTCATACCTGGATGATTATCGTCATCGGTTTGATCGTCGGCATCCTAATCGGTGCTATCAACGGGATTATCATCACCAGGTTCCGTGTGGCGCCGTTTATCGCTACATTAGGCACGTTATACATGGCACGTGGAGTCGCCCTCTTGCTCAACAATGGCTACACCTACCCAAACATCGTTGGCAGACCCGAATTGGGCAACACAAATTTCCCTCTGCTTGGCTCCGGTGAGTTGCTGGGAGTTAATTATTCCATCTGGATTATGCTGCTTTTTACCATTATTGCCGCCTTCATAGCCAGTCGCACACCTTTTGGAAGACACGTATACGCAGTTGGCGGCAACGAACGCGCCGCTTCGCTTTCGGGTGTCCAAGTTAAACAAGTAACCACGAACGTATATATCATCAGCGGCTTTTGCTCTGCGATGGTTGGGTTGATCATCGCTTCGCAACTTGTCGCTTCTCACCCCGCGACAGGGTCTTCGTTTGAACTCAACGCGATCGCCGCAGTAGTCTTGGGCGGTACATCGTTGGCAGGTGGAAGAGGCAGCATCGGGGGTACCCTGGTGGGTGCCTTTGTTATTGGTGTCCTGGGAGATGGTCTGGTGATGGTCGGAGTCTCTTCCTTCTGGCAACAGGTCATCAAAGGCGCTGTAATTGTTCTGGCTGTAATCATAGACCAGGCGCAGGCTCGCTTGCAAGAACAAATTGCCCTTCAACAACAACAGCAACAACAGCAAGAATCCAAAGAAAGCGCCAGCGCTTAATGAATTACCCCAAATATCATAGACGTAGGAGGTGACAGTATCATAAGAAAAATCATTCATCAAACACACTATAGCAACTAATGATAGGACAAATAACTACAAGGAGAGAAAAATGAAATCGAATACCATAATGAAGATTTTAAGCGTACTGATGGTTTTGACCATCTTGCTCAGCGCTTGCGCTGCCCCGGCTGCTCCAGCCCCGGCTGCAGAAAAACCAGCAGCTCAAGAAGAAGCGGCTGCCCCAAAACAGGAAGAACCAGCCGCCGAAGGCGGTAAGAAATTGATGTGCGTCATCGTCCCGCCGGTTGAGAACCCATTCTTCGGTGCCATGTCCGAGATCGCCGCCGCCAAGGCGAAGGAACTCGGCTACGACGTCCTTCAACTCGTCCACAACGACGACGCCAACAAGCAGATGGAACTCTTTGAAACCTGCATCGCCAAGAAAGCCGCCGCCATCATCCTCGATAACGCCGGCGCAGACGCCTCCGTCGCCGCAGTCCAGAAAGCCAAAGACGCTGGCATCCCTTCCTTCCTCGTTGACCGTGAGATCACCAAAGAAGGCGTCGCCACTGCCCAGATCGTCTCCAACAACTACCAGGGCGCTACCCTCCTCGCCGAATACTTCGCTCAACTCATGGAAGAAGAAGGCACTTACGTCGAACTCACCGGCAAGGACACCGACACCAACGCGCACGTCCGCTCCCAGGGCTATCACGACGTCCTCGACCAACTCCCCGATATGGAGATGGTCGCTCAACAAACCGCCAACTGGAGCCAGACCGAAGCCTACACCGTCATGGAGTCCATCCTCCAGGCTAACCCCGACATCAAGGGCGTCATCTGCGGCAACGACACCATGGCTCTCGGCGCTCAGGCGGCTCTCCTCGCTGCTGGCAAGAAGGACATCATCGTCGTCGGCTTCGACGGCTCGGATGACGCCATCCAGTCCATCATGAAGGGCGAACTCAAAGCCACCTCCCTGCAGCCCGTCGCTGAAATGGCAAACCAGGCTGCCATCCAGGCGGATGAATTCATCAAGAACGGCAAAGCCTCCAAGGCAGAAAAGCAGTCCATTGACATGGTCCTCCTCACCCCAGAGAACGCCTGCCAATACAAGACCTTCGCCCCCACCGGCTCTACAGAGAAATGCACAGCAGCCGCGGAAGCTCCCGCTGCAGAAGGTGAAAAGAAGCTCATGTGCGTCATCGTCCCGCCGGTTGAGAACCCATTCTTCGGCGCCATGTCCGAGATCGCCGCTGCCAAGGCGAAGGAACTCGGCTACGACGTCCTTCAACTCGTCCACAACGACGACG
>CAZGDA010000054.1:0-2113 GCA_964524425.1 uncultured Anaerolineaceae bacterium | reverse complement strand
AGAGAACGCCTGCCAATACAAGACCTTCGCCCCCACCGGCTCTACAGAGAAATGCGCTCCGGCTCAATAACCTAAGAGAGCCTCGGCAGAAAGATTAACCATGATATAGAGGCAGGATTATGCGGTAGCAAACATCCTGCCTCCACCAAAATAGACATCTCACAGCCGGGCGCTTATCGTTTTGCTGTGAGATGTTCCTTAATTCGCAATCCAAATTGGAGGCTAACACATGAAGAAAATTGGCTTGATCAATGCACCCATATCCAGCGCTATATCTTACCTGGGTCATAACGACACCCTAACCATCGTTGACGCCGGGTTTCCTATCCCACCATCAACCCAACGTATTGACATCGCCCTGAAAAAAGGTGTGCCTGGCTTCATCCAAACTCTGGAAGTTGTTTTGGAGGAAATGTACGTTGAGAAAGCGTATCTCGCAAATGAGATAATAACTCACAGCCCACACGTATATGCGCAAATCCAAAAGTTACTCCCTTCTATCTCGTTTGAGATGATCTCTCACGTCGAGTTGAAGAGACGTTCAGAAGTTACACGCGCCGTAATACGTACAGGTGAGTTCACCCCTTATTCCAACATCATCCTCGTCGCCGGCGCGTGGGGGTTTAATGTGTAATTTCTAATCAAGGTGGAAAATAAACACGCCATCCTGGACGATAAATCATCTCAAAGTGGACTAGCGTGCTTTACCGGTTAATATTTTTCTAATATTTGGAGGTAATCATGAATAATTCTACACTCGCAGTCATTTTTGGAAACCGCGATTTTTTCCCCGTTCAATTGGTTTCCGAAGCACGCAAAGATATTCAAGCTCTTTTCAAAGAGTTCAACATTGAAGCGGTGATGCTCGCTGAACATCAAACCAAACTCGGATCTGTTGAAACCTACGAACACGCCAAAGCCTGCGCCGAGTTATTCAAGGCGAACCGCGATAGAATTGACGGCATCTTGATCGTGCTGCCCAATTTTGGCAACGAAAAAGGCATTGCCGATGCCATAAAACTCTCCGGATTGCAGGTACCAATTCTCGTCCAGGCTTACCCAGACGATTTGGACGCTTTTAATGTGGAGCGCCGTCGGGACGCTTTTTGCGGCAAGATTTCTGTATGCAACAACTTGCGTCAATATGAATTCCCATACTCCGTTACCGATCTACATACCAGCGCTCCAAATTCTGCAAGCTTTAAGAAGGATTTGAAAAATTTCTTGGGCGTGTGCCGCGTGGTAAAAGGACTACGCAACGCTCGTCTGGGAGCAATTGGCGCAAGACCCAACGCCTTTAACACCGTTCGTTTCAGCGAAAAGCTATTGCAATCCAGCGACATTACCGTCCTGACCGCAGATTTATCTGAAATTATTGGCTCTGCCAACCGGCTAAAGGATGAAGACACAATCGTAATAGAAAGGCTTGAGAACATTCGCGGCTATCTTCCTACGGATAACGTTCCCTCTCCGGCGTTGCTGCGCATGGCAAAGTTCGCTGCAGCATTAAACAAATGGATGAAAGAACAGGACGTTCAGGCGACCGCGTTACAATGTTGGGATTCCATACAGCAAAATTTTGGTATTAACGTCTGCACTCTGATGAGCATGATGAGCGATGAGCTTTTGCCCAGTGCATGCGAAGTAGATATCACCGGTGTAGCCTCCATGTATGCTCTACAACTAGCCACACAAAAACCAAGCGCATTGGTAGATTGGAACAACAATTACACAGAAGATCCCGATAAATGTGTTTTATTTCACTGCGGCAACTGGGCAAAAAGCTTTTACCCAGACGCAAAGATGGAATACGCCAACATTCTCGCCACGACCCTGGGGAAAGAAAACACCTACGGAGCAATTAACGGCAGAATTCCAGCCGGCCCGATGAGCTTCGCACGCATCTCCACGGATGATCAATACGGTATCATCCGCGCATACGTTGGTGACGGGCGCTTCACAGACGACCCGTTGAACACCTTCGGCAGTCGCGCCGTCGTCGAAGTCCCCAATTTACAGGGTTTATTAAAACACATCGTCAAAAATGGATTCGAGCATCACACGGCGATGAGTGCCACCCCCTCCGCCGTTATTCTGGCAGAGGCTTTTGATA
>CAZGDA010000053.1:0-18123 GCA_964524425.1 uncultured Anaerolineaceae bacterium | reverse complement strand
GAAGCGACCTGGTAATACTCCGGATCCTCGCCTCCACAATCCATCCTATTCGGTTTTCATCGTTACACGCTTAAGAGAATAACATTTGTTTTAGCGTTTGTCAATATATTTATCTTGAAATTTATTAAGAATAATGATGAGAATAAAATTATAAATCGTTGATGACGTTTCACTTTTGGGACACCTTTTGCGAATTCTTTCTGAGGAATAATCTCGGAAGAAATTATCTGGTATAATACTTCCATTCGCTCTCAGGGAGGAAAATCAAGAAAGCTGTGAATCACCCTTATGAAGTATCCGTGATTATTCCAATTTATAATTCCGCTGAAATCTTTCCTCATTTGTACGAAAGGCTGACGAAAACACTCAGCGCCTGTACACAAACATACGAAATTATCGCGGTTGTGGATGGTTGCCGGGATAACTCGGCGGAAGTGGTTGCGCAATTCTGTGCCCAGGACTCACACCTCAAACTCATCGAACTTTCGCGTAATTTTGGCGAACAAGCCGCCATCAGCGCCGGGATGCAGAACGCTGGCGGTGAACTGATAGTGATGATGGACGACGATCTGGAAGATCCACCGGAAGTCATCCCCCAATTTCTTGCTAAAGCCAACGAAGGATACGACGTGGTTTATGGCATCATTAAAAAACGCCACACTTCTGCCATTCGCAAGTTCTTCTATTTCGCTTTTTATCGCGTACTGAACTTTTTAATTGACGTGCAATTCCCAAACGACGCCGGCAGCTTTGCCGTCATGCGTCATAACGTGATCAGCGCTTTGAATGAAATGCCGGAGAACAATCGTTATCTGCGGGGAATGCGTTCCTGGGTGGGTTTCCGCCAGGTGGGTTTAGAGTATGAACGCCACGAACGGTATTCCGGTGAATCGGGCTACAATCTGCGCAAGTATTTTCGTTTTGCTCTTACGGCAATTTTATCCTTCTCCTATAAGCCGTTGGATTTTGTTACCTGGCTGGGTTTTCTCTTTGCAGGTTTGAGTTTCTTCTGGATTGTACGCTTGATCATCCGAAAATCCCTGTTACACGTGGACGATCCGGCTGGCTGGACCTCTTTGATGGTGATGATCACTTTCCTGGGGGGTGTGCAGTTAATGAGTGTTGGCGTCCTGGGGCAGTACATTGCGCGTATCTACGACGAAGTGAAAAAGCGCCCGCCTTACCTTATTAAACGCAAAATTGGCATATCTTCTGAAAACGCCAAACAGCAAGGATAATGCAAAAAATCCCTTCCCCTCCGGAATGCCGACAAAAAAGTATTGGTATTTTGCTCGTTTTGGGCAGTGTTTTAATTCTGCCTGTGCTAATGTGGATAGACTGGCAGGCGCGAGGGATTCACATTTATTTCGCGCCAGGCGGTGCTGCCCGCTCCGCAACGCTCCCCATTAACCAGCCGGGAAAGAGTGTGCGCATCCTGCTTGACGGAGAAGGCGCACTCAGCCTTGCTGAAGTGGAAGTGTTTGGCAAGCCACACGCCAGTACGGATAAACCACAGAATATTACTCCGTTAATGCCGGTTTCGCAATCCAGCACAGTTGGTATCCAAACGGTGGACATTGGCATATTAGAAATACCACCCAACCAACTCTACAACATCCCCGGAGTGCCTTTTCCGATATACGCCGTTGATGGAAAAAAAGACGGAGTGGCAAGCCAGACGAGAGCAGAGAAAAACCCATGGTGGCAGATAGATTTTGACCGGCTGTATGACATCCAAAAAATACTCGTCTGGAGCAGGGCAGGAGAGCACAAAAAGGAATTGGGTGGTTATGTCGTCTTGGTAATGAACCCCCCTTACGCTGCCGATGACCTGCTTCTCACCCAGGTTGCTGGTAGACACGTCTTTATCCCGTTTCGCTCCTGGTTGTTTGTTGTGCCATTTGCCATGCTGCTGGCGGGAAGTCTTTTTCTTGGGGGAAAATGGATTGCGGCGTGGGTCAATGATAAGACCCGATCTGTTTTATTTATCATTTTGATTGGTTTAACGTTTGCCTTGTTGTTCTGGCAAGGTATTCGCCTGGGCATGCTGGATGTCAATGGAGCTGAATACCCGCATAGTTACACCAACATCGCTACCGCCATCACGCGCTTGTATTACGGGCGCGGAGGGTACGTGTATTACTGCGACGTCGCCGACGCGCTGGACGCAGATTACTTTACGAACCGGCGCGGTTTTGACAACCAAGCCATTGCACGTGCGGCAGCGCTGCAAAACATTGACACCAGTAAGATTTGTTATGGTTTTAAAAACCCTGAGGTTTACGGCAAGAGCGAACGCAGCGAGTTTCTCGGCTTCCCCGGAGATGACAAGGGCGGCGTGGATTTTGTAACTCTCGCATTTCTGTTATTTGGGGCAAAACTGGAAAGCCTGTATTATTTCTGGTTTCTGCTTTTCGCAATTTCTCTGACCGTTTACGTCGCCGCCTACCGCACTTCGTGGCAAAAATTGATGCTGGTTTTTTTCCTGCTTTTATCCCTTTACGCGGTTTTCTTCATGTTCCCGACAAACCTGCGCTATAGTAGTATTCATGCCCAACGCAATACCAGTATGTTAGCCATGATAGCATATCTGCACATTATTCTGGCTATGCTGGAGAAAAAACCGCTCACAGCGGGAAAGCTACTGGCTGTTCTCGTTCAAGTTTTCTGTGTCGCTTTTTGTTACAACATCCGTTCGTCCATTGAAATCCTGGCGGGAATCCTTTTGTTTGGCACTTACGCCTTTCTGCGCAGTCTGTTAGACGTGCGGAAAAGTTCCACCAGCCTGAGCGGAGGTATGCGCAGCGAAAGACTGGTGTTTGCCTTACGCCTCGTCCTCAAGAGGATTTATCCTCTTGTTCTGCTGGGGGTCGCCCTTGCAGCGGTCAACGTTTACCAAAATAAGGCTTACGATCAATATTACACCACGAAAGGTGTTACCCGACATTTCACCTGGCACAGCATGGCAACCGGGTTGTGCTTTAGCCGTGAGATCATCAGCAGTTACTCGGCTGCGATCCCAGGGATTGAAACAATGACGTGTAGTGATGACCTGGCGGAGAGCCTTGTCAGATATTACCGCTCCTCCCGCAGTAAACCGCCCCTAGAAAGCCGCCATTATTCCCCGCGGGAATATGAATCCGATGCACGCAGAATGATGTTAGATCTAATTTACCAACATCCGCTGGCGTATATCAAGCAGGTAAGCAACGATATGCCAACTATGCTGCTTAAATCGTTTGCTTACAACCTTGGATTTTATCAGGACACGTTTTACCCCCTGCTTTCCTTTGAAAAACCTCGCCGTGACCGATGGGGTCTTTATTACGATCCTATTCGTCCTGATATTTTACTTCTCCTGTACCTGGCTTTGGTGGTTGCATTTTTTAATAATAAAGATTTGGGAGGAGTAACAGAAAACCTCGTCGTCAGCGCGCTTACCCTTGCATTAACCATTCCCAGCCTGCTTGTTGTGCGTCCCATGCCGCACTTGATGGGCAGCGTATTGTTGTGTTTGTCGTTGTTCGGATTTACGTTGCTTGCCTGGATGGTGGCAACGTTGTGTTCCGGCGCGCAGCTGGATTTACGCAGGATAGGGAATGCTTTCTCTGCGATTTGGAAGGAGCGGCACAACAGATGCGCTGCCTTGCTCATCCTCGGCGGCGTTCTTAGCCTGCCAGCGTTGATGTGGATGAACTGGCAAATGCGAGGAATCCACGTTTATCCTGTTGCGGGAGGTAGTGCCCGGTCCACTCTAAGCGCAATCAACCAGCCTGGCAGGAGCGTGCGCATCTTGCTCAATGGGATGAACGCGCTCAATTTGGCAGAGGTGGAGGTATACGGCTCTGCCCGTAACAATCCGGCAGGGAGCGCTAACCTCGCCTTACAGAAAGCCGCGGCGCAGTCCAGCACTGCCAAAGCACCCAGCCCGGTTTTAGGTGTTCCTCCTGTGATGCCCCTGACGTGGGATGGAAGTTTTCCGGTCGCAGCTTTTGCTGTTGATGGAGACGTTGACGGTTCTGACCGGTTCAGCCAAACCGAGGCGGAAAAAAACGCCTGGTGGCAGGTGGACCTTGGCGCTTCGTACGATATCCACAGCGTCAAAATCTGGAATCGCAGCGGTAACGAGAAGAAACGCTTGCGAGACTTTTTTGTGTTGATAACCAACAGCCCCTACGCCGCTGATAATCTGCTCCTTATAAACGGATTTGGGCGTAAATTTTTTCTCCCCACGGATGCTTGGCTATTTACTCTGCCCGTTGCCCTCATCCTTGCCGGGGTTGTGGTGGCGTTAGGGCGCCATCGCACTGAGAGGTGGGTGAACGATAGGACACGCCCTGCGCTTATTATCGCGCTGATACTCGTCGCATTGGCTTTGTTGTTCTGGCGCGGTGTGCGCCTGGGCATGCTGGACGTGAGCGCAACTGAATACCCGCACAGTTACACTAACATCGCTACCGCCATCACGCGTCTGTTTTACGGGCGGGGTGGGTACGTGTATTACTGCGACGTTGGCGATGCGCTGGATGCAGATTACTTTACGAACCGGCGCGGCTTTGACAACCAAGCCATTGCACGCGCGGCTGCGCTGCAAAACGTTGACACCAGCAAAGTATGTTACGGATTTAAGAATCCGGACGTGTATGGCAAGAGCGACCGAAGTGAAATTCTCGGCTTCCCCGGTGATGACAAGGGCGGGGCAGATTTTGTCTTGCTCGCTTTTATGCTGTTTGGAGCAAAACTGGAAAGCCTGTATTATTTTTGGTTCCTGCTTTTGGCTGCCTCACTGACCGTTTACCTTGCTGCCTTTCGCCACTCCTGGCAGCGCCTGCTGACGGTTTTATTTGTGCTCATGGCAATTTACGTGATGCTGTTCGCCTTCCCTGGAAACATCCGCTTTAACAGTATCCACGCCCAACGTAATTTTAATATATTGGCGATGATTGCTTATCTGCACCTGGCTTTTGTCATCCTGGAGAGCAAGCCGTTTTCCCTGCCAAACCTGGTCGCGATTTTGTTCCAAACGGGTGTGCTGGTATTTTGTTACCACATACGTTCCTCACCAGATATACCAGCCGCGTTATTGTTTTTCACCATCTGGGCGGTTTTCCGTTCTTACGTAGCGTATCGTAAAGCACGCAGCAAGGTTGAAACTCCCCATCAGGACGGCGGCAATCTCTATCTGCCAGCCATGCTCTGGAGTAGAGTTTATCCTGTGTGCATTTTACTCGCCGGACTGGTGGGTGTCAGCTTATATCAAAACCTTTCCTTTGACCGTTACTACACCACCCAGGGAGTCGTTCGCCATTTTACCGCTCACAGCATGATTACTGGAATGTGTTATAGCCCTGCGATAATTGAAGATTACGCAAAGGATATTCCTGGACTAAAAGAAACCCTGTGCAGTGACAGGATGGCAGAATTGTTTGTCAATCATTTCCGCGCTTCCATAGGCAAGCCGCCCATCCATAGCCGCCACGATGCTCCCAGGGAATATGAAGCCGATGCCAAAAGAACGGTGATGCAAATCATTACCACTCACCCGCTGGAATACATGAACCACACTCTCTCTACAAAACCAGTTTTTTTGTTCAGCGAAATTGCTTACCTGTTGGGATATTATCCGGAAAACCCCCAACCACCTTACGTGCATTTGCTGCTGGGGGATGAAAAACCTTACCGCGACCGCTGGGACCTGTACGTTAACTTGCTGCGCCCAGAAATGATTATCTTGTTTTATCTGACCTTGACGATTGTCATTCTCAACAACCGAAACGTAGAAGGAACAGGAGAAAGCGTCGTTGCCAGCCTGGTTATTTTAATGATGAGTGTTCCTCCCCTGCTCCTCGTCCGTCCCGTTTCCCACCTGATGGGAATCATGATGACCAATCTAATTTTCTTTGTTTATACATTTGCCAGTTGGTTGATTTTAAATATTTATTCCATCTGGCAGGCACTATGTATACGACAATCCCAGGTTTATGGTAGAATAAAAACCAGCCCTGAACAATAAGTATGGAGAAACACAATTTGGATACGACACAAACCACTCCGCAAGTAAACGAAGACGGCATGCTGACCCTACCTGCGGATTTTTATGACCAAGATGACAGCGACAACGCATGTTACTTGTGCGGAAAACCGCGCTACACCCCCCTCTATCGAGTAACCCATTTCGGCTTTCCTTTCCTGTTTCAGAAATGCCAGTGCGGTATGATCAAGCAAACTCCTATGCCCAACGAGCGTTTTTTTGAATGGTTTTTCAACGCCGAAGAGTTTTTTGAAGCCAGTAAAACAAGCACAGGCAATATCTGGGGCTACCAGGATTATTTTTCTGATGAACCATCGCGCCTGGCAACTTCACGGCTGCGCTTTCAGCGCTTGCAAAAGTATTTCGCCGTAGACCGCCCGCTGGAAATTATGAAAATTGGACCGGGCACAGGAACCTTCCTATACGTTGCCAAGCAGCACGGACACCACGCTATGGGTTGCGACGTGTCGGCACGTTTTCGCCAATTCGCGCAGACCACTTACGGAGTGCAGGTAGACCATGGTCGCTTCGAGCGCATGGACTACCGCGAGGGTCAGTTTGACGTTGTGGTGCTGCTCAATGTGATTGAGAATGTACCCAACCAGGTGGAATTTCTTTCCGCCATTCAACGCACCATCAAGCCGGGTGGTTATTTTATCTTCAATTTCGTGGACATGCACAACAACCTGGTGGCAACCTTGCAGAAAGCACGTTATTTTCTCTACCGCCCGCCTGTTTGCTACGCATACGATATGGACGTTATCCAGAAAATAATGGACAAATTTCAGTTTCAGGTTCGCGATACGATCCTGGATTTTCGTTACATGACGCTGGAAAAGATGTTCACCTTGCTGGGCTGGAAGTGGGCTTGGGATATCGCCCGCTCAACGCACGTTCACCGCAAACCCTTCCCGATTTACGCATATCCCTCAAAAATTGTAATTGCTCAAAAGGTATAACGTATGAAAATTGTTACCGGAATGCACCGCAGCGGCACATCGCTGATTGCGAACCTGATTTTTACGCTTGGCGTCGGCATGGGAGACCCAGAACTCTTCCTGAAAGGCAACCAATGGAATAAAAAAGGATATTTTGAAAATAAATATATCATTGACCTGAATAACCGCCTGATCATTGGCGACTGGGCAGGCATTGACTACTGGATCGCCGCCAACGAACAGCACAACTGGCGCATGGGTTTGGTCTGGAATTTGGGCAAGCTGCGCTATTTGTGGCTGCCGGGGCAGACGGAAATAAACCAGCGCGCGGATACGACAATGAAGGACGAAGTAGCTCGTCTGGCGGCTGAGCACGCACAGCACACCCTGAAGGATACACGTTTTTCCCTCACCCTGCCTGCCTGGATCAAACACGGCAAGGTTGAGAGTATCCTCTACGTGTATCGCCACCCGCGCGCTGTCGCCGGTTCGCTGCAAAAACGCGACAATCTACCCTACTTCATCAGCTACCGTTTGTGGGCGCAGTTCGTGCAGCGCTTTTTTGATAATGCAAGCGGGCAAAAAGTGATCATGGTGGATTATGACCGTTTCTTTCAACCTGAAACGCGCCAGGAGGAATTGCAGCGTCTGCTGCGTTTTCTTGACATTCCTTACTCTGACAAAGTGGAAGACGTGGTGCGCCAGGTGTTGGATTATGACATGCGCCACAATCAGGGAGAGGATGAAAATCTGCCCGGCAATGTACGCCGAATTTACACCCGCCTGCACGAATATCACGCTGTTTACGGTGAGCTTAAGCCGTTCACACCATGAAGCTGCCTCACATCCCACCCCGCTTGCAGCAAGCAGCCCGGATTTTATTGGGGCTTGTACTGCTGGTTGTTGTGTTGCTGCGCGTGCCATTACACGAATTGACTGCCGTTATGCGCCAGGTGGACGTACGGTTTCTGTTGGGCGCGTTGTTGTTTGATTTTTTGATGTTGTTTTTACAGGGCTGGCGTTACTACATTCTTTACGGTATTTCTGCACAGACGCGCCCCCCTTTCTGGTATTTGACGATGCTCACCTTCATCGGCTTTTTTTTCAGCCAGTTTTTGCCCAGCACGGTGGGCGGAGACGTCTATCGCGTCATACACATGGGCGGCGAAGAAAAGGGCTATTCCAAGGCGTTTTCTGTTGTCTTCGTTGACAGGCTGGTTGGTCTGTTCACTCTGATGGCGCTGGCGCTGCTGGCTCTCGCTATCGGATACCGCGAGATCCAATTGCCGGTAAGCGTGGCGTATTGGAGCGCTGCTCTGTTCATTGGTATTGCCCTGGCGTTATTCATCAGCATCCAGCCGCTAACACACCGGCTGGTACAATCTGTATCCGGCAGGCTGCTACCACAGACGTGGTGCGAATGGGTGCTACCGCGCCTGGAACGGATCGCTGACCACCTGACTCTTTATGCCGGTCAACCGGCGTTGCTGCTGTGGTCCAGCATTGTATCTCTTGCCTCACGTCTGGCGTGGATCGTCGGTTGTGCATTCGTAGGCGCCGCCCTACGCCTGAACGTTTCGTTTTTCGTCTACCTGACGGCGCATTCCGTCATTGATCTTATCCGTGTTATTCCCATCACGATCCAGGGCGTTGGCATCCGTGAAGGTTTGTTCGTTGCCATTTTCACCCGCTTTGGCTTGAGCAACGCCCAGGCGACCGTGCTGGCGCTGCTCACCTACCTGCTGCTCATTGGGAATGCCCTGTTGGGAGGTGTTTTTTACTTGCTGCCGTGGAAAAAGGCTTGGTCAGGAGGGTCTCAAAATGGATAATTTCTCAAACCAAAACGTGCTCATCACCGGCGGTCTGGGTTTCATCGGCGCGGCGCTTGCCATGCGCCTGGTAGAGGCGGGCGCCCAGGTAACCCTAATTGACAGCTTGATTCCAGAATATGGCGGCAATTTATTCAACATAGAGTCGATTCGCGAGCGCGTGCACGTCAACATCTCGGACGTGCGCGACGAACATTCTATGAAATACTTGATTCAAGGGCACGCCTATCTGTTTAACCTGGCAGGACAAACCAGTCACCTCGACTCGATGCAAAATCCTTACCCTGATCTGGACATCAACGCCCGCGCCCAGCTTACCATTCTGGAAGCCTGCCGCCGCTACAACCCGCAAATTAAAATCGTGTTTGCATCCACGCGCCAGATTTACGGTAAACCGCAATACCTGCCTGTGGACGAGCGGCATCCCCTTCAGCCGGTGGACGTGAACGGGATTAACAAAATGGCAGGGGAGTGGTACCACCTGGTGTATAACAATGTGTATGGCATTCGGGCTGCCGTGCTGCGCCTGACCAACACTTACGGTCCGCGTATGCGCGTCAAAGACGCTCGCCAGACCTTCTTGGGGATCTGGATTCGTAAACTCGTAGAGAGAAAACCTTTCCTCGTTTATGGGGATGGGAAACAAGTGCGCGACTTTAACTACGTGGACGACGTGGTGGAAGCTATGCTGCTCGCCGCTGCTTCGGACGAAGCCAACGGGGAAATCTTCAACCTCGGCGCCGACGACCCCATCACCTTGAAAGACACGGCAGATATGTTGCTGGAAGTCAACGGCGGCGGCTCCTACGAGATGATTCCCTTCCCACCCGATCGAAAAAACATTGACATTGGCGATTATTACGGTGATTATCGCAAAATTCGCTCGCGCCTGGGTTGGACGCCTAAAACTCCCTTGCAGGTTGGGCTGCAAACCACGCTGGGGTATTATCACCAGCACTGGCAGAAATATTGGAATGGGGAAGAATAAGCGCGCATGCAGGAGGAGAGATGAAAAAGAGAATCGTCAATTTTGGCATTATTGGCTGTGGGATGATGGGACGTGAATTTGCCAGCGCCACGGCGCGCTGGTGCCACCTGCTCGACCTGGATTTTGAGCCGCGCCTGGTGGCAGTCTCGAGTCGCACGGAGCAATCTATGGATTGGTTCCGCCACAATTTTAACCTCAGTCTGACGACCACCGATTACCGCCAACTCATCGCGCATCCCGAAGTGGAGGCGGTATATTGCGCCGTGCCGCACAACCTGCACGAGCAGGTGTACGTGGATATTTTGCGCGCCGGCAAACACCTCTTTGGTGAAAAGCCGTTTGGCATAGATCAAAGCGCCAACCGCGTTATTCTGGAAGAAATTGGCAGGCACCCCGATTTATTCGTGCGCTGCGTTTCCCAGTTTGCTTTTTATCCTGGGGCGTATCGTATTTTCCAATGGATGAGCGAGGGTAGATTCGGCAGGATCATCAGCGCCGAAGCAGGCTTTTTACATTCCAGCGATCTCGACCCGCGCAAGCCAATTAACTGGAAACGCCAGATTGCCTTCAACGGCGAATATGGCTGCATGGGCGATTTGGGCTTTCACATCCTCTATTTACCCCTGCGTTTCGGATGGATGCCGCGCAGCCTGCGCGCCCTGCTCTCCAAAATCGTAACGCAACGCCCGGATAAAGAGGGAAACCTGGTGCCTTGCGAAACCTGGGATAATGCCGTTCTGGCTTGCGACGTGAACAATGGCGGTTGTGCTTTTCCGATGCTGCTCGCCACGAAACGCATCGCTCCTGGCAATCAGAACACCTGGTACATAAAAATTGAAGGTACGGAGTTCTCCGCCCAGTATAGCCTGCAAAACCCCAAGCAAATTGCTTATTTACCTTATGTTTCGGGCAGTCCGCAAGCCTGGCATGTGCAAGACCTGGCGCACCAATCGGCTTACGCCAGCATCACCGGGCACATCTTCGAGTTTGGCGCTTCGGATGCCATGCTGCAAATGATTGCCGCTTTCTGCGACGAACTGCTGCACGGCAGCGCCATGCAGCAACCTCTATACTGCGCCACACCGGATGAAACTGCCAGGAGCCACGCCATCTTTAGCGCCGCGTTGACGTCTCAACGCCAGGATAGCGTCGTTCAACTGGATGAGTAAACAGGATATAGGCGCAGTCCATACCTTGTGGAATGGGTAGTGATTGTCTTTTAATCTCGTTAGGACGTCTTGCCCGCCAGGGAATTAGCGCAATTTCATCAGCGCGATATCTTGCGCCGCCACCATTTCTCAATCTCGACAACGAAATACGCCAACAAGCTGACGGCAATTACGTCTGCCCAAAGCGCCAAAGGAATTGGCGCACTGCCAAAGAGGGTGTTCATAACAGGCAGATAGGTAAACGCTATCTGGATAAGGATCATTAAAATAGCGCCTCCCACCGCCCATAGATTAGAGAAGAAACCCAATTGGAATGGTGAGCGGCTTAATGAACGAGAATTGAACAAATAGAACAATTCCACGAAAACAATAACGTTGACAGCCACGGAACGCGCCTCCGCCAGCGAGGCACCGCGCGCCAATTCGTATTCAAACAACCCAAACGCACCGCCTAAAATTATCAGGCTCACCAACAGGATGCGCCAGATAATCATACCGCTCAAAATAGGCGCTTTGGGGTCGCGTGGTTTGCGTTGCATAATATCTGCTTCTTTTGGCTCAAGAGAGAGGGTAATACCCAGCACCCCAGCCGTAATCATGTTGATCCATAACACTTGGATGGGTAAGATGGGGATAGTAATACCTGCAACAATTGCGGTTAGCAGCACCAATCCTTCACCCAAATTGGTGGGCAATGTCCATGCGATGAATTTAATTAAATTATCGAAAACTCCACGACCTTCTTCTATGGCTGCTTCGATGGAGGCAAAATTATCATCTGTTAAAATCATGTCGGCGGCTTCTTTTGAGACGTCGGTGCCGGTTATGCCCATTGCAACGCCAATATTTGCTTGTTTGAGGGCAGGAGCATCGTTGACTCCGTCTCCGGTCATCGCTACAACATGCCCGCGTGCCTGAAGCGCCTCCACAAGTCGTAATTTCTGTTCCGGCGCCACACGGGCGAAAACGTTGATTCTCTCGGCGCTCTCGATCAATTCTGCATCAGAGAGGTTTGATAGCTCAGCGCCGGTTAGCACTGCGCTACAGCCATCCTGACATAATCCAATTTGTTTTCCAATGGCAGCCGCAGTGAGTGCATGGTCGCCGGTGATCATTTTTACGGTGATACCCGCTTGCCGGCAGACCTGAATTGCAGAAATCACCTCCGGGCGAGGGGGATCAATCATGCCTTGTAAACCCAGCAAGGTCAGATTTTGAATGTCGTCAAAATCAATCTTCTGTGCGCCAGGTTTTTCAAGGCGTGCAAAAGCAAGCACGCGTAAACCGTGAGATGCCATCTTTTCGAGTGCTTTTTTAAAAACATCTTTACCGCATGATGTCGCCTGTCCAGAAGGCTCAAGCGCGCCGGCGCAACGATCCAGTAACACTTCTGCTGCACCTTTGACGTAAATCATTCCATCAGCGTGCAAGGTTGCCATGTACTGATGTTGCGAATCAAACGGAATGGAATCGAGCCGGGCAGGGTAGGCAGATACGTCAGGGTTGAGAGATGCTTTTCGAGCAGAAACGAGCAAAGCACCTTCGGTGGGGTCGCCTTGCACATTCCATTCCCCCTCTGTTTCGAAAAGTTGGCTGTCATTACAAAGCAATCCAGCTTTTAACGTTTCCGTAACGGCAATGTTCGCGCGCCAATCATTGTCTGTTGAGCCTATCCCTTGGATTTCTCCATTTGGTTGATAACCCACACCGCTTAAGTTGTAGATACCTCCGATGGTGAAAATTTCCTGGACTGTCATCTGATTCTGGGTGAGTGTACCGGTCTTATCCGAGCAAATGACGGTGGTCGAACCAAGTGTTTCAACAGCTGGCAGGTTGCGGATAATAGCACGGCGGCGCGCCATACGTGATACGCCCAGCGCAAGGGTAACCGTTAGAGCAGCCGGTAAGCCCTCTGGAATGGCGCCGACAGCCAAAGCAATTGCAGCCATGAGCGTGTCTACTACTGGCTGTCCACGTAATATGCCGATACCAAATGTTAAAACCGAAAGCGCCAGAATTGCGATCAACAAGACCCGGCTAAATTGAGCAATGTTACGCGTTAGCGGAGTTTCCAGATCCGCAGCGCTGGATATGAGCTGAGAAATTCGTCCCACCTCACTGTTATCCCCTGTGGCAACAACAACGCCCGTGGCGGTGCCATACGTAACCATTGTGGACGCGTAGACCATGTTATAACGTTCGGCTAAAACCGTATCGTGGGGGATTACACGATCGGCGTTTTTCTCGACGGGAAGGGATTCGCCAGTAAGCGCCGCTTCTGTTACTTGAAGATCACGTGAGACAACCAGACGTAAATCGGCTGGCACGCGCATTCCTGCTTGTAATTGAACAACATCTCCGGGTACCAATTCGGCTGCCAGCAAACGGATTACATTTCCACTGCGGATAACCATTGCCTCGGTGGTCATTGTTTTGGCTAAGGCGGCAATGGCTTGTTCAGCGCGCGATTCTTGAATGTAGCTGATGATTGCATTGATAAGGACCACGCCAAATATGACTGCGGCGTCTACGGAGTCTTTCAGCAGCGCCGTTGCCAGGCTGGCGGCAATCAAGATGAGCATTAAAGGGTTATTGAACTGAAGCAAGAATCTTATCAGCGCGCTTTTGCCTTTCTTTGCGGTTAAAACATTCCGACCAAAATGTTCCAGACGATGGTTAACTTCAAAAACATCTAATCCTTGTTGAATATTTGTATCGAACAGATCAACAACTTCATCTTTAGAAAGATGGTGCCAGTGTTTTCCGAGTAGTGAATGCATTGTACCCTCCGTAAATGCTGTGTAAGACCAAGCAAGGGTTTCGTGTTCCTGTAACGCACTGTTTTACACGCAGGTATAAAACAATATCCCCACAAGGTAGTTATTTCGCAAACTTAATCCATCAACACACCCAAATTATACCAAAAAACGTATGTATCTTCTTCATTTTATTGCCCCCCACGATAAAAACACACAAACAAAAATCTGTGTGTTTTTATCAATATTTGGTTTATAGGGATGCGATTGGTATGCAGTAATGAGAACTTTGGGTTTATGTCAAGATTTGTTCCAGCGGGCGGCGCAAGGAGCGCGGCATGGCTGCGGCGTAGCCCAGGCGGACAAATAACTGCGGATATGCTTCGCCCAGGGTTAAACGCTCTTGCATTTGCTGGCGCAACTCTGCTACTTCCACCGGCTGGTTCAGAAACGCGTTTTTAATTCCCAGCGCGGTTGCCGTTAGGGCAAAACGTTCGTAAGCGCGCCCGGCTTCCACCCAGGCTCGTTTGTCGTCGTTTTGTGTGATTATCAGCGCAAAGGCAGGGGAAGTGCGCATCTTCTTTTCGTCCGCATTTGCTAGCGCGTCCGCTCCTGATAGGGTGAGAAAGAGCCTGCCCAGCCAGCGCGGTACGCTGGGGTTTCCAGAGCAAGGTGAGAACAACCCGTCCAGGGTTTTCAGGGCTTCCTGTTCGTTGAAACGAATCCAGGTGATTAATTCTTCCACAAAGGCTTTGTCGCCAAACTGACGCAGATTTCCCTTTCTGACCAGTTCGATTAAAGTATTTCCTTGCTCTGCGTGTGTATACACACGCACGGAAGCAGCCATCCCGGCGACTGAATCTTGCAGGTGTTGCAAATCCACAGCCGGAATGGGCTGACCGTTGTATTCGCTGCGCGTGCATTGGCGCTCGCGGATGGCGTCGAATAGCCCGGTATGCGCTTGGGCGGCGCGGCTCTTGAGCGTGACGCGGATGCAATCCGGTTCATCCTCGGTAAAAGACTCCGTTTCACATTCGTACCCATGCTGTGCGGCGGCGATGAGCAGGTTTTCCAGGGCGCAGCCCAGGCTGATGAATAGCTCGCGCTCGTGTGAGTCCACTACCGTCAGACGGCGCTCGAAATCTGGGGTAATGCGGATGGTATGCTCGCGGATACTAAATTTCCACGGTTGTGTGTTGTGCCCCGAAGGGGCGAGCGTGGCGTATTCGATAAGTTTATGGTAGGGTTGCATAGAGGTTTCCTTTTCGCTGAAGGGTTGGTTCCATATTTCTTCTACCTTTCCTGAATAAGCAGAAGGTGTACAAGCTGCCAACACAGACGGAACGGTTGCAGCAGCCGTACCAAAGGCGACCAGGCGCAGGAAGTCCCTGCGGCTGATGGGGTAAGACGTAGATGTTTGCATGTTAATCCTCCGTAGTCCAGGTCAATGGCTTGCATAGCCTACCTGGGTGAGCAAGGTTTTGATTTCGTGTTCGTAGATGGCGTCCATGTCCTGCAGCAGTGGTGAAACGTGTCCAAACACTTCCAGGGAAACCAAGCCGTGCAGGCGCGCCCAGCCGATGAGGACGATGTAGAGGATTTCAGGCGGCACGAGGTATTCGCGATCGTGGACAATGCGTTGCAATTCCAGGCGCAATGCGGGGGGTAATTCGTTTGCTTGGGAAGCTGGCAGAACTGCTCCATCCAGCCAAGCCTGGCGTACCAATTCCAGCATGATTTCCAGCCCCTCTTTTGCATCGTTGAGCAGGCTTTCCCAATCGGTCTGATACCCGGCGATCGGCGAGCCATAAATCAGGGCGTATTTCTCCGGATTGGCTAATGCCCAGGCGCGGTAAGCGCGGCAAGCTGCGGCGATGCGTTGGAAGTGGTTGTGCGGGGGCAGGACGCCGGCGGCGGAGCGCATACTAGCGTTGATTGAACGAAAGGCATCGCGCATTAGCTCCGAAATCAAGCTGCTGCGATTGTCGTAATAGCGATAGAGCGCCGCCGAACTCATGCGCATGGCGCGGCTGATGTCGCGCAGCGATAGGCTGGAGGCGCCACGTTGTGCCAATTGTTCCCAGGCGAGGGTTTTAATCTCGCGATACGTGGCATCCCGCCGCTCCTGGCGGCGCGTTTTAAGGGGTGGTAAAGTCATTGTGTGTAAGTTTTGCTTGCTTAGTTATCTATATTAATTTTGTTATCAATGATAACATTGTAACACGCAAACGTTTTCCTGTCAATGACAATGGATCCATACTTGCAAGGCTGTGAATGGGCTGGAACAGAATCTAAATCAGATGATAGCGTTTCAAGGCAGTATCCAGGATCATATTGACCAATTCGGCGTGATCAACGCCATCCGCGGCGGCTTCTAACACCAGGTCTGAGATGCCGGGGGAAAGCCCGGGCAAGGGATTGATCTCTAAGATGTAGGGTTTCCAGTTCTCGTGGGCGTTGAGACGGAAATCCACGCGCGAGACGTCCAGGGCGCCGGTAACGCGAAAAACAGCCGCTGTGAGCCAGTTCAGCTCGTCCAGCAGTTCATCGCTGATCGGCGCAGGGCAAAGGTATTCTAGCTGGTCAGGAATGTCTGACTTTAGACGGTTGCTATATACTTCGTCTGAATCCTGATACGGCTGCAAGTTCACTTCCAAAGGAGGCAGGAAACGTAAACCGGCGTCCACACGATGGGCGCGCCGGTCTTCTGGCACGCGCCGCGCTACGGGACCGATCAAGTTCCCCACCACACCAACCGTTAATTCGCGACCTTCGATGTATTGTTCCACCAGCACGGTTTGTTGGTAATGATTGAGGGTGTAGTGGATTTGTTGGCGCAGTTCTGCCTCGTTACGCACGATGGATTTTTTACTCACTCCCATCCCCGTCCCTTCGCGACTGGGCTTGACGAAAAGGGGGAACTGCATGTCGTCGTTGCGTTCCTCGTCCTCGCGCTCAAAGGTCTGGAAACGCGGCGTGGGGAGTTCGTGCCAGTGCAAGATACGTTTGGTCATCGGTTTATCCAGCGCCAATGCCAAGGTAAACACCTTTGAGCCAGTATAGGGGATGCGTAGCATTTCCAGGACAGCAGGGATGTGTGATTCACGTGCGTCCCCGTAGTGTCCCTCGGCGATGTTAAAACAAATATCCGGTTTGTACATGCGGATGGTGTCAAAAAATGACGTATCGCCCTCTAAAAACTCTACCGTGTGTCCGGCAGAGCGGATGGCATCTACTAACGCCTGAACCGTTGATTCCGAATCCAGGTCTGCCCAATAATCCTGCGGCATTTCTTCGATTTTTGGGGCGTTTACTTTTAAATTGGCAACTACAGCCACTTTAAACTTCTTCATTCTTTCCTTCTCTGAATAGATTTAAGTCTGTTTTGGGGATACGATTAAACGGTGTGAATGTCTTCCTGTGTGGAGAGGAAGTGTAAGCGGAGCCTTGCATACCTGCGCGCCACATGGGGTCACGATGAGAGCAGCCATAATTCCCGCCAGAACACCCGAAGGCTTGCGCCATTGATAAGGCGCTAGAGGCGAATCCAGGCGCGCCTGCACGGCGAAAAGAAAGGCGCGCTGGAATGTCCACACTCCCACCAGGGCGAGCAGGGTAAGCAACACCTTCCACAGGACGCTTGCGGCGAGGGGAAGGTTAGCTAAGGAAGCACTCCATTGGGTGGAAATCATATAGCGGGAATATCAGGCGCGCCAGAATCCTCTATGGATGGCGCTGGTGTCCTGGCTAGTGATGAAAGCCTCTGGGTCAATTTCCTGAACGATTTGAATGGCGTGGTTGGCGTGGCGACGTAGCACACTACAATTGAGGATGTTGACCATACCATCTTTGCCTCGCCCGGATATTTCCGTTACCGCATAGCCGGCGCCGCGTAACTGTTCGGCGATCTTGCTGCCAAAGCGGGCGCTAATGATGCGCAGGTATGTATATCCAATCGCCATTTTCTCTTCCATCCAAATGCCAACGACGTTGCCGGTGGCGAAACCAGCCGCGTATCCCAGGAAACTGAGCGGATTATCAATGCTCTTCAGCGCCGAAGCAAAAGCGATTAGAAAGACGCCAGATTGCACGAAACCGATTGCCCAGGCAATGCCTTTGCGTCCGCGCATCACAAACAAGACGCGCACCGTGTCCAGGCTCATATCGCACACGCGCAGCGCGAAAATGAGCAGAGAGTTCAATAAAGTTGCAAGTGTAAACCAATTTTCCAAATGGCTATCTCCACTACCAAATCTAGTTAATGGTATTATACAACAAATATATTTTCGTAGAGATTTGATTTTTTTGCAAGATGGATTTTATGTGGATCTCGAACGCGGTTACGAGAAAACACGAGCGATAAAACCGGTTCCAAGCCAGAAATCTCCATTTTTTCAAGGTGGCATTGTCAG
>CAZGDA010000052.1:0-18643 GCA_964524425.1 uncultured Anaerolineaceae bacterium | reverse complement strand
TACGTACTATACTTGCGTTGGTTAACCAATTTTTGCCGCGTCCCCGCTGCAAAGCACCTCGTCTATCCCCGCGGACGCTGCAAACCAGGCGTTTGTTTTTCACAGGAGAATAAGATATGTCAAAGCAATGGGCAGGTCTCATGGTGGCTTTGACGCGTGGCAGTTTTACGCGCAAAGCGTTTCACATCTTGGTTTTGGCGGCTTTTCTGTTCGGCGCGGCTGCGCCCACCCCCATGGCGGTGAGTGCGGAGGAGCCGACCCCCGCGCCGGACGTCTTACCCAATGAGACGCCAGAGGCTGCAACCGCAACGCAACAATCTCCCACCGCCGAGCCAACGCTTGAGGCGATCCAGACCCCCACGATTGAGATTCCAAATATAACGGCTGCGGCGGGCGCCAGCCCAAGCCAGGGCATCACCATCCACCTGGACGTTTCCGGCAGCTTGCAGTTCGGGAAGGATCAAAACGGATTGGACGTCATCAGCCTGCCCGGCTTCAGCAGCGGTGGTCTGCCCGGCGCGCCGGCGTTGCCGAGCAAGCTTCTCTACTATGCCATCCCGCCCGACGCTGACCCAGCCACAGTGCAGATTATAGTAACATCATCACAAGTGCAGGAAGTGATAGGGAAATATGATATTGCGCCTGTTCAAATACTCGTCAGACAAGGTAGTGAACCTACGCAGCAGAGCGAGCGACCAATTCCTCCCCTCGCCCAGGAATCTTTATCGAACGGAAAGTTGGAATCAATCTACGAAACAGATGCTTTTTACCCTGGTGTACCTGTCAAGTTAGAAAGAGTTTTACAGATGCGCCGCTGGCGCTTCGTTAGCCTGGTATTCACACCGTTGCAATACAACCCGGTTAGCAAACAGGTGCAGCTTATCACCAGCGTGGACGTGCGCATCGGTTTCGAAAATGGCGCGCTGCCGGAGGGGATGAATGACACTTTCATGAATGAGAACGCGGCGGAAATGTTCGCGAACTACAGTGAGGCGCTGCAATGGTACCCCACCCGCTCCGAGACAGCCGTCACCAACGCCGGGGCGATGAATTACGTTGTTATCACTACGAATCAAATCTACACAGCCACCAAAACGAAGATAGACCAGTTCCTAGCTGAAAAACGAGCCAGGGGTTTAACCACAGCAGTGATCACAGGTACGCAGTATGACAGCTTGATCGGCGAATATCCCAATGGAACTGCACAAAAAATACGCCAATGGTTAAAGGATAATTACCTCTCACAAGGAATCCAATACGTGCTTCTTATTGGTAACCCGGGGATAAACACCTTTTCTGTACCAATGATCAACTGTTGGCCTTATTATTCTAGTTCTGAAGATTGGTGGTACAGTTCCCAGACTGACTTCTATTACGCTGATTTAACTGGGGATTGGGATTTGAACGACGATGGCAATTTTTGCGATTTCCCTCTGGGCGACATGGGAACGGGCGGGGTTGACCGCGCTCCAGAAGTATATGTCGGGCGTATTCCGGTGTACACGGATGTTTCCGGCTGGAATACAACGTTAGAAAACATCTTACAAAAAATTATAGATTACACAAACCAAAGGAACATCACCTGGCGGAAAAACGCCTTACTTCCAGAGAGGTTCTTTGACGCTACCACTGATGGAGCATATCTGGCAGAAGCTATGAAAAGCAACTACTTGAATGCCCGCGGGTACACCTCTTACACCCTTTACCAACAAGGGAGTTTTAACTCTGAAGCGGATTCCAGCTTTGCAAGCAACGCAGAGTTACGTTTTAATAGTGTACTCGATCGGTGGAAATTGAATTATTATGGTATTGTGAACTGGTGGGGACATGGAGATGATATTCACGCTTACATTGGTTATGATTCTAATTTTGACGGTACAATAATGGACTCCTTCAATGCCATACAACTTAACAATACTTACCCGGCAATCGTATTTCAAACCTCGTGTGAAAACGGTGATATTTCAAATTCCTCCAACTTAGGATATGCCTTGTTAAAGCAAGGGGCGATAGGAACATACTCCGCTTCGAAAGTTACTTGGTATGATAGCGGAAACTGGTCACCATCCCGAAACAATTCTGATCCCGCCGCTCTCGGTTATTACATTATGGAGCGCATCACAAATGGGGAGAAAATAGGACGAGCTTTGTACTTAGAAAAAGCGCTAGGTGGGTTGGATGGAAATGGAAAATCGTGGATGAATTTGTTCGATTTTAACTTGTATGGTGACCCATACGTATCTATTAATGACGTTGCTGGACCTCTCGCGCCGACGGCGCAATACCCTAACAGTACAGTTGGCTCAACAACACCGGTATTTCGTTGGTCACAGGTTTCCGATGCAACGGGTTATACTCTCTATGTCTATACTTCAACGAACGCAAAAGTGTTCAGTAGTGCGGTAACACCCGTTTGTGACGGGACTGTTTGTCGCTACACCTTCACTGCCGGTTTGACAGTGGGAAATTATAAATGGGCAGTGAAGGCAAAAAATGGTGGATTAAATAGCCAGACGAGTAATTGGTTATATTTCAGTCTTGCCGCGCCGGCTGCACCTATCGCGCAATACCCTAGCAATGCAGCAGGTTCAAAGACCCCCACTTTCCGCTGGTCGCAGATCTCCGGGGCGACAGGGTATAACCTATATATATTTACTACGGCGAACGTGAAAGTGTTCAGCGGAGCGGTAACACCCACCTGTGATGGAACGGCTTGTCGTTATGTGTACAGCGCCGGTTTGACGGCTGGAAATTACAAGTGGTCGGTGAAATCAAGGAACGCAATTGGTTATAGCGCAGCAAGTAATTGGTTATACTTCACCCTCACAAGACCAGAAACACCCACTGCCCTCACTCCCAGCGGGGCGATCAACACTGCCAATCCCACTTTTACGTGGACGAAAGTATCATCTGCTACAGGCTACAATTTATTTATTTACACATCTGCAAATGTCAAGGCTTTTGCCGGCACGGTTTCACCCTCATGCGCAGGCAATATGTGTACTTTCTCCTCATCGTTAAATCTTACCAGCGGAAATTATAAATTTAGCGTCAAATCTGTAAACGCATTCGGTTCCAGTTACACGAGTAATTGGGTTGGTTTCACAGTAACTGTACCGGTAACAGCGAGGATTGAGGAAGAATTCAATGGGTCTACGTTAAATCCTAGCAAGTGGACAACCAGTGATGCAGGAAAAGTAACCGTAGCCAACAGCCAATTGACAATTAGAAGTGGCGGGAATTCTGAAGCAAATCAAGTCCACTCGGTGCAGAAGTTCACACGTGGACCCGGGTGGTTACAATTGATCGTTAAAGCAAAGTTTTCAGGCACGTCATTGCATGGAGGCAGTATTGGCTGGTTGTTGGAAAATAACAATCCTCAAGCAATTTTATGGTACAACAGTTATAATCCATATCCACCAGAATTTCCAACAGCCCAATATCATAAGGTCTATCTTCTGGTGAAAAAAAACGATGGTTCTTATGATATTGGCAGCCCAATTGATTGGGCAACTCCAACAGTGATGACTGAATATTTAATTGAGTTGGGTCCTACGGGCATTAAATTGAGTTTATTAAGTGATCCAAGCAAGACACTGACACGCGCAGTTGCTGTGGGTGGATCATTACCATTGACAATCACCCTTGATAGTGCAAGTCCAACAGGCACACTCTCTGGAGATTTGGTTGTTGATTACGTAAAAGCAGGTACTGATTTAATACCCTAACAATAAGTATCACTTGCTTCTCCGGGGGAGGATAACCCCCGCACCTCCTTGAACACACAACAGCCCTGGCGATCCCCAAAACCCGCCAGGGCTGTTCTTTTCCACGTCACCCCAGCGCCGCGGCGGAGGCAGCCAAAATGCGCTCGATTTCCGCCGCCAAGCCATCCTCCAGCGCGGCGGGTTGGTAGGCTGCCAGCAGGCGCTCCTTTTCCGCCGCCGCCCACTCACCCAAAGAGCGACCGCCGTCCGCCTGCCAGGCGTCCCAGTTGCGCCGGTCAAAGCCGCGCGGCGCCCAGATCTCCTTGCGGAAATGCTTGACGGTGTGCTCCTCCGCCATGAAGTTGCCGCCGATGCCCACGCGTTTAATCAGGTCGAGCGCCAGGGTTTCCTCGCTCACGGAAAAGGCACGCATCACGCGCTTGACGTAAGCGATCATCTGGTTGTCAATGATCAGTTGCTCCAGGCTGCTGCCCTGGTCGGCGCCGCAAATGCCCATGTGTCCCAGCAGATCGCCGCCCGCCAACGCCCCCAGCATCATGGTGATGCCGCGTTCCATGCCGTTTTGCGAGTCGGGCAGCTTACTGTCCCCACAGCCCACGTTGACGTACACCGGCAGCCCGTGATACTTGCCCAGTTGAATGGCTGCCACCGCCATGATGCCCTGCTCCGGCGAGCCGAAGGAGATCAGCATCTCGCGCATATCCATCACGTGCGGAATACCGCCGTAGATCACCGGCAGACCCGGGCAGACCACCTGCGCCATCGTGATCCCGGCGCAGATCTCGGCGTTTTCCACAGCCAGGGTGGCGGCGAGCGTAACCGGGGCGGTGGCGCCCGCCTGTGCCATGGGACCGAAATTCAGCGGCAGCCCCTTCTTGGCGCAGCCGAGCAAGATTTCCAGCCCGGTGCGCGCAAACCCCAAAGGGCTGATGGGTTCGACGAAGCCAGCCATCATCGGATACTGGCGGTGCTGCTCACTGCCGCCCTGCACTGCCTCGTAAATCTCCAGAATGTACGGCAGAGAAGCACCCCCAGCCACCCACAGGTGCCCGGGCTTTAGCGTGCCGCGTACCAGTTCAGCCGCCATGTAAACGTCGCGCCAGGGCAAAGGCACGTCAAAGGGCATGCCCATCGCCCCGGCGATGGTTATGTTTTCCAGCCCATCCGCCACGGCAATGCAGGCGCGCAGATCTTGGCGGGTGGGGTTGCGGCGCGGACCGCCGATCTTCTCCACCCAGGAATACTGCCCGGCTGAAGCGCAGGTAACGATCTCGCCAAAGCCAAAGCGGGCGGTCTTGCTGCGATCGCGCCCGTAAAGCACGGTTTGCCTGCCCGCCTGGTGCAAAGAACCCTGCACCAGGTCAGCGGGCAGGCGCGCCGTCTGGCTGGCAAAGTCCACCTGCGCCCCGACGTCTGCCAGGCGTTGCAACATCTCCGCCTGGGGCACGCGCACGCCCACGTCCGCGAGGATCTCCAGCGAGGCGCTGTGAATGGCGTTGATCTCTTGATCGGAAAGAACGGTAAGGCTGTTGAACATACACATCTCCATAAAAAACTGAGCAAATATTCCTCGCAAGACAAACCCAACGTCTTGCGGTGGCTGTTGCCTGGATTATAGCAGAAAAACACCCCGCCGTCTCTGTGTTGCTTGGAGTATCAGCCCTAAAGAACACGAAAAATACCGTAAAAATACGGTAGTCAAGGCTGGTGAAAAACGGTAAAATCATATACAATTAGGATGTTAGAAAACCCATCCATAACCAATTTTATTTCTGTATGGAGGCATAAAATGAGAGTACGAACGCATGTAAAATCCGGGGATACGTGGTACACAGTGCAATCTGGGGATAACCTTTCCAGCATAGCGCAGATGTTCTACGGTCCAAACGCATCCTGGAACCAGGTGATGCAAATCTATAACGCCAACCGCAGCACGATTGGACCGAACCCGAACGTGATCCGCGCCGGCATGGTGTTGTTGATCCCCGGCGGCAGCCCGGTACCGCCGCCCCCGCCACCCCCGCCGGTTACCTGCCCCACCGGCTGCTGCCCTTGCTATACCAAGTAAGCAAACGCAGAGGAACGAAAAAAAAACCTGGCAGGTACTTCCATCCACCTGCCAGGTTTTTGAATCAGATAAAAACCTGATTTTCCGTTCCGGGCTGCTTCATTTCCAACCCATCATCGCACCCATCAAAACGCAATAAGCGTTAACGTCAATGCGTTCAAGAGCGTCGTACCCGGCGTTCAAGTCTTTGGCGAGCACGAACACACCGTGGCGCGGCGCCAGCACCGCCGCAGCCTGCTTGCGGATGCGCGCTTCCTGCCCGCGCATGGCTGCCGAGATGACCTCTGCCAATTCGGGGGAGTGCGCCGGGTGGTCTTCCACTTCTATCAGGTCGCCAAATTTATCCTCGGTATATAGCACGGAAGGCAGGGGTTTGCCGAAGGCGCAAAAAACGAGCGCGTTGCGGGCGTGCCCGTGAACGACCGCCGTGCCGTCCGGGTAATATTCTGTCAACAATTTAATGTGCACGCGCGCCTCGCGCGAGATGTCGCCGTTCCCCTCGATTTTATTGCCCTGCAAGTCAAGCACCAGCACCTGTTGCGGGTCGAGACGCCAGCGATAAATACTGCCCGCCATGCGCGGCGTGATGAGCATCACGTCGTCCACGCGGGCGCTGATGTTGCCGCCGGCGGCGTCGGTCAAGCGGCGCTCGTACATCAACCTGCCCAGTTCGGCAATCAATTGCCGCGTTTCTTTCACAGAAAGGCTCATAATAATTTCTCCTCCATCATAAAAAACAAAACGTCCCCCTACATTCGATAAACCTGAACGCGTCGCAGCAACTTCGCCACCAGCGCCGCGTCAATAAAACCCGCGCCCTGCGCTTGCGTGTTGGCTGCGCCGCACGCCACGCCCCAGCGTAACATTTCTTCCAGCGCTGCGCCCTGCACAAAACCGCGCGCCACCCCCGCCAATAGTGAATCGCCGCAGCCAACCGTATTGACGACGCCTTCCATTGGCAGCACCCCATGCCACGTCTCTTTGCCGTCGCTGAGTAAAAACCCCTCCTCGCCTAAAGTGAGCGCAACCAACCGGATGCCCTGGGTGTGCATGAATTGCATCGCCCGAATTTGAGCGTCGCGGCTGTCCAGCCTGGATTGGCTCACTTCTTCCAACTCCTCGCGGTTCACCTTGAGGATGTGCGGCTTGGCGCCAATGCTGGCAGCCAGGGATGCGCCAGAACTATCCACCCCGCTGGGCACACCGCGCTCTGCTGCCTGGGTAATCAGGCGCGGCAAAACCTGCGCCAGTTGCGGCGTTTGCCCCGACCCGCAAAACAGACACAGGCTGGTCGTCTCCAGCAGGCTGGCGAACGTGCTTTCCAGGGCGGCAATTTCCTCCACACTGACTTCCTGCCCGGGTTCGTAAATGGCGTAGGTGAAACTCGTTTCTTCTTCGTGGATCAGCAAAGAAGTGCGCGTCGGCTGCTGGCAGGCGACGAAATGCGTGCGGATGCCCTCGGCGTTTAACGCGCGGGTGATATACTCGCCCGTATAGCCGCCCTGAAAACCACTCGCGATCACGGGCACACCCAGGCGGGTGAGCGCACGCGCCACGTTGTTGCCCTTGCCGCCGCCGTACACCATCTCAATGACCGAACGCGCCGTATCGTTGGGGCGCAGGCGGCGCAGCTTGAGCGCCTTGTCTATTGCCGGGTGAAGGGTAATTGTCAGAATGTTCAAGATAAAAAACCTTTCCTCTGCTAGAAAACACTCATCCTGCTGCGATGTGTGTGCCGCAGGATGGCAGAGATTCCGATTCACGGAGTGGGTGTGGGCGTCTTGTATCGTTTCGGTGTGGGAGTAACCAGTTCGCGCCAGATTTGCGTTTTCTTATCATACACGCGCGTAAACGCCTGCGCTGTCCTGCACAGGTAAGGCAGATTCTCGTTTAACTCGCACCAAATTTGCGTTTTGCGGTTGGGCGTTTTCTCCACCTTGTCTGCTTCCAGTGTGCCCGCCAGCGTCTGTTCTATGCCCGCCTGCGTTTGCTCCTTGGCAATTTGGGTTTTCTTATCCGCAGACGTATCTAGCCTCGCCCATCCCGGCGCGTCCTGCCCACCCAGCCAGCCGGGCAACACCTCACCTGCCAACAGGGCAGCCAGAAGAACAAAGAAAGCCGCGCCGCGTACAATTCCTTTCCTCATCCCTCCTATTATACTCCTTTTTGCGCTGCGCTTTTCCAACCTTCCGCTGCAAATCCGAGACTGCTCCGGTATTCCCCTCAAGCAGGTGCAAACGCACGTTCGCGCCGCGGACTTGGGCTGTCTAAAAGTCCTAAATTTACATTTTTCATACCAGATATGAGATATATTTCAAAGAGAAACACCACAAATGGCATGAACAAAGGCACAGCCTGTCTTCTTAGACAGCCTCTCATAACCGCCAGCCTTACACCTGTGCCAGAGTAAAAGGCGCTGGATAACCCTTTTCCTTTTTCGTTCCATGGATACGCGCCTGTTCCCGGCTCGCAAAAGCCTGCCCGTGTGGCGCTCACCGGCAGTGCATTACTACCCTTTGGCGCAGGTCTCGTCTGCCAACGGCAGCCAGACGATGAACTTGGCGCCCTCGCCTTCGTGCGATTCCACTTCAATTTCACCGTCGTGGTGGCGGATGATCCAATATGCGATGGACAGTCCCAGCCCAAAGCCCTTGCTGCCAGCCGAGCGCGTGCGCGATTTCTCGGCGCGGTAGAAACGCTCGAAGATGTGCGGCAGGTCTTCCGGGGGTATCCCGATCCCGTTATCCTTCACAGACACGCGCGCCTTACCGTCCACTTTTCCCATGCCGATGACGATCTCCCCACCTTCCGGGGTATAGTTCACTGCGTTGCCGATCAGGTTCACCCACACCTGCTTCAGCCGATCGCGGTCGCCGCACACTAAAAGCTGGTCCACTTCTTCCACGCGGAACTGTATTTTGTCCCCCGAAAGGATGCGCATCTGATTGATCACCTCAAAGAGCAGCGTGTCCAGTTCCATGACTTTGCAATCCAAAGGCAGCCGACCCGATTCTGCGCGCGCCAGCATCAACAGCTCACTCACCAGGCGCGTCAGGCGGTCCACTTCGCTTTCGATGCTGTCCAGCGATTCGCTATCCGCCGTGCCAATGCGCCGAATCAAACCCACGTTGCCCTTGATCACCGTCAGGGGGGTTCGCAATTCGTGTCCCACGTCGGTGAGGAAGCGCCCTTGCATCTCAAACAGGTGTTCCAGCCTGCCCAGGGTCTGGTTGAATGCAGCGATCAACTGCCCGATCTCGTCGTTTTCTGCCAGTCCGTGGCTGGGAATGCGCCGCGAGAGGTCGTTTGCCTGGGTAATTTGCAGGGCGGTTTGCGTTACCGCGTTGAGCGGGATGAGCACCTGGCGCGTACTGTACATGGCTGCCAGGGCAGTCAGAGTCATCGCAGAAGTAATCCCTACCAGCAAAGTAACCAACAAGCGCGCCAGCGTCGAATCAACCAGTTCCAGGCTGGTGCCTGCCTGCAGCGTACCCAGCGGCTTATCCCCAATCAAGAGCGGCACCGTCAAGACACGGATGTGAGTGTTGTTGTAATATAGGGTACGAAAAACCGGCAGTTTTGCTTTTTTATTCACGTCGTCAAGCGGCTGCTCTAAGAAGGCTGCGTTCGGCCAAGCCTGGCGCAGCTTGCCGTCCTTTCCCCAAAACTGGAACGACACCGCCGCAGAAAACCCCACGTCGGTGGAAAAAACCAGGTCAGCCTCACCACTTTTGCCGCGCTGGTAAACCGGCAAAACGCCTTGATAAGCTTCAATTAAGTTTTCATCTACTTGATTGAGCAAGGTAAAACTAACCGTCTGGTAAAAAACGACGCCTAAGAGAAAAAGAATACCGCCTACCAGAGAGGTATAAAAAAAGACCAGCCTTGTACGCAGAGACATTAATCTGGCTCTCGCAGCACGTAACCCATACCGCGCACAGTATGGATGAGCCGCTTTTCTCCTTCGGTTTCAAGTTTTTGGCGCAGGTAACGAATATAAACCTCGATGATATTACTCTCCCCGCCAAAATCATATCCCCAGACCTGGTCAAAAATCGTATCGCGCGTCAGAACCTGGCGCGGATGGCGCAAGAACAACTCCAACAATTCGTATTCCTTGGCAGTCAGAGCAATCACGCGCTCACCGCGCATCGCCTGGCGCGTACCCGTATCCAGGGAGACGTCCGCATAACTGAGCACTTGTGGATGGGTGGGTTGAGAGCGGCGCAGCAAAGCACGGATGCGCGCCAATAATTCGTCCAGCTCAAACGGTTTGGTCATGTAATCATCCGCGCCCATGTCCAAACCGATGACACGGTCACTCATGGCGTCCTTTGCAGTGAGGATGATAATGGGGGTATTGCCGCCCGCACGCAAGCGCCGGCACACTTCCAATCCGTCTATCCCTGGCAGCATCCAGTCTAAAACCACCAAATCGGGTGGGTTATTGCGCGCCGCAGCCAATCCGGCGGAGCCATCCGCCGCAGTGTCCACCTGATACCCTTCATAAGCCAGCCCACGCCGGATGAATTTTAAAATCTCCTCGTCGTCTTCAATGACCAATATTTTTGCGCTCATATTGCTCTCCCAACTATCCCATTCCTGGATGTAAATTGCGCCAACCGTCTGCATTTCCAGCGGGATTGCCCACTGCTAACATCCCCAGACAATCCACAAGGCAGGTACTATACACTGGCGTCAAAGGCAGATATCATACACTTACGAATATACCACAAGATTAAAAATAATCAAGCCCCGCACAAAAATCCATCCACACTGCGTAAATAAAGCAACAGCAAGATGAAGCGTGTTGCTTGTGATGGTATAATGGAATCAATACAAGGCAGGAAAAAATGGCTGGCGCGCAGAATGACTGGGACATCTTGGGGCACGAGTGGGCAATATCCCTTTTAACAGGACAGTTGCGGCGCGCCCAAAGCCAGGAACAGGCGGTCAGTCACGCCTACCTTTTCAGCGGGGCAAAGGGTGTGGGCAGACGCACACTGGCGCTGCGTTTCGCGCAGGCGCTGAATTGCCCCAACCCTCTGAATGCGGGCACCCCCTGCCGCACCTGCCGCACCTGCCAGCAAATTGAACAAATGAAACACCCTGATCTGACCGTCATTCAAGCCGCGCAGGAAGGGGGCACACTTAAAGTGGAGCAAATTCGAGATTTGCAACACCAGCTCGCCCTGGCGCCTTACGCAGCGCGGTATCGGATTGCCTTGTTACTGCGCTTTGAAGAAGCGCACCCCAGCGCTGCCAACGCATTGCTGAAAAACCTGGAAGAGCCACCCCCGCAGGTCATCTTCCTGCTCACCGCCAACAGCCCGCAGAGTGTTCTTCCAACCATCTTATCGCGCTGCCAGGTGCTGCGCTTGAATCCTCCCCCACGCGCCTACACTGCCCAGGGGTTGCACGCTCACTGGCAAATCCCCCTCGCCGAGGCGCACACCCTCACCCACATCTCCGGCAGCAGACCCGGTTACGCGCTCTGGTTGCACAACCACCCCGAAGTGCTCGAACAACGCCACGAAATGCTGGATAAATTGCAATGGCTGTTTACTGCAAACCGCGTCGAGCGTTTCTCCTTTGCCAGCGACATCGCCGATTATCGCGGCAAAGACCCCGAGAAAAAAGCCGCCATGCAGTTGCAATTGAACGAAACATTGCTCACCTGGCTCTCTTTCGGGCGCGACGTTCTCCTGCTCTCTTCCAACCGCACAGAAGAAACGCATTTGCCAGTTATCAACCTCGACCGTCTGGACGAGATGCGCAACCTGGCGCACAGGTTGGACGTTCACACCGCCTATTGTATGGTGGTCAGCCTGGAACGCGCCCTGCAGCGTCTGGAGCGCAACGTCAACGCCCGTCTGGCGTTAGAGACTTTGTTTCTGGATTTGCCCGGATTGCGTTGAGGTAGCAAGATGACACTCCAAACCTTAAATGATACACCGCCCCAACCGCAGCAAACCTCCGACACCTGCGCGCGCCAGGTTGTTCCCCTGGCATTTCTATATCGCATCAGCCGCGAAATATCCGCCGGCATCGAATTGCGTCCAGTATTGCAGCGTATCTTGTCTCTTTCCATGGAAAACGTTGGCGCAACCAGCGCCAGCATCATCGTGCTGGATGACAACCTGGAGCCGATCGATTCTATTATCATCTATAACGACCGCATTCACAACAACACCACAGGGCAACTGCGTCCGACCCTGGAACACGGTTTGGCTGGCTGGGTGCTTCAACACCACCAGGCGGTGCTCATCCCCGACACCAGCCACGACCAGCGCTGGCTGCAGCGCCCCGACGACCAGCAAAACGCAACCGGCGCCAAATCCGCCGTCAGTGCTTTGTTGACAGCCCGCGAACAGCCGGTTGGAGTAATGACCCTCGTCCATCCCCACCCCAATTCCTTCACCGAACAGCACCTGGAACTTGTTCAGGCTATCGCCGACCAGGCAGGCATTGCCGTGCTCAACGCCCGCCTGTACGCCGAAAGCCGCCGCCAGTATAAAGAATTGCAAACCGCCCATCAGCGTTACCGTGAGCTTCAGGAAAATTTGACCGCAATGGTTTATCACGATATGCGCTCACCCCTCGCAAACGTTACCAACAGCCTGGAATTACTGCGCAGTTTGCTTTCGGAAAACGTGGATGAAACCATCGCCTCTGTGTTGTCCATTGCGGAGCGCGGCGCAAACCGCATCCAGCGCCTGACCAATTCCTTGCTGGATATCAGCCGCCTGGAATCCGGGCAGCCGATCATTCACCGCAAAACCGTTGACCCCTTGGGCATCCTGCACGAAGCCATGGAAATCGTCCTTCCCACCATAAAAGAGCGCGGGCAGCCGTTGGAAACCGATTTACCCGCCTGTCTGCCCTTGATTTTTGTAGAGCGGGACATGATTTTACGCGTGCTGATCAATTTATTGGAAAATGCAAGTAAGTATTCCCACAACAACAAACCCATCTATATCGGAGCTTCTGTTCTCGAACAGAACGGGCATGAGTGGGTCATGTTCTCGGTGAAAGACTCGGGCTTGGGCATCCCATCCGAAGACCTGGAATACATCTTCCAGAAATTCGCCCGTTCCAGTTACCACCGCGACAAGGTGCGCGGCATCGGTTTGGGGTTGACCTTCTGCCGTTTGGCGGTGGAAGGACACGGAGGCACGATTTGGGCAGAGAGTCAGGTGAACGAGGGTTCTCAATTTTTCTTTACCTTGCCTGTTAAACAAGATGCTTAAAACCGTCTGATTATAAAGAGAGGAACTATGCGGGAAATTCGTCCAAACATATATTATGAAGATTGCTACGCCGGTGTAACCCTGGGAGCTTTGATCCTGCCGCGCGGCATCGTCTTGATTGACGCCCCTCTGCGCGCCGAAGATTGCCTGGCGTGGAACACAGCTGTGCTCAGCCAAAGCAACAAAGACAGCGAACCAGGCAGCAAGGAGATGGTTACCGACCACATGCTGGTTTACCTAGACGCCCACCCAGACCGCACAATTGGGGCGCGCGTGCTTGAAACGACCGGACAAATCCCCTTCATTATCGCCCATCGCGACACAGCCCGCGGCTTTGAAAGCCGCCCCACCATCTTCAAGGGGCAAAACCCGGATTCCGGCGCGGAATGGGAAACCTGCGATGACATCGTCAGCACGCGCTGGGCGCTGCCAGACTTAACCTTTAGCGATTCCCTCAACCTGTACTGGGAGCGCGGCGCTAACGGTAAACGCAACAACGCCTCTCCCCTACCCACCTGGCAGGTAATTTTGGAACACCACGCCGGTTCAGCAGCCGGTGCCACCTGGGTACACATTCCCCAGGAAAAAGTTATCTTCGTCGGTGACGCCGTGCTGGTGAACCAGCCCCCGTTTTTAGAAAGCGCGCACATTCCCCAGTGGCTGCGTTCGCTGGAGCAACTGATCGCCAGGGCAAAAGACGGCTACACCATCATCAGCGGGCGCGGCGGCTTGGTGATGGAACAAGAAATACGCGCCTTGAGCATTTACCTGGAGCGCGTGCACCAGATTTTAGCCGGTTTGGCAAAGAAAGGCGCCGAATTGAAGGACGTTGAACAAATTGTGCCAGAATTTCTCCAGCGCCTCGAATACCCTGCCGGGCGTAAATCGTTATACGAACAGCGTCTGCGCCACGGGCTGCATCATTATTTCATGCGCCATTATCGCCAAATCGGAGAGATTGAATGACCAACGACGCTTTAACAGTACATCGGCGCTTGTTGGAAGTTTATGGTGAGCCTGTCTGGCGTAACCCGCTCGCGCCAGTGGATGAACTCGTTTCTACTGTGCTTTCCCAAAACACCAATGATACCAATCGCGACCGCGCCTTCGCTGCCCTGAAACGTAACTTTGAAAATTGGGCAGCAGTGCGCGATGCCAACCCTGCCGAAGTCATCCAAGCCATTCGTCCGGCTGGCTTGGCAAACCAGAAGGGACCTCGCATCCAGGAAATCTTACGCGCAATATCCTCCTCCACCAATTCGGCGCACGCTCCATTCGACCTGCGCTTCTTAAAAGACATGCCGCGCCAGGAGGCGCGCGCCTGGTTGATGCAATTCAAAGGCGTGGGTCCCAAGACGGCTGCCATCGTTTTGCTGTTTTCCCTGGGCGTGCCAGCCTTTCCAGTGGATACACACATCTACCGCGTCAGCGGGCGCATCGGTCTACGCCCGGCGCAGATGAGCGTGGAGGAAGCCCACGCTTACCTTGAAGAGCGTTTCCCTCCTGAAACGTACACAGCCGCGCACCTGAATCTAATTCGCCTGGGGCGTGAAATATGTAAAGCGCGCCGTCCGGAATGCTGGCACTGCCCATTGCAAGATTCGTGCGACACCGTGAAAAACGGATAAAATTTGGTTGAAAAATCCATAAATAATCTTGACGCCGGGCGCCGGGCGCGCATACAATCTATTCATGGATTATAAGGATTACTATAAAATCTTGGGTGTCAAGAGGGATTCATCCAAGGAAGAAATCAAGCTTGCCTATCGCAAGCTTGCCCTCCAGCATCACCCGGATCGTAATCCGCACGATACCCGCGCCGAAGAGCGTTTCAAAGAAATCAACGAAGCCTACCAGGTGCTCAGCGATCCCCAGAAGCGCGCCCATTACGACCGCGTGGGAGAGGCTTACGGGCGCTGGCAACAAACCCACCCCGGGCAACCCGCCAGTGCGGCGCGTAACGGTTTTCACTGGGAAAAATGGCGCGCCGCTGCCCGCCAAGAACCTCCTCCGTTCTCCGAAACCAATAATGGCAGCCATAAAGTAGAAGACCTTGCCAATGGCATCACCAACGGGTTTTCGGAATTCTTCCGCACCGTTTTTGGCGGCTTCACACGCCAGGCACCTTCCACCAGCCAAAAGAATTCCACCCCAGCCAGCGGAGGTAACGCCCAACCTTACCCACCCAGCCATACGCAGCAGCCTAAAACATCTTCCCCCCTGCAATACAACCTCACCATCTCGCTTCAAGAAGCTTATCAGGGCACCTCACGCACCATCCAGATCGGCGGCAGACGCCTGGACGTAAAAATCCCCTCCGGGGCAAAAACAGGTACAAAAGTGAAAGTAAAAGCAGCCGGACCCCCCGGCGCAGACGGAAAAAAGCAGGACGTGCTGCTGCTCATCGAAGTTGACGAGGACGCCCATATTAAACGTAAAGGAGATGACCTGTTCGTTGAAGTACCTGTAAACCTCTACACTGCAATTTTAGGGGGAGACGTTTCCTTTTCCTCTCCAAGCGGGAACCTCGTCCTCACGATCCCGCCAGGCACGCAGCCGGCGCAGACCTTTCGTCTCAAGGGCAAAGGGATGCCCAATCTGCACCTTACCAACACCTTCGGCGACCTGTACGCGCAGGTGAAGATCCAATTGCCAGAGAAACTCAGCGACCACCAAAAAGCGCTCTTTGAAATTCTAGCGCAATCCGTTTGATTCGAGATATAATATACAGATGAAACGATTTCGCCCAACCATCCCCTTCAGGGTATTCTGCGCAGCCTGTGTGCTGCTTTTTAGTGTGCTGGCTTGCCAGTGGGGTTCCAGCAGCAATGCAAACCAGAGCGATTCTCCTTTGAACGAGCTTTACGATCAATTAGCAGGTCAAAAGGAAAACACGCCCGCGCCAACTTTTGTCTCTGCGCCAGCAGCCAAACCGGCGGTGCTTTCCTTACAAGACGAGACTCTATCCGCGCTTTACGAGCGCGTCAACCCGGGCGTAGTGGCGATCTGGCTCATCACCAACCAGGGCATCGGGCAAGGCACGGGCTTTGTAGTGGATAAAGAGGGGCACATTGTAACCAACGCCCACGTTGTTGAGGGAGCCACCCAGGTGGAAGTCAATTTCTCCTCCGGCTACAAAGCCTTTGGTACGGTCATCGCCACAGACCTCGATTCCGACCTGGGTGTGGTCAAGGTGGATGCGCCTGCCGAACAGCTTTTCCCCCTCCCTTTAGGCGATTCGGATGCCATTAAGATCGGGCAAACCGTCATCGCAATTGGCAACCCCTTTGGTTTGGACGGCACCATGACCACCGGCATTGTTTCCGGCAAAGGGCGCACAATCTCTTCCCTGCGCGCCGCCCCAGGCGGAGACTACTTCACCGCCAGCGACCTGATCCAGACCGACGCCGCCATCAACCCCGGCAATTCGGGCGGACCTTTGCTCAACCTGCAAGGGGAAGTGATCGGCGTCAACCGCGCCATCCAAACCAGCAGTTATAACGAGCAAGGTTCACCGGTCAGTTCTGGCGTGGGGTTTGCGGTTGCAATCAACATCGTCAAACGGGTGCTGCCCAGCCTCATTACTACCGGGCAATACAATTACCCCTACCTGGGGGTGGAAGCCCTGCCGGAAATCACCCTCACCGCACAAAAGCAGTTGAATTTACCGCGCGCCGACGGCGTTTACGTCCAACGCGTCACCAACGGCAGCCCGGCGCAACTTGACGGCGTACGCAGCGGCGACCTCATCCTTGCCATGGATGGACGCCAGGTGCACAATTTTGGCGAACTGATCAGCTACCTGTTCAACGTCAAAAGCCCCGGCGACCCGGTTGTGCTAACCATCCTGCGCGGCGCCACCCAGATGGACTTGACGGTGAAGCTGGAAAAACGCCCCTAAAACCGCATCGCTATACATGCTCACTTTCAACGTCTTTGGTGAGATATCAAATAACCAAGTTGTTCACTTGGTTCCATAATGGCGCTAAAGGTTAACTTTATGTACACCCATATCCCAGCTTTGCCTGCTTCACTCAGGCGCTGCCCGCAGGGGGAGCAAGTGCAGCGCATTCTCGAAGCCGCCCTGAACGCGGTGGACCCGGCTGTGTGCGTGGAAAACGCCCTACACCGCAGCGGAGACACCCTCTCCCTGGGAGATCAGGTCTACGATTTGACGTCCTTCCGGCGCGTGTTTGTGATAGGGATGGGCAAAGCCGCCGCCCCCATGTCTGGGGCGCTGGTGCGCATCCTGGGCGACGTGTTCACGCAAGGGGCAGTGGTGGTCAAGGACGGGTACGCCGAAGGCTACGCGCAAAACGGCGTCTCGCTGCTTACCCCACGCCTGCGCGTGATTGAAGCCGCCCATCCCGTGCCGGACGCACGCGGCGTGAGCGCAACGCGCCACATCCTCGATTTGGTCAGAGGTCTGACCAGTGCAGATCTCGTCCTGTGCGTCATTTCCGGCGGCGGTTCGGCGCTTTTCACGTCCCCGGTGCACGGGTTGACACTGAAAGACTTGCAGACCCTCACCGCGGCACTACTCGCCTGCGGAGCGACCATCAACGAAATCAACACCCTGCGCCAATGCCTGGACGAGGTCAAGGGCGGCGGGCTGGCGCGTCATTGCGCACCGGCGCGACTGGCAGCGCTGGTGCTCTCCGACGTGGTGGGCGATCCCCTGGAGTTCATCGCTTCAGGTCCCACCGTCCCCCCACAAGCGTCAGCAGAGCAAGCCTGGCAGATTTTAGAGAAGTATTCTCTCTTACAGAAAGTGCCAAAACCAGTTAGCGATGTCTTGCAAACGCGCCTTCGAGGACAAGCTTTGGCAGCAGACGAGGAATATAAAGAGCGCGTCCAGACCGTCGTTGTGGGCAGCAACCGCCTGGCAGCCCAGGCAGCACTGCGCCAGGCGCACGAAGAAGGATTTCACACCCTGCTTTTGACCACCTATTTGCAAGGTGAAGCGCGCACTGTGGGTAACGTTCTGGCAGCCATCGCCCGCCAGATGGACGCCAGCGGCGCACCCATCCCGCGCCCCGCCTGCCTGGTGGCAGGGGGTGAGACGACCGTTACTCTGCAAGGCGACGGCTTGGGCGGCAGAAATCAGGAACTTGCCCTGGCAGCCGCCCCTTTCCTAAGCGGGCTGAAAGACGTGCTGCTGGTTAGCCTGGCGACAGACGGCGGAGACGGACCCACGGACGCCGCCGGGGGTGTGGTTACCGGGGAAACGCAGGCGCGCGCCGCGGCGCGTGGCATGGCGGTGGACGCTTTCCTGGCGCGCAACGATTCTTACCATTTTTTCGAGGCGTTGGAGGATCTGCTCAAGACCGGCGCCACGCAAACGAACGTCAACGACCTCGCTTTTTTGTTTGCCTTCTAAAGAATTGGCAATCGTTACGTCATCTCGCCGGGAGCAGCCTGTCCTGACATTTCGACGAACGCCGTGCGAAATTTCCGCGCCCTCCGCGCCTCTGCGTGATTGCCCATATTTCACGCGCAGAGGCAGAAATCGCGGAGCATCCTACTATAAGATTCTCATAACTTCCGCGCCCTCCGCGCCTCTGCGTGATTGCCCATATTTCACGCGCAGAGGCAGA
>CAZGDA010000051.1:15104-18949 GCA_964524425.1 uncultured Anaerolineaceae bacterium | reverse complement strand
TCCGCCGTTTTTCTTTCTTATGCCGGTCGCAGCGCGGCGCGGGTATTAATCACAGACCATACGCATCAGGAGAATGCTGCTTTATGTAATAATTACGCTACCTGTTTACCGCGCTTAAACACCCGTTCCACAAGGTTACCCCCAAACTGGTAGGCGAGGTGGCGGTAATCGGGAACGTTAAGCAGGAGCAAATCCGCCTGTTTTCCTGGCTCAAGGGAACCCACGCGCTGCCCCAAACCCAGCGCGTGCGCGGCGTTAATCGTGCTGGCGTTGAGCGCTTCGGCGGGCGTCAGTTTCTGATAACGGCAGGCAATCGCCATTACCAACGGCATGGAAAGGCACGGGGCGGAACCGGGGTTGAAATCCGTCGCCAGGGCAACCACCACCCCTTCGTCCAGCATCCGGCGTGCATCGGCGTAATGCGCGCTGCCAAAGTTGAAATTCACCGCCGGCAACAGCACTCCCACCACGTCCGAGCCAGCCAGGGCAGTAACTTCTGCCGCACTGGTTACGTCCAGGTGGTCGGCGGAGACCGCACCCAGTTCAACCGCCAGCGCCACCCCGCCCAAATTGACAAATTCGTCGGCGTGGATTTTAGGCGCCAAGCCGGTTTCCAGCCCGGCTTGCAACACGCGTCGCGCCTGCTCCACGTCAAAGACGTTTTCCTCGCAAAACACGTCGCAAAACAGGGGCACGTCCAGCGCGGCTGTGTCTGCCCAGCGCCGCACCGCCGGCAGCATTTCGTTCACCACCAGGTCAACGTAATCGTCCGTGCGCCCTTTAAATTCTGGCGGCAGGGCGTGCGCACCTAAAAAAGTCGGCACGAGGTCAACGGGGTGGCTTTTATCCAGTTCTACAATCGCTTGCAGCAGTTTAAGCTCGCTGGCGGTATCCAAACCGTAACCGGTTTTGACTTCAACCGTCGTCGTTCCCAGGCGCAACATCTCATCCAGCGGACGGCGTGCCTGCGCCACCAGCTCTGCCAGGCTTGCGGCGCGGGTGGCGCGCATGCTGCTGGCAATTCCCCCGCCCGCCTGCATGATTTCCATGTAGGTGGCTCCTTGAATGCGCAGTTCAAATTCATCCACGCGCTCGCCGGCAAACACCAGGTGGGTGTGCGCATCCACAAAACCCGGGCAGACCACCCTGCCGGAGGCGTCTATTTCATCCCGCGCCGTGTATTCAGCGCGGATATTTTCCGTGCTGTCCACAGCAACGATCACTCCGTCGGAGATTGCAACTGCCCCGTTGGGGATGAGATTCACGTCGCGCATCGCCCTGCCGCGCCTGGCTGCAAACCCGCCGTGTGAGGCGGCGCCTGCGTTACCCCCTGCGCAGGTTACCACCTGGCTGGCAGAATGGATGATGATATCCAGCATTAGTCCAGGTATTCAAATAGACTGGAAGCAGACAAAGCCTGGCTGCTCACGTTGAGCACCCTTTGATAGGTGGTCTCGCGTTGTTTGAGGATGGCGACTGCCTCTGCCATGTTGGCGTCCTCTTTTTGGGAAAGCAGGCTTTTCAGTTCAACCTCTGTGGTTTCCATACGTTCTATGGCGTCGTTCAACTGGCGTTGTCTGCCGGCGTAATCCACTTTCTGTTGACTGATGTAATCTAACGATTCTTGTAAAGAAGTGAGGTTAGATTCTACGGCAGTGCGGTCAAACGGTACGGCTTGTAGGGCGTCGCGGATGTTGATGAGGGCAGCAAAAACATCGTGCCCGCTGCCGTTAAAGAGCGTCCCGTTTGTGTTCGCCACGATGGGCGTCTCTGGACCGATGTTGCGGCGGATGTTGCCCGCGTCACCGTGATAGGTAACCACTTGCGAGGGTGGGGGAGCGGGGTTGGTATCCAGGGTAAAAGGCTGTGTGCTCGTCTGAAAACCGGCAAAAACGTAATCTCCCAGGTGGCGGGTGTTGCCCACCCCAACCGCCTGAACCAAAATCATGTTGATTTCCCCGGCGATGGCAGCGCGCTGGTCTTCTCCCATCGTGTCCGAAAGACCTTGCAGGGTCAGGTTGTTTGCTTTCTGCGCCAGGGTCTCCATTGAGCCAATCGCGCTGGTCGTAGCCGTCATCCACAAGTTCGTGCTTTTGGCTGTTTCAATGTACGCCTCCCCTTTTGCCAGGGTAGATTTCAGGTTGAGCGATTCGACCGCATTGGCTGGGTTTTCGGAAGCCCAACGGAACTGTTTTCCAAGCGAGTTCAACTCCATGGCGTCGTTATAATCGCTGAGGCTATCCCCCATATATTTTATAGAATTTTCTGTCATCATGCGGCTGGTTACACGCATCTTACACCTCCAATATCACGCTTAGCGTCCCGCCAATCCCATGCCATTGATGACGCGATCCAGCATTTCATCAATGGCGGTCAGCACGCGGGCGGCTGCGTTATACGCCTTCTGCGTTTGAGTCAGTTTCACGGCTTCCTCGTCCATCGAGACGCCGCTGACTTCCTCACGCGTTGCATTCAGCGAATCCATAATCGTTTTGTGATCTTCCGAATTCATCTTCGCCCGGCGCACGGTGAGTGCCAGTTCGGCGATCTGCTGCGCATAATAATCGTTCATGGTAGTTGAACCATTATTGAGCACCATTGCGCTCTGCAAATCGGAGATCTTACGGGCGTTGTTGCCGTCTCCGGGAGCATAACCGGGACCTTCGGCGGCGGCAATATTGGATAAACCGTCGGTGCTATCCGTAATGTAGCTGCTCACCTGCAAACGGGAAGCAATCGAACCGGGCGGGTTTGCCAACGTGAAAAAGGCATACGCGGTGGAGTCCTGGTAATGCGTGCTGCCCGGCGGGGGCGGTTGCGCAATCCCGTTCGGATCGTTGATGCTGTAGCCGTGCTCGTGCAGATAGTTCACCTGATCGTGCACGGTCTGCGCCAGTTCATCCAAACCGCTCATCTGGGCAGTTATCTCCACGTCGCGCACCTCAAAAAGACCTTTCAGCTCACCGGTCGTAGGCGTAAAACTCAACCCGTCCGTCCAGCGAATGGCTGCCAGGTCGGAATTGTTCGTATCGGCGTAGGTTTCAAGGACGTTCGTCTTGGTGCCCACCACGAGCACGTGCCCGCCGATGGATACAATTGTCTCACCGTTTTCCTGCGTGTTCGCCGTGGCGCCAGAGATTTCCGTCAAGCGGTCCAACAGGCGGTCGCGCTCGTCTATTAAATCGTTCGGTTGGTTGCTCAGCGATTGCACGCGCGGGATTTCTGCGTTCAAGGCAGCCAACTGGGTGGCGATTTTATTAATCTCATCCACGCGGGCGCGGATCGTCAAATCCTGGTCTTCACGCAACGCTTCAAGCTGGCTGGCGCGGTTATTAAACCCGTCAACCAGAGCCAAAGCGCGGTCGCGCATGTCCGCACGCAGCGCCATGCTGCTGGGGTCGGCGTTGAGCATTTGCCATCCCGACCAGAAGTCGTCCAGTTTGGTGGTCAAACCGTCGCTGCCGGTCTCTGCCAGGGTGGTCTCCATTTGCTTCAAAATCTGGTATTGCGCTTTCCACTCGCTGTAACCCCCCAGTTCTGAACGATAGCGTCCATCGAAAAATTCGAGGCTGTAGCGCTTGATCTCTTCAATGACCACGCCAGTGCCCATCTGCCCGCCGCCGCTGGAACCTTTGAAGCGCAGGTCTCCGTAAGGCATCCCATTCTTGAATACGGACTCCTGGCGGTGATAGCCTTCCGTGTTTACGTTGGCAACGTTTTGTTCAATGACTTGAATATTCTTTTGCTGGGCAGCCATTGCCCGTGCTGCGATGTTTAAAGCAGCCATTAGTGAGGACATATTTCCCTCCTCATACCTTTGCGCACCGTCTGTCTTACGATCCCAG
>CAZGDA010000051.1:0-15004 GCA_964524425.1 uncultured Anaerolineaceae bacterium | reverse complement strand
ACGCTCCGCTTGCCTTACGATCCCAGACGCTCCGCTTGCCTTACGATCCCAGACGCTCCGCTTGCCTTACGATCCCAGACGTTCCGCTTGCCTTACGATCCCAGACGTTTAGCCAATCATGTCAGCCGTGGCGCTCAAACCCATTGATCAAAGCTGCGTACAGCCGACTTGCGCTTGGATGATTTCCCCGGCACCTCGTAAGTCTCAAATTCAGGCTGGTGGAGGCTGAGCAAATACGCCTGCGTGGCGTCTGCCCATTCCAGCGCTGTTTTTGCCAAGGCGAGGTTAGTGCGATTGAGGTTGCGAATTTCTCCGCCCAGCGCCACAATCCCGTCCTGAATACGTTTGATGCGCTCGGCGCTCTGTTTATCCAAATATGGCAGCACGTCCACCAAAGTAGGCGCCGGTTTACGCAAGCCAGCCAGATACGCCAAATCTTCGGTCAGCATACGCCGCCCTTCTTCCAGTTGGTTGAGGTCTTCCAATAAGATTTCTTTCTTTTCCACCAGGACGTTCAGGGAATTTGTATCCCGTTTGGTTAATGCGTCCAGTTCCTGGCGGGAAAGTTCGACCAAAGACTGGAAAATGCGAAACTCGTTGACCATAGCATCTTCCAGAGTTGCCACCGTCCGGTTTTTATATGAAGGATCCATGAATTTTTATTCCCTTTCACTTGCTGGCGCCATATAGACGCTTTGCCAGACGCTCGGCAAGTTTGTCATACGGCACCGAATACTCACCCGATTCGATCTGATCGCGCAGGGAATTGACTACGTCGTCGCGTATTTCTGGGGTTTCGCTGAGGTTTTGATACGCCTTCGCTAAAATCTTGGCAGATTCGGAAAGCGAAGCCTGGTCTTTTCCCAGCAGCGTACCCACCAGGGATACGTCCTGCGTTTGATACTTCTTCAGGACAGGCTGCGCGGCTTTGGTTCCTGGCGCTTGAACCGGGTTTGGTCCTATCTGATTAATCGGCTTCATTGTGTCCACCTCCGTTGGCAAAATTCTTGATCCTTCATATTCCATCAACGAGTCTAAAAATCTCTTATGCAAGTTATCGGCGATTAAGCCCAAAACTTTATTCCACGCCTGGAACCTGTCGTGGTACTCCTGTACTACTGCCTACTTAACGGCGTAAGCCAAGCGCCAATCCCAGCATGGTGTCCGTCTGCTGGAACGTGCGCAGCGAGAGTTGAAACCCGCGCTGGGTGATCATGGCGTCGGTCATCTCGTCGCTCAAGCTCACGTTTGAAGTCTCGCGCATGCGCGCCAGAATGGTACCCAAACTATTGCTACCGGCGTCGGCGGTTTGCACCGCGCCGGATGTGTCCGACTGTAAGAAAAGATTGTTGCCCTCGGCGGTCAAGCCGTTGGGATTAGGAAAGCGGTTCAACTGGATGGTGCCGACGTTCGTCCACTTCCCGTTTTGCAACACGGTTACTTTGCCCAGCTCGTCTATCTCAATTTTTTCCGTGCCCTCGGGGATCGTCCCGCTCCACACCAGCGGAAAGCCGTCCGCGTTGACGATGCGGCGGTTGGCGTCCAGTTGAAAAAGACCATCACGGGTGTAAGCTTTTGTGTTGTTTGGCAGGGTAACCGCAAAGAATCCCGCGCCTTTTATCGCCAGGTGCAGAGAATTATCGCTTTCTTCGTACGTCCCCTCGCTAAAATCTCTCTGGGTAGATTGTAGAAGGACGCCTTTTTCCTTGCTCACGACGTTATCGAACAACTCCTGAAAATTACCGCGGTTGCTTTTATAGGCGGTGGTGTTGACGTTTGCCAGGTTGTTGCTGATAATATCCAGGTCTTGCAGGCGAGACTGCATTCCGGTTCGCGAAATATTTAAAATATCGGTAAAAGACGGCAGCATATTAATCTCCTTTCGCAGCTATACCTTACGGGCGGTTCAAGTTGCTGATCAGTTTGCCCGTCGTTTCGTCCTGCATTTGCACCACGCGCTGCGCGGCTTCGTAAGCGCGCCCGACGATAACCATCTGGGTCATTAAACTATCCACGTTAGCGTTTGCCATCTCCAGGTACCCTTGCTCGACAACGCCGGGGTTTTCTCCGGTAATGCCACCTTCGGCGACGAAAGTGTTCGTTCCGTCGCGCACCAGTTCCGCTTGCGGGTCGTCAAACGCTGCCACGCCGATCTGACCGACGTTGGCTCCACTAATGGCGTTATAGATCACGCCGTTCTCGTCCACGCGCACGGGTGCATCTGGCAAAGTAATTGCCTGCCCACCCGTATTTAAGACCTGGTAACCGTCCACTGTTACAAGGTTGCCGTTTTTATCCTTGTGGAAACGACCGTCGCGCGTGTAGCGCTCGCCGTCCGGGGTCTTCACGCGGAAGAAGCCCGTGCCGCGCACCGCCAGGTCAAGCTCTTCGCCGGTGGCTTTCAGTGTGCCCTGAGAGAAATCGTTGATCTCCTCCGACGTCTCCGTGCCTAAACCCACGTAACCGGGCTTGCGAATGGAATTTACGTCCAGGTGAGGGTAAACGGCTTCGGAGGCAGATTTCACTGGCGTAACGTACCAATCGTCCATCGCCAGCAGAATCTGGCGGAATCCTGGGGTTTCCAGGTTGGCAATGTTATGCGAGAGCGCGTTCTGGCGCTTCATCCCCGCCACCATGGCGGAAGCAGCCGCATAAAATCCTTTGATCATGGGCGTCCTCCTGAGCTTGGGGTATTCAAACGATTGAGAGAGAGAATAGCGCGCACTTCGTCGCGGGTAATACCCAATTGGCGGGCGATTTCAATCTCGCTCATCGTACCGGCAGCCATAGCCGAAACCAGGTTGTTGCGCTCGTTCACACCGTACTGCAGGGTGTCCATCCCTTTAGCTGCGGAAGCGTCCGCAGGTTTCCTCTGCGACTGTGGGCTGGGGGTGGTGTTGTTTTGCACCGCAGCCAGCAGCGTTTGAAAACCCTCCTGGGTCAACGTCGCGCTGGAGGAGGTGCTGGTTTGCTGCCCGTTGGCGAGGGTGCTCGTCGTGCTGGTGGCTTCCGAGGCAACCTTGTGCAACCCATCCGCCACAGAGGAGAGTTTTCCCGCCCGGTCCTGGTTGCCGCGCGCCAGGGCAGCCTGGCGTGCAAGCTGCACTATATTTAACGTATCACTGAGTAAGTCAGATGGAAGACGATTGACCATAGTATCCTCCTAATAAGCATCGAGACCGTCCCTGGCACAGCGCCTAATAATCCGGGGAAAACCTGGAAAAGGCGTCCGTATCGGAATCCAGGAGGGCGCGCAGGTGCATCACCGCCCGGCTGTGCAACTGGGAAACGGGTGATTCAGACACACCTAACACCGCGCCAATCTCCTTGAGGGTGAGTTCCTCGTAATAATAAAGCGATAATAACAATTGCTCACGCTCTGGCAGTTTTTTGAGCGCATCTGCCAGATGGACTTGCAAATCTTTATCTTCCAGCACCTCGGACGGGTTGGGTTGTCCTTCGTCTGCCAGCACCTCGTGCAGCGAGGTTTCCTCCTCCCCTCCATCCGCATCGGCGATGAGGTCCAGGGAAACGATAACCTGGCTGGAATCCACCAGGGCGCTTTGGACTTGCTGCATTTCGATGTTAAGATAACGCGCCAGTTCCTCGTCGCTGGGTTCGCGATTGAGCTGCGACCACAGGTAGGAAATGGCTTGCTGAACGGCGCGCGCCCGTTGGCGTGCGGTACGCGGTAACCAGTCTTGGGAGCGCAAATAGTCCAAAACTCTGCCGCGGATGCGCAGCGTGGCGTAAGTGCTGAATACTGTTCCGTATGATGGGTCATAACGTTCCAAAGCCTCAATCAAGCCCAATAAACCCTGGCTGACGGCGTCCTCGTAATCCACCGTGCTTGCCTGGGAAAATCCCAGCCTTCCCAGGGTATAATGCACCAGGGGAACGTAACGCAAAATGACCTGCTCGCGCAAATCGGCGTCTTTCGTTTCAAGATATCGTGCAATAAGTTCCGCATCTTCTTGTTCAGACCGCATGCTCTAATTATAACTGCAATTCCGTTTCAAAGACATCCGAGTTTTCTTCCGCCTCGGCAGCCTCGGCAGCCGCGGCTGCTGCTGCGGCTTCAGCCTCTGCGGCGGCTTTGGCTGCCGCTTCTTCGGCTTCTTTCTCCGCCTCCTGTTTCATTCTTTCCAGTGTGGCGGCTAACAATGCCTGAGAGATAATTTTATTAATGCCCCAAACACAACCTCCTACCACCAGGGTTCCAATAGCCACTTGAATCACCATACGCCAGACCGAATTGCCAGCCAGGAGAGAAATCAACACGCCCACCAGCGCCACGAACAGCACGAACAACTGGGATACCGTGGATACGTAAACCAAAAGAATCGGCACACGTCCCTGGTTTGTTGGTTTTACGGTCGTATTCATTCTCCCTCTACCTCCTCAAGCAAGCTCTATCTACTGCTTGGCAAACAGCGCGGCAGTAAATGTTCTCACATCGGCGGGGTGTAAATCTTCCAGCAGACGCGCCCCGCTGGTGAAGTATGCCAGGGGCAGTTGGCTGCGCCAGGCAAGGTTGAAAGCACTTCCCAGGGAGCGGGTTTCGTCCATTTTCGTGATCACCAATCCGTCCATTTTAAAAATGCCGTAAGCCGCCTGAATTTGCGCCAGGTCTGTGTCCTTGGCTGTGGCGGGAATGGTCAGGTAAGTGGTGCGACGCGGCAAACTGTGCAGCAAAGCGCCCATCTCCACCAGGCTGGCTTCAGAATAAGGATTACACGCCGGCGTATCCACAAAAATCTGCGCCTGCTTGCCTTCCTCATCCACCACCTGCGCCAGTTCTTCGGGAGTGTACACCAGGTGCAGGTGAATCCCTAACAAATCGGCGAAAACACGCGCTTCGGCGATCGCGCCGGTGCGCACCGTGTCGGCGCTGATCCACACCACCGCCTGTCCACCGCGCTGCAAAGCCTGGGCTGCCAGTTTGGCTGTCAGGCTGGTTTTGCCGGCTCCGCTGGGTCCAATCACACACACCAGGCGCGGCGCGCCCAACTGCGCCGCGCTGAGGCTGCGCAAATGACCTTCCATTTGGCGTTGCAAATATTCCTCCACCGCGCTGGGAGAGGCTAACGTCTGCGGGCTGAGCGTATCCACACAGGCGCGGGCGACCTTATCCGCCAGCTGCACGTCCACCCCCTGACTCAACAACTGCGCGCGGGCAATTGCCAGCGTTTGCGGCATGGCGAACGTCGGCTTGGCGAGACTGGCTTCTTCTACAACGCGTTGCGGGATGTGAGCGCGCAGCCTTGGCTTTGGACGTACAGCCGCGCCGGGCTTTGCCTCGGCATGGCTGGGCTTCTGGGCTGCCAGGTCCTTTCCCTCTCCCGCGCCAGGTTCAGCCACGTCCGGCAGGCGTGCCGTTTCCTCCTGCGTCGGCGGTTTCGTCTCCGTGCCGTTACCTGTTGTCGCATATTTGGGCGCCGGAGGCACAGCCGGCAACGAAATGGGTTGTTTTTGTTTCTCCCTGGCGCCTGTTTCGGTCTTACGCGGTGAAGTCAGGGCTGCGGCAAGTTCTTCGATGGCTAGTTTCGGCTTGGGCGAATTTAAATTCAGAGGGACATCTGCTGCGGCGGGCTTTTTCGTCCCCGCGCTGCTTTTTTGCGCGGTGGCTTTTTGCGCGTCCCCGGCAAGCAATTGTGAGATGAGTTTCGCCGCGTTTTTAGCGGCTGCCTGCTCCGCCTCCATCTGCGCCGCGCTTTTTTGGCTTGCGCCTTCGTCCTCTTTTGGCGCAGACGGGGCAGCCTCTTGCAGAGCCTGCGCCAGGCTTATCACACTGGTTTGTTCCAATGCGGCTTGCGATTGAACCGTCTTTTGCGGCGCGGCTGGCTGCGCCTGCGTCTGCTGGGTGGCAGCGGCTTTTCCCTGCGCTTCTTCAGCGGGCTGGGCGGCGCCCGAACGCCGCAACGCGGCTTGAAAGGCTTGCATGTTCACGGCTTTTTTGTCCGCAGCGGCAAGATTCTTGACGGGCGGCGCCGGCTCTGGCTCTTTTTCCGACGTGTCTGCTGCCGCTTGTGGCGTCAATGCTGGCGCAGGGTCAGCGTCCTTTTTCCCTGGGGAACTGTCTTGCCTGGCTGCCTTGTTCTGTCCTCCCTTTGCCACTGCAATCACTTCCACTCCGGGGGATTGCCACACCTTCCAAACGGGACCTAAAGGCACCTGGCGCACGGATATGATAATTGCGTCCGTGCCCATTTCCTTTCTGACCACTTCGACAGCCTCAGCCATTGATTTCGCCCGAAACGTTTGTTTTTTCATGTTATATCTACCATCCCGTGCGCCTGAACGCGCGTGCCAGCGCTGACCTCAGAAAACGCCAGCACAATTAAATTGGGCAGCGCCTGACGCACCAACTTGCGCAGAGCCAGACGTAACTCGCGCGGCACGAGCATAATCGGCAAATACCCGGATTCAGCAAGCCGCTCCATCTGCTCCCCAATGCGGGTTAAAATTGCCTGGGCAAAGGCAGCGTCAATCTGAAAGCCCAGGCTGCCTTCTTTGTGAACGAGGGCGTCGCGCAATTGTGTTTCCAGTTGCGGCGCCAGGGTGAAGACGTGCAGATACCCTTCTTCGTCGCGGTACTGGTTTGAAATGGAACGCGCCATAGATTGGCGCACCGCCTCGGCGAGTATGTTGGCGTCGCGGGTTATGCGGGCGTTGTTCGCCAGAACTTCCAATATCCCAACCATATCACGGATGGAGACTTTCTCATCCAGCATATTGCGCAACACCGCCTGAATATCCGAAAGCGTCAACAACTCTGGAATCAAGCCCTCCAGCGTGGCGGGAGATTTAAGTTCCACTTCTTGAATCATTTCCTTCACCATCTGGCGGCTGAGCAGATCGGGAGCGTAAGCGCGCACCACTTCGGTAACGTGCGTGCTGAGCACGGATAAGGGGTTGACAACCGTGTAACCGCTCAGTTCGGCGCGCCCCTTGTCTGATTCCATAATCCACAGAGCCGGTAAACCAAACGCCGGTTCTGTAGTTGGGATGCCTTGAATCTTGGCTTCCGACTCACCGCTGGGAATCGCCAACAAGCGGTCGAGCATCAACTCGCCGCGCCCCACTTCCTCGCCACGCACCTTGATGCGATACGCCTGGGGCGGCAGGCGCAGGTTATCGCGCACGCGCACCACCGGCAGCACCAGCCCCAGTTCCTGCATGATCTGACGGCGAATGCCAGTGATGCGCCGCAAGAGGTTATCGGGGCGTTCCTCGTCTATGAGGGGGATTAATCCGTAGCCGACTTCCAGTTCCAGGGGGTCCACTACCAACATCTCCAGCATCGCCTGGGGAGATTCCGGCTCGCGCAGCATCGGCGGCGGTGCGGCTTCCATTTCTTCAGGAACAGCCGGTTTCTGCGTCTCGCGCCACAGCATGTAAGCGCCGCCGGCGAGCAAACCGCCCACAACCAGAAACGGGAGTACCGGCGCGCCGGGGATGAGCGCCATAGCGATAATCACCACCGAGCCTAACGCCAGGGCGTTGAAATTGCTCAATTGATTCGTCAGGGCTTTGCCAAAGCCTTCCTGTTCGGAAGTGCGCGTAACGATGAGACCAGCCGCAGCCGAGACGAGCAGAGCTGGCACCTGCACAGCCAGCCCGGCGCCGACCGTGATCAAGGTGTACGCCTGAACCGCCTGCATGGCGTCCATACCGCGCAATAAAATGCCGCTGACAATGCCACCAGCGATGTTGACCAACATCACAATGATCGAAGCGGTCGTATCGCCGCGCACAAACTTGATACCACCGTCCATTGCCCCATAGAAATCCGCCTCGCGTTGAATTTCTTTGCGGCGGCGTAGGGCTTCTTTCTCATCAATTATACCGGCGTTCAGGTCTGCATCAATGGACATTTGTTTTCCGGGCATGGCGTCCAACGTAAAGCGAGCCGCCACCTCAGCAACGCGCGCCGAGCCGCTGTTGATGACCATGAATTGGATGATCATCAACATAATGAAGACGACCACGCCCACCACATAGTTGCCACCGACGACGATGTTCCCGAATGTATTCACCACCCCGCCGGGGTCACCGGTGAGCAGAATGAGACGGCTGGTAGAAATGTTCAACCCCAGGCGGAACAAGGTGATGATCAACAACAGCGTGGGAAAGACGGAAAACTTTGCCGGTTGTTCAATGTAAATACTCAGCAGAATCAAACCAAACGAGATGCCGATATTCAAAACCAGCAGAAAATCCAGCATGAAGGCTGGCAGCGGCACAACCATCATCGCCACGATGACAACCAGCGCGCCAGCGATGATTATCTCGTTTGAGCGTAACAGCATGCGCAGGTCAAAGCCTGCCGTGCGGGAAGGGTTTGCCGCCGTCATAACACCTTATCCTTCAGCCGATACACGTAAGCCAAAACTTCTGCCATAGCCACGTACAATTCTGGCGGGATCTCTTGCTCTATTTCCACATTATTATACAACGCTCGCGCCAGGGGAATATTTTGGACCACAGGCACGTCGTTTTCTTTGGCGATCTCCACAATGCGTTCCGCAATCCGGTATGCGCCTTTTGCCAGCACCACCGGGGCGCGCATCTTGTCCGGGTTATATTGCACTGCCACAGCCAGGTGCGTGGGGTTGGTGATGACCACGTCTGCCCTGGGCACGTGTTTCATCATGCGCATCATCGCCAGGCGGCGCTGCTTGCCGCGGATGGCGGCTTTGATCTGTGGGTTGCCTTCGGTCTGCTTCATTTCTTCTTTCACTTCTTCTTTGGTCATCTTCAGCGACCTTCGGTTTTGCCAGTGTTGATAGCCAAAATCGGCTATCGCCAGAAGCATATACGTCATAGCCACGCGGAAGATGAGGTCGAAGATCAGTCCCGTCCAGTGGCTTAGTCCGCTGAAAAGCGGGATTTGTCCAAAACCGAGCAAATCCTTGACGTGATCGCGCAAAAAGGCGTAAGCCACCCAGCCAACGATGACCAGCTTCAGCAACGCCCGCACCACTTCTACCAATCCGTTGGGAGAAAACAGACGTTTGATCCCGTTCAGTGGGTTGACGCGCGAGAAATCAAACTTTAATCTGTCGCGCGCCCATAAAAAACCGGTTTGCAGCACGGTGATGGCTACCCCCGTGATCATCAACCCGACGATGATCAGGGCGGCGTAAGGTGCAATCAGCAACAGGTCCGAGACAATCAGGTTCAAGAGCCACACGTCGCTGGGTGTGGAGGTTGGCAAATGTGTAAGCGAATCCACCAGCATCTCGGACATTTTCTGCAACAAGATCGCGCCCGGACCGCTCAGTAACATCCCTCCAATTAACAAAGCCAGGGCAGCGTGCAGCTCTTCGCTTTTTGCCACCTGCCCTTTATCACGCGCCTCCGAGACACGCTTGCCAGTCGGCTCCTCAGTCCTGTCTTCAGACGCCATGTCATTGCCCTTTTAATAACATAAGCCCGCGTGGACCAACTTCCTGAAACATCTCCCGCATCCACGGCAAGGTGATTGCAAAGGCGAGCACGATTGCGATCAGGCTTAATAAAATCTTGATGTTAATGACGAGAAAGAACACTTGCATCTGTGGTGCCACGCGTGCCAGCAGACCAGCCGCCACGTCCGTCATCACCACCGCGGCGATGACGGGAAAAGCCAGCTGCACCCCGCTGAGAATCATGTAGGCAAAAAAGCGCAGAATTGCCTCGGCAGAAAGCGCTGGCATGGGGTTATTTAACGGCGCAATTTGAAAGGAAAGTGCCATAGCTTTGATAAATAAAAGGTGCCCGTCCAGGGCGAGGAAGAGCAGCGTACAGATGATCAGGTACATACTATCGTATGCCGCACCGCTGCTGCCAAAAGTGGGGTTGAGCACCTGCCCCGCCGCAAAGCCCGTGTTCAAACCCATGAAATTGGCTGCCACTTGCACCGCCCCAAAAGTCAACGTGGCGGCAAAACCGACCAGCAAGCCGATGAACATTTCCCGAGCCACGGCTAAGCCCATCTCCAAAACTGGGATTGTGGCTGCATCCGGCGGCAAGGGCTGCCAGGGCAGCATCACCAGCGTCAGCACAATGCCCACCCCCACGCGCACCTGCATGGGGATGCTATTCCCACCCAGCATAGGCATTTCGATAATCATTGCCAGGATGCGCACCAATGCCAGGAAAAACATTTGCGCCTGTGCAACTGAGACGAGCATAGTTCCGTCCTTAAAACCCGAAGACTCCCTTCATCCGAGAATCGAATGACTGCATTAAGCATACTGGCAAAGCCTTTAATCGTCAGTAAACGAAAAGTGAAGGGGAGCTAAAGATCGCGTAAAAAATGCGGGAAAAGAGTTGGTTTCAGCGGCGGCGAGTGATGTAAAAAGAATAAACCCCGTCGGGGTTAACTGGTTCTTCTTCGTAAAAACGCTGCACGAAACGCAGCGTGGGCAGCAAATTCCAGCGGTATGGAGCGATAATCCAGCGCCGCAACAGGAAGTGCGGCAGTAAGCACGCCGCACCGAGGTAGTGTCCCCACTCAAAAACATGCAGCGCCTGTGGCGAAAAATAATGCCACCACTTCAGCACCTCGAATCCGGCTTTATCCAGCCTTTGCTGCCACGTTTCCGGCGAATCACAATGGTGGTGGCGCGAGATGCGGTTAAAAAAGGAGCGATAAGCCTGCGCCAGGCTGCGCAGCCCCAAACGATCCAATCCCTGGGCAATGGAAAGATGCTCCAAAAAGTGCTGGTTGGGAACGCAAAACACAAACACAGCCCCCGGGCGCAAGACGCGTCCCATTTCTGCCAGCACCGGGTCGAGGTCCGGGATGTGTTCGAGCACGGAATTGCTCACCGCGCTGGCAAAGCACGCGTCTGCAAAGGGCAGGGCGTCACCATAGCCGCGCAAGGCAAGCTGATATACACCGCGTTCGGCTGCCTGACGCAGCGGACCGCTCCAGGGGTCTACTCCCACCTCCAGGCGGCGATAAAAAGCCAGGGATGCAAAATGCCCGTCTCCGCAGCCCAGGTCGAGGGTTGGGGCAGGCAGGGAAATGTCTGCGTAAAACCGAGCCTCCACTGCCCGCAGCATCGCCCGAAAATAAGGCAGTTCGCGCAGGTGCAGCCAGAGGTAATCTCTTTGATTTAAAACTCCCTCCCCCGTGGTGGGGGAGGGAGAAGCAATAAAACTCATCGAATTTAGACGACCTGAACAACGGCGCCAGCGGCTTCCAACTTGGATTTGGCGTCGTTCGCCGCTTCCTTGGATACAGCTTCGAGCAGTTTGGCGTCAGCGGTTTCAGACATGTCCTTGGCGTCTTTCAGACCCAGGCTGGTCAACTGGCGGATGACCTTGATGACTTCAATCTTCTTGGGACCGGCGTCCTTGATGATAACGTCAAATTCAGTCTTTTCCTCCACAGGTTCAGCAGCCGCGGCGGCGGCGCCAGCCACAGGCATGGCTGCCATAGCTACGGGTGCGGCGGCGGAGACGCCCCATTTTTCTTCCAGTTTCTTCGCCAGTTCGGCGGCTTCCAGAACCGTCAATGCGCTCAATTCTTCTACAATTTTATCTAAATCTGCCATTTTAAACACTCCTTACGATATGATTTCATCTCATTATTTATAAACATTATGCCGGCGACTCTTCTGTGGCGTGCGCCTGTAAGACAGCTGCCACCTGACGACCGGGTTCTGCCAACAGACGCGCCAGTTTGCTGGCTGGCGCCTGAAGGGTGCCGATCAACTGGGCGCGCACAACCGGCAACGGCGGTAAATCGGCTAGCGCCTTTACGTCTCCGGCTGAAAGGGCGTGTGCGCCCATGAAACCGCCTTTGACTTTCAGTTTTTCTGACGTGCGTGAAAACTCCGTCAGTGTCTTTGCCAAACCGGGCACGTCCTCAAAAGCAAAGCCAATCGCGGTGCTGCCTTCAAAGTAGGTATCCGGCACGGAAAGACCCGCTTCTTTGCACGCCATACGCATGAGCGTGTTCTTTGCAACGTGGAACTCTCCGCCTTTTTCGCGCACGGTGCGGCGTAAATCGTCCAGGTTTTTCACCGTCAATCCGGTATATTCTGCCACGAAGGCAGCCTGGCTGCGCTTTAACCATTCCTGATATTGCGCAATAAGTTCATTTTTGCGTTCTTTTGAAATTGCCAATCTGAATCACCTCCTATTTCAAAAATTTTCGACTCGTATTAAACAAATAGTCTTTGCCACGTCCAGAGACGAACAGGCAAAGACTAACAGTTTGTTCAAACGCCGGCGTTCTCACCGGTTTTCGCGGTGCGCCTGCGGCTTTTTTTCTTCTGCGTCCTCACCTGAACAGGAGATTAAGGGCTGCCGCGAAGGCAGCGCCGCCTGTCGTCTCTGGTGATGTTCCTCATTTCAAGGCTTGCTTATTCGCTTACCTCCATAGATTGAGCCAGGGTCGGGTCAACCCGCACGCCAGGACCCATCGTGGTGGCTAACGTAACGCGGCGAATGTAATTGCCTTTCGCAGCCGCTGGACGCGCCTTGCGCACGGCTTCCATGAGTGCCGCCATGTTTTCAAACAACTGCTTTTCCCCAAACGACACTTTGCCGATGGGCACGTGCAGGTTGGCGGTCTTGTCTGTACGAAATTCAACGCGACCGGCTTTTGCTTCTTGAATGGCGCGCCCCAGGTCGGCTTCCTGCACAACCGTGCCAGCTTTCGGGTTTGGCATCAAGCCGCGCGGACCGAGGATACGTCCCAGGCTGCCGACTTTTCCCATCATTTCTGGCGTCGCAATGGCGATGTCGAAATCTGTCCAACCGCCTTGGATTTTCTTGATGCCTTCATCGTCGTCAATCACAAAGTCTGCGCCGGCTTTACGCGCCGCTGCGGCGCCTTCTCCCTGGCTAAACACTGCTACGCGCACAACTTTTCCAATGCCGTGCGGCAGCACAACCACGTCGCGAACCTGCTGTTCGGCGTGGCGCACGTCCACTCCTAACCGTAAATGCGCTTCGACCGTGGCGTCAAACTTCGTCGTGGAAGTCTGTTTCACTAAATCAACGGCTTCCTGCGGCGTATAGGAATGATCGCGGTCAATTTTATTTAGCGCCTCTATATATTTCTTTCCGTGTTTTGGCATGTGTACTCCTCCGTGGTTTTAGCGGGCGTGGCTGCCCTCCCACTTGATGAACCAATCTCGATTAATCTTCAACCACCAGACCCATGTTTCGGGCGGTGCCTTCAATCTGGCGCATGGCGCCTTCAACGTCAATGGCGTTCAAGTCCTTCATTTTGATCTCGGCGATCTCGCGCACCTGTTTGCGGGTTACCTTCCCTACTTTCTCTCGCTTAGCAGAAGCAGACCCTTTTCCCACACCAGCGGCTTTCTTCAAAAGGGAAGACGCCGGGGGGCTTTTGAGCACAAACGTGAACGATCCATCGGAAAAAATGGTTATTTCCGCCGGGAGGATCTCCCCCATGCGATTTTGGGTGCGGGCGTTGTACTCTTTACAAAACGCCATCAAGTTGATCCCATGTCCAGCCAGCGCCGGACCAATGGGAGGTGCAGGGTTGGCTTTCCCAGCCTCAATCTGCAAACGGACTACTGCTTTTAATTTCTTTGCCACATTTCCTCCTTCGTGGTGATAACGGGTGCAAGTACCCTCCCACCTGGCTTAAATCTTCTCAACTTGCAAGAAATCCAGTTCGACGGGAGTTTCCCGTCCGAACATACTAACCATAACACGCACGCGCGCCCGTTCGACGTCAATTTCCGACACGGTGCCGCGAAAGTCGTTGAACGGACCGTCAATAATGCGCACGCGCTCACCCATCTTAAAGGAAACCTTGATGCGTGGCGCCTCCGCTTCCATGCGTTTAATAATTTGAGACACTTCTTCCGGGCGCAGAGGAGTGGGCTGGTTACCCATCCCCACAAAACCAGTTACGCCGGGGGTATTCCGCACAACGTACCAGGATTCTTCTGACATGATCATGTTGACGAGGATGTAGCCGGGGAAAACGCGGCGTTCTAAGGTGCGGCGCTTGCCTTCTTTTACCTCAATTTCTTCTTCGGTCGGGACGACCACGTCAAAGATTTTATCCTTCATCCCCATTGTATCAATGCGCTGTTCTAGATTGTAACGCACTTTATTCTCATATCCAGAGTAACAATGAACTACGTACCAGGCGCGCCCGTCTTCGGCGAGTTCTTCCGAATCTTCGCCTTTTTCAGTGATGCTCTTGAAATCTGGAATCTGAATATCGAGGTTTTCAATATCCTCGCTAACGTTTCCCAAGCCTTTATTTTCTTCAGGTTCGCGCAAATCCTGATCCATCATATTTCCTGTCCCCCGGTCTCTTTTTTCCGGTTTTCTGCATCAACCTTGCAGCACCTATTCCGCGCCTAAAATCAATCCAAAGAAGCGCGCAAAGACAATATCGAAGAGCGCCAGGAAAGTGCTCATTGCAGCCACGACCACGATTACTACGGTTGTCAAATACGTCGCCTCCTGGCGCGTTGGCCAGCTGACTTTACGCAATTCGGCGATCGTCTCGCGAAAATAGCGTTGCACGGCGTTTGGCTCTTTTACCACAATTTCTTTTTTATTCTCTTTGTCCTTCGTCATGGTCAATGCTTCTCCTGCTTCAGCGCAAATTATATCAAGGCAGGCGAGGCAGGACTTGAACCCGCAACCCCCGATTTTGGAGATCGGTGCTCTGCCAAATTGAGCTACTCGCCTAAATGGCTGCCCAGCCTATTTCGTCTCGCGATGGGCAGTATGCTTGCGGCAACGCGGGCAATATTTTTTCAATTCCATTCTGCCCGGGTCGTTGCGGCGATTCTTTTCTGTCGTATAGTTGCGTTCTTTACAATCGTTGCACGCCAGGGTAATCACCGGGCGCACGTCTTTTTGCTTTGCCATACTTCACCTATCCTCAACCTGTTCAGCAGTCGGTTGTGCCCCTTCAGCGGGAATACAACCGACTGCTGCCATATCAATCAGTCCAAAATCTTAGTGATGACGCCTGCACCGACCGTCAAGCCGCCTTCACGAATAG
>CAZGDA010000050.1:0-19056 GCA_964524425.1 uncultured Anaerolineaceae bacterium | reverse complement strand
GATATTATGAGAATCTTATGGGAGGATCCTCCGCGATATCTGCGTCTCCGCGTGAATGATGAGTAATGCACGCGGAGGCGCGGAGAGCGCGGAATATATGAGAAAAATAAGCGAGAATCCTCCGCGATATCTGCGTCTCCGCGTGAATGATGAGAAACGCACGCGGAGGCGCGGAGAGCGCGGATATTATGAGAATCTTATGGGAGGATCCTCCGCGATATCTGCGTCTCCGCGTGAATGATGAGTAATGCACGCGGAGGCGCGGAGAGCGCGGAATATATGAGAAAAATAAGCGAGAATCCTCCGCGATATCTGCGTCTCCGCGTGAATGATGAGAAACGCACGCGGAGGCGCGGAGAGCGCGGATATTATGAGAATCTTATGGGAGGATCCTCCGCGATTTCCGCCTCTCCGCGTGAACCAGGATCAACCACGCACAGGCGCGGAGAGCGCGGATATTATGAGAATCTTATGGGAGGATCCTCCGTAGTTTCCCCCTCTCCGCGTGAATGATGAGAAACGCACGCACAGGCGCGGAGGGCGCGGAAATTATGAGAAATATAAAGGAGATACCTCCGCGATATATGCCTCTCCGCGTGAAAAATGAATAACACATACGGAGATCACGGAGGGACTCTGCGCACCTTGATTAGCGAAAAAAGTGGAATTACGAAAAGCTCGGCTAACGGTTATAGACGCGAGCGCTGGTCGGGGCTATCCTGGCGCCAGCCACCTGCAGGCAGGTTTGCAGAACTGGTGGCACCCCAGCCTGCAGACCCAACCAAAAATAAAATAAATAATACGGAGGCTTAACGTGCAGTTATTTCACTGCTGTTAATTGATAGAACACCAGAATCGTGTCACCGTATCGCCGAATATCGAGCTCTTTTAAGTTATTTAAGGTTTGCGGTTTGTACTCCTTGGGGTCAATCTGCACAATCACCCAGGCGTCCTGCGTCAGCCAGCCTGGGTTCTCGTCCAGGCGCTGCAAGGCGCGCTCCCAAATGTCGTGATACTGCGGCGGGGCGATGTACACGTAATCGAAAGCGCGTTCCGCCCTGCCTTCCAGCATCGCCAGGGCGTTGCGGTTGAGCACCTCCGCCCCCTGCGCCAGGTTCGTGTGTTCCAGGTTGGAGCGGATCACTCGCACCGCAGCCCGGTTCAGGTCCACAAAGCGCACCCATGCCGCCCCGTTGCTGAGCGCCTCGATGCCCACGCTGCCCGTCCCGGCGAACAGATCCAGAAAGCTGGCGCCCAGCACGTCCGCCCCCAGGATATTGAAGAGCGCCTCCTTGACCCGGTCGGTGATCGGACGCGTGCCTTCCCCGGGCACGGATTGCAGCTTCATGCCGCGCGCTGCCCCGCGGATCACCCTCACGCGCCTCTCTCCACGCTGCGCCGCGCCGCCAGCAAATTCCCGTGCGGGGCGGTGATTGGCGTCACACAGCCCGTGCCCAGCACAAAACGTTTTCCACCCGTCTCTTTCAGGGCGGCTCGCGCTTCCCGTTCCACCTCTTGCGGCGTACCCAGCACCATCGTCTTCCATTGTTTCAAACCGCCGCACACCACGCCTTTATACTGGCGTTGCGCCTCCGCCAAAGAGGGTGTTGTTTCCTGGTCGTGCCAGTTCACTACCTGGCAGGGATAATCCAGGAAGAGGGGGAACATGACCTCGTCTCCGTGCAGGTGCAGCACGTTCAGCCACAATCCGGCTGCCGCCTCCAACACTTGTAAATCGTAGCTTACGCCAAATACCTGGTATTCTGCCTCAGAGAGCAAACCATATTGGGCGTGCTGGACGGCGTAAAACACGCCCGCAATACCCGTCTTGCTGGCTGCCTCAATGAAGCGTTGCGTCGTCTCGGTGATGACCTGCAAACCGGCGCGCAGCGCCTCGGGATAGCGGCGCAGATGTGCCAGCAAACGGCTGCCGCCCGCCAGGTTCTTCGCCTGCGATAGCGGATTGAAGATCGTTTGGATGACGGGCGTATCCGCGCCGAGTTCGCCGGTGATCAGGCGCAGACATTCCAGTTGAGCGCCTAGCCAGCCTTTTTGCACGTCCAGCGCTTTTAGCTTTTTCCAGTCTTCCGGCTGGTGGATGAGACGTTGCGTGTATTCGCGCACTCCTTCCGTTGAGCCGCGCCACTCGTCCCTCACACCCCAATCTTGCAAACAAAACGACGAGGAAGGCGTAACCTTGACGAAATCGAAATCGTAATTGCGTTGAAAATTAACCGTCGCCGCCGCCAGACCCTGCGGCGTTTGGTCGTCCACCGGGAAATGCCGCCATAACGCCACCGGTGGGCGGTCCACTGCGCTGCCCGAAAGACAGGCTTGCATCCGTTCACGATGATTTTGAGCTTTTGTCATATCACACCTTCCCTCCTTGAACTTTAGATAACACGAGCGCTTCAATTTCCTCCACCACAGGCAGCAGCGCCGCCTGCACCGCTGGCGAAAGGCTTTCGCCCATTTCAAAACTCCCCGCCCCAACAGAAAACAGATATCCCGTCGGCGCTCTGCCATACAGCGCCTCGCACATGGCGAGCAACGCCGCCGGGGTCAGGTGATGAGATAGGGCGCTGGATGAGGTACCCTGCGCTTCCACGCGTTGGCGCACGATCTCACCAGCGCCGGCGCCAAAATCCGCATCCACAAACACAGCCAAGTCAAAATCCTGCAAAGCATCCGCCAATTCGGGGGTCAACTGCTGCAAGACGAGAATCTCCACCCCGCCCAGTCCGCCGCGCCGTTCCAGTTCCTCAGCGGTATAACACCCAAAACCGTCGTCGCTGCGCAGCGTGTTTCCATAACCGATCACCAGAGCCTTGAAATTCATCTCTTTCCCTCCAATTTTGATCAACCAGCCGCCATGTTGCGCAACACGCTGTGCAAAATCCCGCCGTTGCGGTAATACTCCACTTCAACTGCCGTATCCAGCCGGCAGACCGCCTGGAAAGTTACTTTCTTTCCACTTGGTCTGTGCGCTTCCACGGTTACCAGGCTGCGCGCCGTCATCCCATCCTGCACTCCGCTTACATCGTAAGTCTCATCGCCGCGCAAGCCCAGCGTTTCTGCGCTCTCCCCCGGGCAAAATTGCAACGGCAGCACACCCATCCCCACCAGGTTCGAGCGGTGGATGCGCTCGTAAGACTCGGCGATGACCGCTCTCACCCCCAGCAAGAAAGTCCCCTTGGCTGCCCAGTCGCGGCTGGAGCCGCTGCCGTATTCCTTCCCGGCGAGAATAAGCAACGCAACGCCTTCTTCTTTATATTTCATCGCTGCGTCGTAAATCGTCATCTGCACGTTATCCGGCATGTGCACCGTAAAACTGCCTTCCACGCCGGGCACGAGGCGGTTCTTCAGGCGGATGTTGCCAAACGTGCCGCGCACCAAAACGCGGTCGTTGCCCCGGCGCGCTCCGTAAGAGTTAAAGTCACGCACATCCACACCCTGCTGGCGTAAATATTTACCCGCCGCGCTTTCTGCCGCAATGGAACCGGCGGGGGAGATGTGATCGGTAGTGATTGAATCGCCCAGGTACGCCAGAATGCGCGCCGCCTGAATCCCTTGTATGGTCGCCGGTTGCGTGGGCAGGTCGAGGAAAAATGGCGGCTCCTGAATGTAGGTCGAAGCCGCGTCCCACTCGTACACGTCCCCGCCGCGGCTGTGGATGGTATTCCACGCCTCGCTGCCGCGAAACACGTTGGCGTATTGTTCCCGAAACATCCCGGCGTGCAAACTCTCCGCCAGCGCCTCTTGCACCTCCTTGTTCGTCGGGAAAACGTCCCGCAAGAACACCGCCTGCCCATTGGCATCCACACCCAGAGGTTCAGCGGTTAAGTCCAGGTCTATGCGTCCGGCAATCGCGTAAGCCACCACCAGCGCCGGTGACGCCAGGTAATTGGCGCGCACGTAAGGGTGTACGCGCCCCTCGAAGTTGCGGTTGCCGGAAAGCACCGCCGCAGCTACCAAATCCGCCTCCGTGATGGCTTTCACTACCTCGCCCGGCAGGGGTCCGGAATTGCCGATACAGGTCGTACAGCCATAACCGACCACGTCAAAGCCCAGCGCTGCCAAAGGCTCCAACAGCCCGGCGTGCTGTAAATATTCACTCACCACGCGCGAGCCTGGTGCAAGACTGGTTTTGACGAAAGGCTTGGTTTTTAAACCGCGCTGTACGGCTTTCTTGGCTAACAAGCCGGCTTGAATCATCACCGCCGGGTTGGACGTATTCGTGCAAGAGGTGATCGCCGCCAACACCACCGCCCCATGTCCCAACTCCAGGCTGCCACCGTTCGTGCCATACACACCTTTGCGCCTCATCGCTTCGTCACTCAACGCATAGCCGCGCTCCTTCAAGGGCGCTTTTAAAGCCGACAAAAAAGACTTCTTCGCTTCCTTCAGCGCTATGCGGTCCTGCGGGCGTTTGGGACCTGCCAGGCTGGGTTCGACGCTGCTCAAATCCAGTTCCAGCGTGTCGCTAAACTGCGGCGCGGCGCTGTTTGCCGTGCGGAAGAGCGCCTGCTCTTTGCAATAGCGTTCCACCAGTTGCACCAGTTCTTCCGCCCTGCCGCTCAACCGTAAATAATGCAACGTCTCATCGTCCACGGGGAAGAAACCAATCGTTGCCCCGTATTCCGGCGCCATGTTGCTGATGGTGGCGCGGTCGGGCAAAGACATCTGCTCCAAACCCTCTCCGTAAAACTCGACAAATTTTCCCACCACGCCCTTCTTACGCAGCATTTGTGTTATCGTCAAGACCAGGTCGGTGGCGCTAACCCCCTCGCCCAGCTCGCCATACACCTTAAACCCAATCACGTCCGGGATGAGCATATCCAGTGGCTGCCCCAGCATGGCAGCTTCTGCTTCTATACCGCCCACGCCCCAGCCGAGGATGCCCAGCGCGTTGATCATGGTTGTGTGAGAATCTGTGCCTACCAGCGTGTCTGGGAAAGCCAGCCTTTCTCCGTTGACCTTGCCGCGCAACACCACCTGTCCCAGGTATTCCAGATTCACCTGGTGGATGATGCCCGTGGCGGGTGGGACAACGCGGAAATTTGCAAACGCCTTCTGCCCCCAGTGTAGAAATTCGTAACGTTCGCGGTTACGTTGAAATTCCAATTCGGCGTTGCGCTGGATTGCGTCCGGTGCGCCGAAAAAATCCACATGCAAAGAATGGTCTATCACCATATCCACCGGGATGAGGGGATTGATCTTGCGCGGGTCGCCGCCCATGCGCGCAACCGCAGAGCGCATCGCCGCCAAATCTACCACCGCCGGAACACCGGTGAGGTCTTGCATCACCACTCGACCAGGCACAAAGGGCGTGGAAACCCGTTCTGCCTGCGGTTGCCAGCTCGCCAGGTTCAGCACGTCCTGGCGCCGAATTTCCTTCTCGTTACATTGGCGCAGTACCGCTTCCAGCAGCACGCGGATAGAAAACGGCAGGCGGTTGAGGTCGGTCAGCCCGTCGCGTTGCAGCTTCTCTAAGCGGTAAATGCCATAATCACCCTGCGTCGTTCTCAATACGTCTTTGCTTCCAAAATAATCATTCATCGTCGTCTTCTCCTTGTTGTAATTCAGGCTGCGCTCGCACACCCCAGTAGATTTCCATTTGCCGCATACAGTGCAGGCTTACGTTATGCCCTGTGTCGTCCTCGCAATAGTACACCTGCGCGCCGGCTTCTTGCAACAATTGCACAGACTGGCGGGCGCGGGCAACCGGCACAAGCTCATCCTGCCTGCCGTGCGCCACAAAAACAGATTTTCCCGCCAGGGGTCTCTGCTTCACCAGGGGTAACGCTCCGTTGGGCAAAAAACTAGCCAGCCCTGCCATAAATTTTACCCTCTGCGGATGCTGCATGGCTAATGTGTAAAGAAGCCCGCCTCCCTGGCTGAAACCCATCCAGGACGGCTGGGTGAAATCCACCTGGGGGTAATGGACAGCCAAATCGTCCAGCAAAGCGAAAACGGCATCGCTGGCTGGCTGGAAGTCCACCACCTGGGGAAACTTGCCGCTTTGGTGATTGTGCCAGCCAAAACCACCGCGTGGGGCGGCGTAGATGCCGCGCGGGGCAAACACGGCGTAACGGGTTTGCAAACGTTTACTGAACACCCACATCGAGGTCTCGTCTCCCGTCCAACCGTGCAACAAAATGAGCGCCGGAAATTGACCTTCGCCCGGCGGTAGGCTGGTGTGCAGCGTCCAGCTTTTTATTTCAACTGTTTCCATTAATACCCTACCTTCTTTCACTGCCGGGTATACGACTCACCCATCCTATCCCTTATTAAAAACGATAAAGAGGCACTTCACTTCCGGCGTCGGTTGCGCAAACGCGTGCGCAGCCGGCTCAACGGGCTTACGGCTTCGTGCAGAGCGGGCATGGCTGCCCAGGCTGCCTCCTCACCGCGCCGCGCCAGGTCGGGGATGTCCGCCGTGTCCAGGGCGTGCACGTGCGCCACGTTCGGACGGATAATGACTTCCGGCTTATCCACCTTCAAACGATAATCCGTCATGGCGGTACTGCTGATCATAATCGCCTCGATGAACACGTTAAACGCCTGCGCCACGCGCATGCGCACCAGCGGCTGCAACAGCGGATTCTGCTCAAAGCGCGTCAACGGTGATTGCACCTGAAACCCCTCTTCAATTGGCTCGGAAAGCACCACCGCCACGACCGGTAAATCTGGGCGCAGGCGTCGTGCCGGCACGACGGGGACGTTATTCAACACACCACCGTCCACCAACAACGCCCCATCCCATTCACGCGGAGGGAAAATACCTGGCATCGCCATCGTCGCCAACAGCGCATCCATTACTCTGCCGGTTTCCAAAATCACTTCGCGCCCGCTGCGCACGTCCACCGCCGTAACCACGAAGGGAATAGCCATCTGGTCAAACGTGCGCTCGCCTAAAAAATCGTACAACACGCGGCTGATGCCAGCAAAGCCCAACAGAGAGGGACCGTCCTGCGCCTGGCGTCCAAAGAGCTTCGACTGGTCAACCGTTGACAACCGCTCAATGATTTCATCCGGTTTATACCCTGCCGCGTAAAGGGAACCATACGCCCCGCCAGCGCTGGTGCCGGCGATAGCTTTTACCTGAAATCCTTCCTTATCCAGGCAGCGCAGCACGCCCAGGTGAGCGTTTCCCTTTGCGCCACCTCCGCCAAGAGCCAATGATATTTCCATACCCTAGAACCCCGAATGTCTACTCACGTTTGTTTGACAGTAAAAACCACCGAATCTGCATGCCTTGCATGCCCTGCATGCCTTGCATGCCTTGCATGCCCTGCATGCCTTGCATGCCCTGCATGCCTTGCATGCCTTGCATGTCCTGCATGCACGTATGACTTAGAAGACATCCCTCCGTGTGTTGAAAGATACGCAGAACGTTTCCACCATCATCCCTGGTGTTGCAGATAAAGCTGACGCAACTCTTCTGGCGTTTGGACTGTACGTAAAGCCAGCCGAATCATCTCCAGCACGTCTATGTCGTGAATTTTCCGGATTTCTGGCAGCAGGCGGATGCCCTCATTCCCGAACTTCAATTCCAATCCCAGTTCAATTGCATTTACCATCCCCTGCGCTGCGCCCTGCCGGAAACCTTCTTGGATACCCTCTTGGATACCCTCTTGGATGCCCTCTTGAATCCCTTGTTGTTTACCTTCTGCAAACGCTTCCTGGTACACTTTTGATTTCTCAATCCCTTCCAATCCTAACATTGCTTCCATCTCCTTTCTATCCAGGTGAGGAACTTTATACACCAGGATAGTTTCAAGTAATTCGAGCCAAATATCTTTTACCTTTTGTGTAGTTACTTCCGCCTTGACCCTATCTAATAATTTCTTGGCTAACGGGATCGCCTCATCCTCACGCGCCGCCGCCAGACGGAAAATACCCTGCCGCCAGCCTTTCTGGGTGTCCAGTTCTTCCAAATAAATCTGGCGGATCCGTCCACTCTCTACCATATCTCTATACGCCAGGGGCGTTTCAACATCTACTTGACGACGTGGAAAGACCAATATTCCCCGCCAATCCGCTTCGATTTCGTTTTGATATAAATAAACAAATATCTCAGCGCACAAACGATGATAGATACGCCGGTCTTTTTGGAACTGGACTTCGCAGAAATAAATCGGCATCCTATCGTCACGGGGAAGAAACACCCCATCCATCCGAAAAGCCAGCTGTTTCAGTTCTACGGATGCAAAATCGTACAAAGATGCCTCATCCGCCGGTCTGCCAATCAGCTCAAAAAAAACCGCCGGATAAGTTTTTATAATGTAATAAAACAGACTGTCGGTCTTCATTTACCACGCCCTCTTGATTCTATTCTACCATACTTCGTTTACGATTTCCCGCCCCGCGCGGCTGCACGTAAATTTTTTCCACAATCGTGTGGTTTATGGTAAACTTATTTCATCTGTATTCCATATCATAAGCAAGGAGAGCTTTATGCAAACCGATTTAAAAGGACGTGATTTAATTGGCGATTTAGACTTCAGCAAAGAAGAAGTCGAAACCGTATTAGACGTGGCGTGGGACTTAAAACGCAAACGTGCCCTGGGCGAACCGCACGCTTATTTACGCGACAAAGTACTGGCGATGTTGTTCTTCTTCTCCAGCACGCGCACGCGCGGCTCGTTTGAAGCCGGCATGGCACAGTTGGGCGGTCACGCCGCTTTCATTGAATCGCGCACCACCCAAATTTCGCACGGCGATACCGAAACCGAAATGGGCGAAATTTTTGGGCGTTATTTTGACGGCATTGCCATCCGCCACGTTGAGTGGGGCATCGGCAACCGTTACCTCAATCTCGTCGCCAAGGCTTCACGCGTGCCCATCCTCAACATGCAATGTGATATTTACCACCCCTTCCAGTGCCTGGCAGACTTAATGACCATCATGGAAAAGAAGGGGCGTGACCTGCGCCGTAAGAAGATCGTCGTCTCCTGGGCGTATGCGGCTTCCTACCTCAAACCCATTTCCGTGCCTCAGTCGCTCATCTTGCAAATGCCGCGCTTCGGCATGGACGTTGTCCTTTCCCACCCACCAGAGTTCAAACTGATGCCGGATATCGTCGAACAGGCGCAGGAACAGGCGCGTAAATTCGGCACCGGCTTCGATATCGTCCACGACATGCGCGCCGGTTTCAAAGACGCCGACGTGGTCTACGCCAAATCGTGGGGCCCGTTGCTCACCACCAACGATCAGGCGGAAGGCAAACGCATTCAGGATAAATACAAAGACTGGATCACCGACGACGACAAACTGGCACTTGCCGCTTCCGATGCAATTTACATGCACCCCCTGCCTGCCGACCGCGACGTCGAAGTTACCAGCGCCGTCATGGATGGCGCCCATTCCGTCGTCTTCGACCAGGCGGAAAATCGCATGCACGCCCAAAAAGCCGTCATGGCATTGACCATGCGCTAGGCAGCACCTCTTTCGCTTGATTGATCTAGACGTATCCTGGAAAGAATGAACCTGTTTGTATTCTTCCCATAAGAAAAAAAACGCCGCAAAGACCGCTGATCCGCTATTTTTTGCTCGCTCAGCGGTCTTTGAGTCGTGGAATTGTCCAATTTAGATAGGCTACCATCTTGAGTTGTGATACAATTGATAATAGATGATCGCCTAAGGAAGGAGGTGAACCTGCTCGATTTATAGCCCATTAGTTCGATGAATGTTGTACCGGATGGTTAGAAGTAGCCTGATCTACTGTTTGTTCGTTCGTCTTAAACATTCTAGGAGAAGATTGATATGAGAAAAAACAAAATTTGGAAACTCATCAGTGTTTTGCTCGTCGCCACATTTTTAATCACCGCTTGCGCGGCACCAGCCACAGAAGCACCAAAACAAGAAGCGCCAAAGCAAGAGGCTCCCAAAGAGGAAGCTAAATTCCAAATCCCCGATATTCAAGAAGGTAAATTCAACATTGCTATGGTCTTGATCGGACCCCACAACGATGGTGGTTGGTCGCAGGCTCACTACGAAGGTTTGGAATACGTCCAAAACAACGTAGAGGGCGTTCACACAGCTTATATTGAGAACGTCCCCGAAGGCGCAGACTCTGAACAGGTCTTTCGCAGCCTGGCACGCAAGGGATTCAAACTCATTCTCGGCACTTCCTTCGGCTTTATGGACCCCATGGCTGCCGTTGCAGAAGAATTTCCAGACCTCATGTTCGTCCACGTCAGTGGCTATAAATCGAACGGCAAGAACTTCGGCAACATGTTCGGCGCCATGGAAAGCATGAAATACCTGGCTGGCATGGTCGCCGGCGCACGGGCGAAGAAAGACGGTAACCCCAAAATTGGTTACATGGCAACCTTCCCCATCCCCGAAGAACTGCGTTTAGGTAACGCCTTTGCCCTGGGTATGCGCAAAAGCTGCCCCGAATGCACAATGGACGTGCGCTGGATCAACACCTGGCACGACCCTGTCAAGGAAAAAGAAGCCGCCGCTTCTCTGTTTGACGCCGGCGCGCAGGTCGTCTACACCGGTGCAGATACACCTGCACCCGCCGATGTAGCCCAGGAAAAAGGCAAGTGGGGCATCACCTACGACTGGTCTGGCTCCTGCAAAGTGGAACGCTGTTTGACCGCACCCTATTGGAATTGGGGCGTCATCTACGCCCAGATCGCCAAAGACGTCCAGGCTGGCACGTACAAAGCCGGCTGGCAGTACTTTGACGCCGATTCGGGCGGTTTAGGTTTGTTCGGCTTCATGGAAGGACAAAAACTGACCAAAGGCATGGAAGACCTGCCTCCTGAAGTTATCCAGGAAGTGAAAGACACCCTGGCAAAAATGTTGAAAGGCGAATTCACCCGCTTCGACGTCTTCTCTGGTCCCATCAAGGATAACCAGGGCAAAGTCGTCGTGCCCGAAGGCGAGAAAATGGAACAGGCTGATATGGATCAGTTCCCGCCCGGAGCAGATAACCTCAAATGCAAATACTGCATGTACTGGTGGGCTGAAGGCGTAACGGCTGAATTGCCCAAACTTCAGTAACCTACGCAAAAGCTAAGTGGGGTAGTGGTTGCAATCCAGCCACTACCCTTGTTTTATCCTCACACTTGACACCAGAATTTCTTATGACACAAAACAATTTGGCTATTGAGATGCGCGGTATTGTCAAACGCTTTCCGGGCGTTCTGGCAAATAACCACGTTGATTTTACCCTCCACAAAGGGGAAATTCACACCTTGTTAGGTGAGAACGGCGCCGGTAAAAGTACTCTAATGAACATCCTGGCTGGATTGTACCGCGCCGATAGCGGGGATATATTTGTCAACGGCAAAGCCTGCAAATTCCACTCCCCGCGCGACGCCATCCGCGCCGGCATTGGTATGATCCATCAGCACTTCATGCTTGTACCTTCGCAAACCGTAACGGAAAACATCCTGCTTGGTTTAGACGAGCCGCCTTTTCTGCTGCACTTACCCCGCTACGACCCAATCGTTGACGACCTGCGCAAGCAATTCGTCTTGAAGGTAGACCCGCGCGCCAAAATCTGGCAGCTTTCGGTGGGAGAACAACAACGCGTTGAGATTCTCAAAATGCTCTACCGTGGCGCCGAAATCCTGATCATGGATGAACCTACCGCAGTGCTTGCCCCGCAGGAAATTGAAGCTCTCTTTGTTACCTTGCGCAAAATGGTCGCCGAAGGAAAATCCATCATTTTCATCAGCCACAAACTGAACGAGGTCATGGAAATTTCCGACCGCATCACCGTCTTGAGCAGGGGTAAAGTAACCGCGTCGGGCATTGACGCCCACACCATTACCCGCGCCGACCTGGCGCGCTTGATGGTCGGGCGCGAAGTGATCTTCCACCTGGACAAGAAGCAACAAAACCCCGGTGAAGTGGTGCTTTCAATTGAAGACCTGCACGCACAAAACGACAAAGGATTGTCCTCCTTAAAGGGCGTTTCCTTGCACGTGCGCGCTGGTGAAATTGTCGGTTTGGCAGGTGTCGCCGGCAACGGACAAAACGAATTGTCGGACGTGATCGCCGGTTTGCGTAATTGTGTCAGCGGTCGGGTTACCCTTTCCAATGTGGATATCGCCAATTGCCCGGTCAGCCAGGGAATTGAGCACGGACTCGCTTACATCCCTGCCGACAGAACGAGTGTGGGCAGCGCACCAAATTTGAGCATCACAGATAACGTCATTATGAAACAGTACAAAAAACCGCCCATCGCCCACGGCTTGGCGTTAGACATGCTGCAAGCCACGCGCTTCGCCAACCAGCTCAAGAGCGCCTACGAAATCATCGCCCCCACGGTGAACACACCCGCGCGCCTGCTCTCCGGCGGCAACTTACAGCGCGTCATTCTGGCGCGCGAGATATCTGGCAACCCAACCATGCTCCTCGCCGTCCAACCCACGCGCGGCTTGGACGTTGGCGCAATAGAAGGTGTGCAGCGTCTATTGCTCAGCCAGCGCGAAGCCGGCGCAGCTGTCTTGCTCATTTCAGAAGAACTGGAAGAACTGCTGGCTTTGAGTGACCGCGTTTACGTCATCTACGAAGGCAAAATCATGGGAGAATTGACCAACACCCAGGCACAACAGGCAGACGTCAACACCATCGGTTTGATGATGACCGGCACACCGCTGGCAGATATTCAATCCCAAGGAGAGGCGCGCCATGCTTGAAAAGACCAATCCTAGCGAACAAAAACCCCTCATACTTCCCCCAGCCCAGCCACAACGCGGCTTTCCCCTCCAAATCCGCATCGAATCGCGATTGCAAGAGCCGCCGCGCTGGTACCCCTTTGCCGTCTCGCTGGGAGCCATCGCCCTGGCGCTGTTCATCGGCGGCATCGTCATCGCCCTCGCCGGCGGTGACCCCATCGCATCATATTTACACATCGCCGAAGCGTCTTTTGGCAGTCTCGGCGTCCTATCAGATACGATTGTCAAAGCCACACCCCTGATCCTCGTCAGCCTGGGGTGTGCAGTCGCTTTCCGCGCCCGTCTGTGGAACATCGGCGCGGAAGGGCAATTTTTCCTGGGCGCTTTTGGCGCCAGCGCCATTGTGCTCACCCCCATATTGCCTGCCGAAACACCCCCCTGGATCTTCATCCCGGTCATGATCCTCGCCGGCGTCCTGGCAGGCGCCATCTGGGGACTCGTCCCCGGTCTTCTCAAAGCAAAATACAACGTCAATGAGATCATCTCCACCTTGATGATGAACTACATTGCCGTTGCCTGGAATAACTTCTTCATTTACGCAGTCTGGACCGAAGGCGGCTTCCAGATGAGCCGCGTCTTCCCCAAGACTGCCTGGCTGCCACGCCTGGCAGATTTCTCCACAACCTTTCCCATCTTGCGCGGCTTGACCACCCACCTGGGCTTGCTTTTTGGCGTCCTCGCCGCCGCGCTGGTATGGTTTATTCTCTACCGCAGCCGTTGGGGTTACGAGATTCGTCTAATTGGAGATAACCCTAACGCCGCCCGATACGCCGGCATCAACATCGCCCGCAACACCGTGCTGGTGATGATGTTCTCCGGCGCCCTGGCAGGGTTAGCGGGCATGTCGGAAATCACCGGTGTTGTGCACCGCTTACAAATGAACATTTCCCCAGGATACGGCTTCACAGGCATCATCGTCGCCTGGCTGGCAAAATTGAACCCCTGGGCTATTATCCTGGTTTCGGTCTTGTTTGGGGCGCTCATTCTGGCTGGGCGCGAGATTCAGCCTTCTGGTGTGCCAAAGATGATTCAAGGGATTATCCTTGTCTGCCTGATTGCGAGTGACTTCTTATTACGCTACCGTATTCGCATCGTCTGGAAAGGCGCAGACGAATCCTAGGAGGTTTTGCTGATGGATTGGATTATCATCTTACAAGCTGGCGTTGCCACAGGCACAGTGTTGTTGTTTGCCACCATCGGTGAGATCCTCACCGAGCGCGCCGGGATATTAAACTTGGGCGTGGAAGGTATGATGCTCATTGGAGCGATGAGCGCCTACAGCATCGGCGTCACCACCGGCAATCCCTGGCTGGGGCTGCTCGTGGCGATGTTCGCTGCCGGGCTGCTCAGCCAGGTGCACGCATTTATCAGCATCCACCTGCAAGCTGATCAGGTCGTCAGTGGTCTGGCGCTCACTTTTCTGGGAACAGGAGTCAGCCTGGTGCTTGGCGAAAGCCTCAACAAAGCTGGCACGGTCTCCTTACTGCCTGCTTATACGATTCCGTTGCTCTCCCAAATCCCCATTTTAGGTCCCATTTTCTTCACCAACCAATCGGTCATGGTATACATCGGCTACGTCTTCACCCCTTTGGTGTGGTATTTTATCCACTACACCCGCCCGGGCTTGCACCTGCGCGCCGTGGGGGAACATCCCGCTGCAGCCGATACGCTTGGTGTGAACGTCTATCGCCTGCGCTACGTGTACGTGTTCGTCGGCGCATTGCTGGTTGGGCTGGCAGGTGGCACAATCAGTTTAGCCATTTCCCCCGGCTGGTTTAGCGAATTAACCACCGCCGGTCAGGGTTGGATCGCAGTCGGTCTGGTCATCTTCGCCCAGTGGTCACCCATCCGCGCTGCCTTCGGCTCCTACGCTTTTGGCGCCCTGCGCCGCCTGATTCTGGACATCCAGGGACCCATGATTTTGTTTGGGATGAAGAACCCCTTTTATTACAATCCCTACTGGGGCTTCTTCCTGGAAATGTTACCCTATGCCTTCACCATCATTGTGCTGGTGCTTGGCTCGCGCGAAGCCATCCGCAAAAGACTGGGTTCACCCGCCGCCTTGGGGTTACCCTACATCCGCGGCGAGCGCGGTTTATGACCAAAAAAACGGCGTGCAGACCTGGCAGGCTACACAAAACTTGCCAGGTCTGCACGTGAATAACGTAGGGGCGGCTTTCGCGGTCGCCTGGTAGAAAACAAAAAACAGGAGAGTGCATGAAATTCGTTGGCTATCAGTGTTCCTTGTGTAACACCCAATACACCCCCGATCAGGTTACTTACACCTGCCCCAAAGACGGGGGAAATCTGGACGTGATTCTGGATTACGACGCCCTGCGGCGCAAGAACGTAAAAGACCTCGTCCTTTCCAGCGAGGCTTCCTTGTGGCGTTACCTGCCCCTCCTGCCGGTGGAGGACCCCGGCGGATATGGCACACCCTTCCGCGCCGCCGGTTGGACGCCGGTTTTCGCCCCGCCCCTGCTGCGTAAGCGCCTGGGGCTGCCGCACCTGTGGATAAAAGACGAGGGACGCAACCCCTCCGCCTCATTCAAAGACCGCGCCAGCGCTGTGGTGGTCGCCCGCGCCCGTCAAATCGGCGCCGAAGTCGTGGTTACCGCCTCCACTGGCAACGCCGGCGCCGCCCTGGCTTGCATGGCAGCCGCCATTGGGCAGAAAGCGGTCATCTTTGCCCCGCGCACTGCCCCGCCCGCCAAAATTGCCCAACTGCTCATCTTCGGCGCCCGAGTGCTCTTGGTAAACGGCACCTACGACCAGGCGTTTGATTTGACCATCCAGGCTGCGCAAGAGTTTGGCTGGTATTGCCGCAACACAGGCTATAACCCCTTCACCGCCGAAGGTAAAAAGACCGCCGCTTTTGAAATTTGGGAGTGGTGGTCACACCTCGAAGACCAACCCCACAACGAAAAACCACTCTCTGTGTTTGTTTCGGTGGGAGATGGCAACATCATCTCTGGGCTGCACAAAGGTCTCAAAGACCTGCACGGGCTGGGGTTGTTGCAAGCCAAAGCCAACGCCCGCCTGGGAGTGCGCATCTTTGGTGTGCAATCCGAAGGCTCGGCGGCGGTCGCTAACGCCTATTTCGCCAACACCGAAACCATCACCCCCGTCTCCGCCGCCACGCTTGCAGATAGCATCTCGGTGGACCTGCCACGCGACGGCGTGCGCGCCGTGCGCGCCCCGCGCCAAACCGGCGGCGCCTACCTGCTGGTAACTGACCAGGACATCCTGGCTGCCATCGCCGAACTGGGCTTGGCGGGCATCTTCGCCGAACCCGCCGCGGCGACCGCATACGCCGGATTAGTGAAAGCAATCCACAGCGGACAGATTGCCCCCGACGACCCGGTGCTGGTGCTGAACACTGGCAGCGGATTAAAAGACGTCAAAGCCGCCATGTTGTCTGTGCAAGCCGCGCCGGTGATCGAGCCTGAACTGGCTGACCTGAAACGCGTCTTGCATTTATAACGCTTTATGGAAAGCAAGGGAGTTGGAAATGCCTACTCTGGAATACTCCATCATCGCCCCCGTATATAATGAAATCGGCTGCGTCGCCGAGTTGTATCGACGCGTGCGCGCTGTGATGGATGCACTGGTTACCGCCGACGAAACCTGGGAACTCATCATCGTAGATGACGGCAGCCGCGATGGCTCCACCCAAGCCATCTTGTCCCTCGCCGAACAGGACGCACACGTTCGTCCGGTCATCTTTGCCCGCAACTTCGGACATCAAATCGCCGTAACTGCCGGGCTGGATTATGCGCGTGGCGAGGCGGTGGTCATCATAGACGCCGATTTGCAAGACCCACCCGAGATCATCCCAGACCTCGTCGCCAAATGGCGCCAAGGCTACGAAGTGGTTTACGCCGTGCGCGCCGAGCGCGAGGGCGAAACCTGGTTTAAGAAATTCACCGCCGCAGCCTTCTACCGCCTCATCCAGCGCATCACCAACGTGGATATCCCCGTGGATACGGGCGACTTCCGCCTCATAGACCGCAAAGTCGTGGATATGATCAAACAAATGCGCGAACGTCATCGCTTCATTCGCGGCATGGTCGCCTGGGTCGGTTTCCGCCAGGTGGGAGTATCTTACCATCGCGCCGCCCGCATGAGCGGCGAAACGAAATACCCCTTGAAAAAAATGATTAAATTTGCCCTGGATGCCATCACCAGCTTCTCCTACGTCCCCTTGCAGCTTGCCATGTACATGGGCTTCGTCTCCGCCGGCATTAGCATCGTCGCCATTCCAATCGTCATCTTCGCCCGCCTGGCTGGGCACGGAGCCTTTTTTGGGCAGGCAACCACCCTCATCGCCGTGCTTTTCCTGGGCGGTGTGCAGCTCATTTCACTGGGCATTTTAGGAGAATACATTGGCAGACTCTACGATCAAGCCAAAGAGCGTCCCTTGTACATTGTGCGCCAGGCGCCCAGGGATGAAAATGTGAAATAGTTCAGGTTGGTGCAGCATTGCACGTGCAAAGCCTGACTTGATTTTAAGCAAGAATAGTATGAATTAAGGAGTAAATCACAAAATGATTGATTTGACTATCAATCCCAAGGGACTTGAAAATGCGGTCAAGCGTGCGCGCCAGCGTAATATCATTATCCCTACTTTCGCCCAGATGAAAAACCCGGACCTCATCCCTGCCAAGCTGAAACAAGAGTTGAGCAGCATCGGCTTGTGGGATATAACCCCGCGCAACCTCTTTCGCATCACCTGGAAGAACGAAGCCGTCTCACAAGGCGGCGGTTTCGGCGGCGTGAATTACGTCGAACTGCCCAAGAGCATCACCGGCGTGGATGCGCGCATCATCGCCCTGGTGGGCAAGTGGTTCCCCACTGGCGCCCACAAAGTGGGCGCCAGTTACGGCTGTTTGGTGCCGCGCCTGGTTACCGGTCAGTTTGACCCCACCGCTCACAAAGCCGTCTGGCCCTCTACGGGTAATTTCTGTCGCGGCGGCGCATACGACGCCACCCTGCTCGCCTGCGAATCCATCGCCATCCTGCCCGAAGGCATGAGCCGCGAGCGCTTTGAATGGCTTTCCAAAGTGGCGGGAGAGGTCATCGCCACCCCCGGCACGGAAAGCAACGTCAAAGAAATTTACGATAAAGTCTGGGAACTGCGCAAGACGCGCGACAACATCTTTGTCTTTAACCAGTTTGAGGAATTTGGCAACTATCTGTGGCACTACGAAGTTACCGGTCACGCCATGCAAGAAGTGCTGCAAAAAGAATTGGGCAAGAAAGGCGAATTTCGCGGCGTATGCCTCACCACTGGTTCAGCCGGCACCATTGCCTGCGGCGATTACCTCAAACAGGTCTTCCCCGCCAGCAAAATCGCCGCCGGCGAAGCGCTGCAATGCCCCACCCTGCTGGAAAACGGCTTCGGCGCGCATCGCATCGAAGGCATTGGCGATAAACACGTGCCCTGGATCCACAACATGAAGAACACCGACCTTATCATTGATATTGACGACGCAGTGGTGGTGAACGTAGCGCGCCTGTTCAACGAGAAAGCCGGACGCGCCTACCTGGTTAAACAGGGCGTTCCCGAATCCCTGGTGAACAACCTCGACCTGTTGGGCTTCTCTGGCATCGCCAACCTCAGCATGTGCATCAAATTCGCCAAATACTACGAACTGGGCAGCGACGACGTCGTCCTCACCGTCCTCACCGACTCGATGGAACTCTACCAGAGCCGCCTGCGGGAAATGCACGAAGAATACGGCGCATACACCGAAGTGGACGCCGCCGCCCACTATGCCCGCTACCTGATGGGACTTTCCACCGACAGCCTCGACGAATTGAGCTACGTAGACCGCCGCCGCGTCCACAACCTCAAGTATTTTACCTGGGTGGAACAACAGGGCAAAACCTACCCAGAAATCGTCTCCCAGTGGTACAAACCAGATTACTGGACTTCCTACCAGCAACAGACCGAAACAATTGACTCCCTGGTGGAAGAATTCAACCAGCGCGTGGGCTTGCTCTAAGAACGCAACAGCTCCCTAAACACACCCCTCCTCTTTTTTCTGCGGAATACAGAAAAAAGAGGAGGGAATCCTCTCCGCCGGTCAGGTACCGGCTTTCTCTCCAACATGTTTCCTGACCTCCGCCTGAGTTTGTCCATCCTTTTTCTATCCTTTGCCCTGGCAGCCTGCACGCCTGCGCCAAACGCTGCCAGCCCGCCGCCGCGTTCTCCCCTGCCCAACACACGCACGCCAACGGATACGCGCACCCCTTTTCCCACGCCCCCCCAAACGCCCTCCCCCACCCCCCCCGCCACCCCCACCCCGTCCACATCGCCCTCCCCCCCGCCCAACATCCCCACCCACCG
>CAZGDA010000049.1:0-19254 GCA_964524425.1 uncultured Anaerolineaceae bacterium | reverse complement strand
AAACGGTGCAACCCCCGAAGCTGAAGCAAACACCAGCAGCACACCAAACAACACCAGCACAAACACCATTGGAATCAACCACCACTTCTTGTTCTTCCACAGGAATTCAAACAATTCCCCTATAATACCCAATCTCGAGTTCATTTTTGCAAACCAATTGCTCATTTTATCTCCACGTAGCCAATCACCTGACGTGATTGAAGATTATTTTTATTAAATCAGTCCATTATACTCTGAAAAACGCTTCTGCGGCAAGTGTCTGACAAACGTTTAATCGCGGTTTTCACAAGTTCTCTGGACGGGATGAAGAAAGGCGCAGCCAGCGAAACACATCCTCACCTCTGCCCCCAACGCGCTATTCTTCTCGTTCTTTGGCACTTCAATACCTTGACAACAACGCTAACTTGATTTATACTTATATATGTTATATACACTTATAGGAGGTTTATATATATGTGTAGCGATGATCATTCTGGACATAAGGAATGCCATTGTAAGATAGAGCGCATTCCCAATTTCACCCAACCGCGCCTTTTACTCGAACTTGCTAAACGACCCGCCCACGGATACGAATTAATCGAACGCCTGGAACAGGAAGGTGTCGTTAACCCCGATCCAGGCAATTTTTATCGCATGCTTCGTTCCCTGGAAGAAGAAGGGCTGGTTTGTTCCAACTGGGATACGCAAAACACCGGACCTGCGCGTCGCGTCTACGAATTAACTGACCAGGGTCAAGAATTCTTACATACCTGGGCAGTTATCATTCGTCAGACGTATAAATCGTTAAACCAATTTCTAACCGATTATGAAATCTTATTCGTAAAATAAAGGAGAAAATTCTATGAGTACACATTGTGGATGTAAATCAGATGAAAATCACACTTGCCATTGCCATACTAGCTGTGAGTGTGGGGAACACTCTGAATATTTCGTGAGGCGTTACCAAACGAAAGCAGAAATGATCGCAGATCTAGAAGATTATCTCAGCGAATTGAAAACCGAGGTGCAGGCAGTTGAGGAGCATTTAGCCGACCTGCGCAAGTAAATATTCCAGAATACCTGAAGTGTGGCTGTTCGTGCGACACAGGCGGGTTTCTTTACGTCTTCGTTACATCATAAGTGGTATAACAAGAGTTCCCTTATATCCTGCGAAAAGCCGCCTGTGGCGACCTGCCTTAACGAGGCTAGCAGGATTAGCCATAACCTAGCCGAGACGAAATCCGACCCAACCTATTTGCACTCTTTAATAGAACTGTGTACGTTCCCCAAAACAGAATTGAATAAAACAGCGCCGCCAGGCAGACCAACGGCTCTGCCATCGTCCAGAAGAGCGCATAAGCAGCCAGAGCGGGGGTAAGGCTGAACACAAACGTGCTGAACAGCAACACAACGTACTTGCCCATCCCCTGCCCGTCCTGTTTTGTAAACACCATCGTCAGAAGCGCCAGCGCCAGCATAGCCAGCACGTCCCAGCGCATCACGTTGTAGAATTGCTCCAGTAGCGTGCGTCTGTCCATCTGATGATCGGGGGTTATCCCTGCCGCCAGCAACGTCTGCCTGTAGAATTGCAGCGGTTTATAATACAGGAACAATTCCAGCGCCTGGCGCGGGCGGCTGCGGAAAATCCCCAACACCACCTGGCGCGCGTCTGCGTCGTATGCAAGCGGATCGTCTTTCCGGTTGATAATCGGCGCTTTTCCATTGGCTGCCCTGTATTGATTGACCATATTCTGCATGTCGTCGTCCTGCCCGTGCAGAGAAAATTCCTCGCTCAAGCGTGGGTGAAGCCACAGACCGATCCCGACGTTGTGCCAAAAGATGTGCCCGTTGCCGCCATTCTCCCTGTACCAGGGATCGTAACTAAAGCTGTTATAGATATTCAAGCCTACCAGACCGAAAATCAACAGCAAAGCAGGCAGCAACATCACCATGGACGAAAAAGCAAAACCAGACCGTTTCTGCGCGCCTGGCGTCTGCTTCGCCGATCCTCGTTTAATAATACGCCGCAATAGCAGCGCCGCTGCCGCACTCAATACCACACCCCCCGCCTGCCAGACCACTGAGGAGCGCACGTGTATCCCGAAAAGAATCACCCCCGCCTGAAAGGCAAGCCCCAGGAAATCCGCCAGGTTGTTTTCAGACTTTTTCTGCCACGTCGCCAAAACGAGATGCAAATATGCAGCCAGCGAAAGCACGCCAAAGACGCGCCCCTCATAAATGTTGTTTACCTGGACGTCCCAGCGGCACACGTAGACGTACACGTAAACGGACAACACCACAAATAGCAAAACCAGCAGCGCCTGGCGTTCCTGGTGAAACCGTAAAATAAAAACCAGGATGGATAGGGCATAAACCAGGAACCACATAGAATACATACTCGCCAGTTTCGCGCCAAACAGGGCAAAACTCAAAACGACAAAATCCGCTCCGCCCAGGTCATCTGACGCAAAATATCCGTAACAAATCCGCTGTCTGTCAATGGGTATGTTCGTCGCCGCGCCTAGGCTCTCGTCGCTATAACCTTCCCTCTCCAGAAAATCATACACGTCGCAGTAACGCGTGTAGCCTGTCAACCCATAATACAGGCGGCTGATGGCGGTCGGAATGGTGTAGGGATAGCGAATCTGGTACGTGTTTAACATCCCCAGGTCTATCCCTTTATAGAAAGTCATTCCCAATCCAGCCAAGATCAGACAGCTTAACAGAAACGTGCTGCGAGCATCCTTCCCCTTGAACGCCAGCGCTCCCAACGCCACTCCCCCGCCCAGCGTCATCAGCCACCCCAGGCTCAACACAAAACGGCTGGGCAAAACCGGCGCATGGTTTTGTTCCTCTTGCGCGCCTTTCAACAAACGCCCCAAATCTTTATTCCTGAGAGGAGCATGGGACGTAATCACGCTGAACCCGTTTATGTGATCTGCCGCCGCCCCTGCGTTGCCCCACGTCTCAATAGAAACGACGTCTTTCCCTTCCAGTAAGTCTGTCATCCACCACGCGTACCCGTCATTCACGGCTGGTGTGGTTGTGTCTTCCAGAAAATCGGCGTTCCACTCGCCGGACCGGGCGCTTTGCTCTTCCGATGAGGAAGTCGTATAGACGAGAGGCAGCCACGTCAGAAATCCACGCAAAGGGCGCGTGCGCACAAAGATTTCAGAAACGGCTGCTTGTGCAAACGCCTTTTCCCCGTGCACGCCAACCAAGACGTACCTGCCGCTGCGCTGTACGGGCAGCCTCATCAAGGATTCTCCGCTGTATGGGAAATAACTTACTTCCGGCTTGCCCTGTCCAGCACCGTTTCCTGCGCTCGTTTCCCGCCCCTGCCAGAACCGTGCGACCAGGACGAGCAGCACTCCGACGCAAATGATACCAAGAATAACCAGGCGGCTTTTTGAAAACATGCGCGATAATTCAACTTTCCTTAAGCGTCCAACGCGGTTGGTTGTATAATCTTACCAGATTTTTCCATTTGCGTAGAGAATCTAAACAAAACATCATCACAACGTGATACAATTCTGTTAATCTTATCAATAAAAATTCACATTCTGGCATGGATATACAAAAAACGTCCGTCCGCCTGGTTAAATTCCTGTCCGTTATCTGCCTTGCCTTTACCATCTGCAACCACGTCCTGGGCTTCTGGGAACACTCGCGTTTGATCCAAACCGCCCTTCTCGGCGGTCTGGTCTTAGCCATTACAGTACTTGCTTATCTTCTCAAGCGCTTTTGGCTTGCGCAGCCCCCAGGTGGATTTCATTTCACCTGGGTGATCGCCGCAGCTCTTCTGGCGGCGCTCATTGCAGCCACGCTCGCCAGACCACTTCCCGCCGTCACGAAGCCGCGCACTTTGACAATCACCGCCAGCGGGGCAGGCAATCCGCGCGCCCAGGGTGTTCAGGTTACCCTGCTGGAATTAAAAGTAGCCGGCAAGAAAATCCCCTTAAAAGCGTTGCGCGGCGCGGATTGGCAGTTTACACCTGACGGGCTGACCTCTCTCGCCCCCTCCAGCCTGGAGTACGCTTTCACAGGCAGCGATGGAGACGAGGTTACAGCCGTGTTCCATGAAGGTCCTGCCGCAGGGATCGTTTATCTTTCCCTAGGCAACCCAACCCAACCTGTTGACCTTTTCGCACTGCACATGGGCGACCGGGTTGTATCCCTGCCCCTCACCTCGCCAGAAACAACGCTCTGGGGAGCCGCCCTCTGCGCGGGTGATGTGTTCGCTCTGAGCGCCCTCGTTCTGCTGCTGCTCGCCTTGCTGCCCAAATCGCTCACCAGGTGGTTGCAGCTCGACATCGCCCGCCCGCCGTTGTCTCAGCAGCTGCTCACCCCACAGATAACAGACACCGGCAAAGACAACCCGCAGCCGCTCCTCACCTCCGCGGACAGGTACTTCTTACCCGGCGCGCTGATGGTCGTCGTCCTGGTGTATCTACCCTGCCTCTTATTGCCCTACGCCCGCTCTGATGACACGTATATGTTGAGCAATTTCAACACATTCCCCGGCTTCGATTGGAACATCGGCAGACCCATCTGGTGGCTGGGGCGCGCTTTCATCGGACAATGGTATCCATACCTGGGCATGCAGTTAAGTGTCATTTACCGTTCCGTCATGCTGCTGTTCGCCCTGGCATCTTGCGCCGCCTTGTACCTGTGGACTCGCCGCTTTGGGTTTTCGCACATCCTGGCGGTTACCGTCGTGGTCGGGTTTGCCACGCTGCCCGCCTTTCAAATTGCCGTCTCGATCTGGAGCCTCTTCCTTGTGGGATATTTCATCGCCATCCTGAGTGGCTGGGCGCTGTATAGCGCCTGCCAAACTGCGCGTCTGCACAATGGCAAACTGCTTGCCGGCAGTTTGGGCATCCTCTTTTGCCTTGGTTTTTATCAAAACAGCGCCTTGTTCCCGTTGGTGATGTTCACCGTTCCCGTTCTCACGGCTGCCGCGCAAGACTTTACGGCGCTAAAAAACCGCACCCAGACCATCACCCGCGCTGTGTTATCCATCCTAGCCATCACCATTTTTTATTACGTCGTTTGGAGAATTGGCTGTCCGCTGCAATACGGGGATAAATGCTTTTCTCAAAGCAGCTATGCTCCCAACTCCGTGTTCAATGATTTCTGGGGAAATTTACTAATCAGCGCCAACCGCTTCGCTCTCATGTTGAACCTGTGGAACCCTTCGGTAAATTGGTCGTTTTGGACAGTTTTCTTTTCCCTTTTCATCCTCGCCGGCGTTTGCGCTGACGGGATATTGTCGCGCAGATTATTCTCAAGGAACACGCGTTTGTTTGGTTGGATAGCGTTGAAATATGGCGTCGCCCTGGGTTTGATTCTCGGCTCACAAGCCATCATGTTCGTCGTCCCCTTGCTGAAATACGCTTCGTGGATTAACGCTCCAGCGGGAGTGATGTTCCTTTTTGTCAGCTCCATTGCCATGCTGTCTGGATTCCTGCAAGCCCGCCTCCATGCAAACGCAGCCAAAGCGTTTACCAACGCCATCTCAACGCTGCTGCTGCTTGCCGTTTCCATCGCCGCCGCCTCAAACACTTTGCTCAGCGTGGTTCTGCCGGCTCACCTGGAATACCTTTTCACACTCAACGAGATTCGCCAGTCCACGCGCCAGGAAGCGCAGGTTGACTTCGTCGAAGTGCGTTTGACAGACCCATCCAGAATTTACCAGCGCCCTTCCACCACCCTGGAATTTGGTTTCAGCAACCAGACCCCGCAATACGCGTATTACATGGTGCGCTCCGCCCTCATCGAGCTTGGGTTGAGCGCAGAGGTTGACATGGAAGTTCTGCAAGGGGCAGGCAGCACGTATTTCTACTCCCCCGCACGAAGGGGAGCGATTTTAAACAGCGCCACAGCCCGGCATAAAATAGTGATAGATTATACAAAATACGATTTCAACTGGAATCCAGGCGCCAGACCTAAGGCGCCCTAAGCGCTGCGGCTGGGTATACTCCTAATCGGCAAGCCTTCTCCGTGTGCAGCACCAGCAGCCTGTCCTCCCCTGCCCAGAGTGGATAGTAAATAAAGTTCACGTCCCAGGCGCCAAAGATTTGCGTGTTCCGGGTGGGGATAAACTCGCCCAGGTCGTCCTTGCCCCATCTCACCAGCACGTCCTTGCGCTCCTGTGCAAACGCCACCACGCGCCCGTTTTGCTCCTGACAGAACTGCGCCGCGGGCAGGTTGACGTCCACATCCGCCAGGCGCCTTACGTTCCGCGCAGCCTCACCGCCCTGCCCCAGCTTTTCCCAAGCCTGCCAGGCGGGTTCGCTGAGGTAAAACGTAACCTGCGGATTCCTGGCGGCGTAGTCGTTGAACTGGCGCAGGTACGCATCCGTGCCGCGCAGGCGGATGGATTGCGCCGCCGATACCAGCCACAGCGCGTTGAGCACCAGCAGCCCCGCCAGCAGCCCTGCCCAGGCAAAGCGCCAGGTGCGCTGCGGCAACCAACCCCACACCAGCGCCGCCCCGCGCCCCGCCAGAATCGCCCAGAAAGGCAGCGTAACCAGCAGGTTGCGCACGATCATCACCCCCTGCGTGCTGAAATAACCCACGTAAACCACCGGAAAACACAGAAACACCAGCGCCTTGAGCCTGGATTCACGCAGCAGGGCGTAGATCCCCAGCAAAGCCAGCCCAAAGAACACCCACCCCACCGGCGCGGAGTGGGAAAACAGCGCGCTGGAAAAATACAGCAGCATCAAACCCAGGTGTGGCAGACCGGGGGACACCGTCTGCGCCTCGTACGAGCCGGCGTAGTGGCGCAATTCGTAGGCAATGTCTTTGAAAAACGTAACCGGCTCCAGCAGCGTGCCCGGCGTTACCAGCAGATACGCCGCCGCGAACAGGAGCGTTACCCACACCACAGCAATTAACCGGTGAGAAAGGTGCGCCACGGGACGCCGCCAAAACGCCGCCGCCAGCACCGGCAGCAGCAGCAGCCCGCCGGGGTACTTCGTGCTGCACGCCAGCCCAGCGCTCAGCGCCGCCGCCGCCAGCCAGCCGCGCTGCTCCGGCTTTTCCAGCGCCAGGGTAACCAACAACAGGGTCAGCGCGCCAAATTGCATCATCAGCGCATCCGGGGCGATCCAGCGGCTGTGATAAGCCGCCTCCCACGAGAGCGCCACCAGCCCAGCCGCCAGCAGCGCCTCTCCCCAGCCGCGCCGCCGCACCGCCCCCTGTATATACACCCACACCGCCGTCAGGGAGGAAACCAGGAGGAACACCTTGCGCATTTGCAGGAAAAACGCCGGCGTCTCCACCACCAGCAGCAAATGCGCCAGCAGGGCGTGCCCGTCCCAGCCCACCTGCTGCACGGCGGCGCGGACGTGCGGCAGCAGCGCCGTCAGGCTCAGCCAGTACGAAAACGAGGGATACCTGTACCAGCGCGGCAGGAATAGCCCGCTTTGCAGCGTCTGCCGCACCAGCACGAGGATTTTCTCCTCGTCCCAGTGGAAACCAAAATCAATCCCTTGCAGCCCCGTGCTGAGGAACACCGCCAGCGGTACGCAAACACCCAGCGCCGCCAGAACTTGAGGGAAGAAAGCAGAATTATTTTTCATTTACTTTATTAATAGTAAACCCCAGCTCCTCTAAGCTGAGTTCTCCGCTCTCTAAAAGCCGCTCGGCACGCCGCCAGTCGTCTGGCGAGTCGATGTCCACCCACTCGCTCGGGTCTATCACCAGCGGCAAAATCCGCGCGCCCGTCATGGAGCCTTTGACCAGAATCGTGTCCGCCCAGGCTGCGTCCACGTAACCGGTCTGCCAGTAGACCTCCGGCAACGCCTGGCGCGGCATGTTGTACAGTTCACCCTTCGGCAGGTTAGCCTCTGCCACCTCCGGCAAAATGCTCGCCAGATCGGGTATCAGCGGCTGCATCAAGCCGTCCGCCGCCATGCGCCACATCTTGAACGGATTCTGGAAGGGCACGCACACCGTGCGCACCGCGTCGGCGTCCGGGCGTTCCATCAAGGCGTACACGGCGTTGTCAATGTGCGCCACGCGCCGAAAAGGCGAAGTCGGGCGCAATTGCACCACGATCTCCGGCTTCCAGTTCTCGTGCTGCGCCAGCCACGCCAGGGCGTGCTGAAAAACGGGCAGGTCCGGCGTCGTGTCCTGCGCCAGTTCAGCCGGGCGCAGGAAGGGCGTTTCCGCCCCGTAGGCGCGCCCGATCTCGGCGATCTCCTGACTGTCCGTAGAGACGATGACCCGCGTTACGCTCTCCGCCGCCCGCGCCGCGGCGATACTGTAAGCGAGCAAGGCGTGCCCCGCCAGCGGACGGATGTTCTTTTTGGGAATGCTCTTCGAGCCGCCGCGCGCCAATACGATTGCAAGTACTTCCACATTCCCTCCTTACCAGGCAGACCAGCCGCCATCCACGATCAAATTCGCCCCGGTCATGTACGTCGAGGCGTCCGAGGCGAGGAACAGCAGCGCCCCGTTCATCTCGTCCTTGTTTGCCATGCGCCCCAGCACCGCCCGCGCCGAATATTTGCGCACGAATTCGTCGTCGTGCCCGTTATACACCCCTCCCGGTGTGAGGGCGTTGACACGGATGTGCTTGCCGGCGTAATACGCCGCCAGGTACTTCGTCATCCCCAGCACACCCGCCTTGGTTACCGTGTAATACACCGGCTTGAAGCGCGCCTGCTCCGCATCGCGCCCATAAAGGCGTTGATCTGGCGCCGCCTGCTCCGCATCGCGCGCATAAAGGCGCTGGTCTGGCGCCGCCTGCTCCGCATCGCGCGCGTAAAGGCGCTGGTCTGGCGCCGCCTGCTCCGCATCGCGCGCGTAAAGGCGCTGGTCTGGCGCCACCACCCCGTACATCGAGGCGACGTTGACGATCACCCCGCCTCCCTGCGCCAGCATCTGCCGCGCCGCCGCCTGGCAGCACAGAAACACACCAGTCAGGTTCACGTCCAGCGCCTGCTGCCACGCGCCCAGCGGGTAATCCTCGAACGCCCCGCTGGGCGCAATCTCCCGCGCCTGCGGGTCGAATTTCGGGTCGAGCGCGGCGCTGTTCACCAGCACGTCCAGCCTGCCCCAGCGCTGCACTGCCTTCTCCACCATGCCCTGCACGGAGCCGGGCGCGCTAACGTCCACCTCCACCGCCAGGGCTGCCCAGCCCTGCTTTGTCAGCCGGCGTTGCACGTCTTGTGCCGCGCCGACGTTGGCATCCGCGATGAGCACTTGCGCCCCGGCTTCCGCCAGCGTGCGGCAGAACTGCTCCCCCAGCAGCCCCGCCCCGCCGGTAATCACCGCCACGCGCCCCGTCAAATCAAACAATTGGGATACCTGGGACATAACTCCTACGCTTTCGCCTCGTCATTCATCAAAAGATAAGCCTTCCTTTCCCCGGAAAAGAAGGCTGCTGCATTGATTCCAGGCTGCCCACCCGGGCTGCTTTCTACGCCTGCTCGCGCACCATCTGAAACTCTGGAGCCTCAAAGCCGTTCACCTTGTGCGTGCCGTCGCAGAAAGGCTTGTTCTTGGAGCTGCCACAGCGGCACAGATAAACGTTTTCCTGCATCTCCTGCCTGTTTCCGTTTTCGTCAATGATAGTGAGCGGCGCGGAGATGCGCAACGAGCCGTTCTTTTTTGCCTGACCGATCAACTGTTCCATAGAGCAATTCCTCCTCGTCTATTAATTATAACAGACTCTGGCGCACTCGTCGCCCCCTGTGCGGCGAGATTCAGCCCGCCCCGGCGCCGCGCCAACCAGGCGCAGGTTGATGCGAGATTGCTGCGGACTTCTTCCTCACAGTAACATGCGCGGCGCTGCGCTCTCCTTTTTTCAACAACCATGAGCACCAAGGTATTTATCATCCCTGCGTGTCCGCCGTGGTTGACCTGCAACCTCCCCTGCCATGTTTCGCAGTTAATACACGCCCCACTTCCCCTACTCCTGAACGATGGAACTTGCCGCTCGTCCTCAGATATGCTATACTGAAATTGAGAAACAGGAGACAAACATGACATTTGATACGCTCTTGGATGCAATCGAGACCCTGTCTTTAGAAAAGCAGCGCGAATTGCTTGTCCTGTTGCAACACAGACTTCGCGAAGCCCGCCGGGAAGAAATTGCTCGCAACGCAAACGCAGCCGAGGCGCTTTTTGCTGACGGCGCGCTGCCCCTGGGTAGCGTTGACGACTTCCTGGTAGACCTGGAAACCAATCCCCTTTGAAAAAACTAGCCTGGTCGCCCGCCTTCAAACGCGCCTTTGCCCGATACGTCAATCGCCACCCCCAAGACCGCGACCGGGTGACCCTCGTTTTGCGTCAACTAACGGAAGACCCTTTTATGGAGACCCTGGACACGCACAAGCTCAAAGGTGCACTTTCCGGTCTTTGGTCATGCAGCGCCGCTTACGATTGTCGCATCGTCTTTAAATTCAAAAAAGATCCAGACGGAGAAGAAGTGATTCTATTAGTAGACATTGGTACCCACACAGAAGTGTATTGAATCACCTTGACCAAACCATAGGTTGGGCTGAGCGCCCCGGCGCTGCATGACCCCCTCAGCACAGGCGCAAGCCAACACCATCTCGCCTCCTCAATTCCCAAAACACCGTACTTTTACGGTATCCAAACTCGGCGTAATTTGATACAATACCACCAAACAAGGAGAGAACAACCTATGCCGAACAATCCCCCAAGCCCGATGCGCCTGCGCACCAACCTGCTGGCAGGCAAAATCACCATCTACGGTCAGGAATGGTGCAGTTGGACGCAAAAACAAAAAACCTACCTGCAGGAAAAGAGCATCCCCTTCACCTACGTGGATTGCGCCAAACAGACCTGTCCCTCCTTCGTCACGTCCTTTCCCACCCTGGACGTTGACGGAAAAATCACCCCCGGCTACCAGGAAATATAAACAAAGAGACGCGGCGTTTCCAAGCCGCGTCTCTTTTATATTAATAAACCAGGCGTGCGCTAACTGGCGCGCACGTAGCCCTTTTGTTTCAGATACTCCATGATCTGGCGGGCGGATTCCTCGGGCGTCTGCCCCACCGTGCCCAGGGTGATCTCCGGGTTGACCGGGTCCTCGTACGGATCGTCAATGCCGGTGAAACCCTTGATCTCGCCGCGCCGGGCGCGGGCGTACATGCCTTTAATGTCGCGCTGCTCGCACACGTCAATCGGCGTGCTGACGAAAATCTCCACGAAATTCTCGCCCACCATCTTGCGTACTTCGGCGCGCGTCGAGCGGTAGGGGCTGATCGCGGCGCAGATCACCGTGCCGTTGTGGCGTGTGATCTCGCTCGCCACGTAGCCGATGCGCAGGATGTTCGTGTCGCGGTCTTCCTTGCTGAAGCCCAAGCCCTTGGAAAGGTTCGTGCGTACCACGTCGCCGTCCAGCATGGTCAACTGTCTGCCGTGTTCCAGCAGCATGGGCGTCAGCGCGTTGGCGATGGTGGACTTGCCCGCCCCGCTCAAGCCGGTGAACCACAAGCACAAACCCTGCTTGTGGCTGGGCGGGTGCACTTCGGCGAGGATCTCCGCCGTCTCTTTGCGCGTGAACCACTCCGGCAGCGATTTTCCCTTCGCCAGGTAGTCCTCGCGCACCTGCGTGCCGGAAATGGAAGCCGTCTTGGCGCCTGCGGGTGCTTTAGAGGCTTCTTCGTAGCGCTCTTCTTCCACCAGGTAAACCAGTTCCTCAAATGGCACCGGCTGCACGCCGATTTCCTCGGCGTATTGAGTCAGCATCTCTTGCGCCTCGTACGGACCGTAAAAGGGCTTGCCGCTGCTGTCGTTGCCAGGCCCGGCGTGGTCGCGCCCGATGATGAAATGCGTCGCCCCGTGGTTGCGGCGGATGATGGCGTGCCACAACGCCTCACGGGGACCCGCCATGCGCATCGCCAGCGGCAGCAGGCTGAGCACGGTGCGCGACTTGTCGTAATAATTATCCACCAGCGCCTTGTAAATGCGCACGCGCGTGTAGTGGTCCACGTCGCCAGGCTTGGTCAAGCCCACCACCGGGTGGATCAACAGACTGCCGTTGACCTTGTCGGCGGCGCGCTTCGTCAGTTCTTCGTGAATGCGGTGCAGCGGGTTGCGCGTCTGGAACGCCACCACGTTCTTGTTGCCCATCTCATTGAGCATACCGCGCACTTCCGCCGGCGTGCGGCGCAATTTGACGAAATCGTAATAAATGGGCATGTTCAGCACTTTCAGTTCACCCGAAATGCAGAAGTCGCCCCAGTGATCCATCTCGGACACCAGCGGGTGGCGATGGTCGGTGCTGCCCAGCACCAGGCGCGCCTCGCGCGTCGGGTCCCAGCGGAACACCTCTTCGATGCGCATGACTGCGATGACGTAGTTGCGCGCGTCCCGCAGCGTAATCCACTCGTCGCGCACCGGCAGGTCTTCCTTGTCAATCGTCAGCGTTACCGGGATGGGAAAGAGCACCCCGTTTGCCAGGCGCATCTCCGTCAACACGCGCTGGTAATCCGCCTCCCCCATGAAGCGCTCCAGCGGTGAAAAACCGCCCGTCGCCAGCAATTCCAGGTCATTCAGGCTGCGCGCTGAAATCTGCACAGATGGGTAGTGCGTCGCCTGCCCCAGCAGCCCTTCTCTTTCTTCGCCTTCCACCAATAAATTGACCAGTTTTCCCCCGTATGGGGTGATTAAAATATCCTTTGATTTCGATTGCATGTACGTCTCCTTTTATTTATTATCTTGGCATTAGATGCTTTTATGATATCTTTATCCGTTTTCCCTGCCGTTCCGATTCATACGCCGCCAGGGCAATTTCCAGAGCGCGCACGCCGTCTTGCAGCGTGCACAGGCTGGTTTCTTCACCGCGCGCCAACGCCAGAAAATGGCGCATTTCCTCCACGAACATCGGGTTGCGCACGTCCGCCTGCTCTCCCTGCCAGGTGAAGGCTTGGCGACCCTCGGCGTTCACGTGCACCGCGTTCTGCTGATACTCCCAGCGTATAACGCCTCGTGCGCCGATAATCTCCATCCAGTGCGCCGCCGGGCGCTGGACGTAGTTCAGGTGCACGCTGCCCAGCACGCCGTTGGCAAAGCGCAAGCCGATTTCAGCGCTGTCTTCCACGTCAATTCCCAGCCCGCCCTGGTAACCGACGAGCGCCCACACTTCCTCCACCTCCCCCAGCAGGTAACGCAGGTAGTCCAGCGGATGGCACAGGGTCAAGATGACCCCGCCGCCCAGGTCTGCGCGTGCGCTGAACGCCTGGTGATAATCCTCCCAGGGGTGCCAGCCGGGCAGGTAATCACCGTAGTGCGCCCGCACCGCCAGCGCTTTGCCGATGGCGTCCTCCGCCAGCAATTGCTTCACCTTGCGCATGCCCTGGTGAAAGCGATACTGAAAGCCCACCAACACTCGCCCGTTCTTGCGCTGCACCGCCGCCTGCAAATCCGCCACCTTTTCCAGCGTGTGGGATACTGGCTTTTCAAGAAACACGGCGCAGCCCGCCCGCGCGGCTTCCAGCGCCGTCTCGACGTGCAGAGAGGTCGGGTTAGAAACGATCACCGCCTGCGCGCCCAGCGCCAGGGCTGCGCGCAAATCTGTTTCCACCCGAAAATCCTTCAATTCATCCTCCGGCAGCGTGCTGCGGTGTGTGCGGCACAGCACGATATCCCGCTCACCCAGCGCCAGCAGATTGCGCAAGTGCCGCCTGCCGATGGAACCCAAACCTACGATTACAATTTTCATCGCCCTTCCACAACCTGCCGTTACCAATCCAGGTCTTGCTCGTAACCCCACTGCACCAGCGTATCTCCACCCGCCTCCTTGAAGACCGCCCGGTCGCGTTGCGTAAACAAGCTGCGCCACGAGCCGGACTTGCCTTTTTCCAGGGGTGAGACCAGTTCGCCCGCCTTCTGGCGCTGCCAGTCGGCGTCCGGGTTTTGCGCCATCTCCGCTGCCACCAACCCGTCCAGTTGGGCGTCAGAAACGTCCGCTCCCAAAAAAGCCCACAGGCGTTTCATCTCCACCGCCGGGTTTTTGAGCATATCCTCGTAGCGCAGGGAGATGTACCCCTCGCCAAAAAGGGCGCGCCCCTCGCGGTCGGTTTCGCTGACGTTCGTAACCCAGCCGCTGACCGCCTGACGGATGCCCTTCTCGGTGAAGATGGAGCGTTCACCGCCCAGGAAAAGCTCCGGATTTTGCGTGAACGCAGCCCGGATTTCCAGGTCTGCAGGTGTGAGGTGCTGCACCACGTCAATGAATTGTTGAAAACGGTGCGAGACGATCGCATCGCGCCCGTCGCGCACGATGAAAATCAGGCGCGCGTCCGGGTAAACGTCGTGCAGGTTCTTCACTGCCTGCCCGTTCAGCAGACTGTTGGGGCTTTTATCCCCCACGATAGGCTTGCCCACCAGGCGCGCCTCGCGCTCCAGGATGAAATCTGCCGCGGCGCGCAACACCACCGGCGCCAGGTCTTTACCGCGGTTCCAGCGGTTGCTGCGCCGCGCCAGCCACGTCCGCACTTGCGCGTCCGCCACCAAAGATTGCAGCTGCGGCGGGCGGGTGAAGAAATGCGCCTGATAGTTGCAATGCACCTGCGGGTGCAAACGGATGAGGCGCGTCAGCAGGGTCGTTCCCGAGCGGGCGTGCCCGAAGATAAAGTACTTTTGGCAGGGAAAAAACTGCCTCGCCTCGGCGGCTTCTTCCGCCGTCAGCGGCGGCACTTCCTGTTCTTCGCCGTGCAGGTCTCTCCTGCTCAATCCCGCCGCCTGCGTGCCTCGTAACAGCACCCGCAGCGCGATTTGCAAACGCTGGCTAAATGTTTCTTTCATCAACTTACTCACTACCCTAGCAAAGATAATAGGTACGCCGCTGTGCGCGTCCCCGCCGAACCGTCGGTAAACGTGCATTCCCGCTGCACGAAGTCCTGCCGCTCGGCTTGTTTCGCCTGTGGATTTTCCAGGGCGTTGTTCAGCACCTCGCGCAACGATTTTTCGTCCGTCGCCACCGCCCCGGAAGCGGATTGCAAAAAGCGCGCGTGCGTTGGCCAACCGCCGATTCTGCTCAACGGCAGGGTGAACTTGCCGCGCCAGCCCTCCGCCGAGTCAATGCACACGCTCGCCACTGGCTGCTCGTGGATGGACGCCTCCACCAGCATGGTCGAATACACCGTGGTAAACACGTCCGAATACGCCATCATGGACGATTTTTCGGGCATGTCCTCGCCCGAATAATGTCCCAGCGAGCCGCCCAACGGCACCGGCTCCACCACGTGCACGTGCGCCATTTCGCGGCTCAGGCGCCGGATTTGCTCGCGTTCGGCGGCAAAACGCGCCACGTCCATAAAATGATTGGGGTGCAGCCGCACCAGCAGTTGCGCCGGTTTCGCCAGCCCATCCGTCGCCACCAGACGCGCCAACGCTTCCACGTTTTGCAAGTTGGGGGAAAAACTGACAAAACTGCACGCGTGGGAGATCAGTTTTCGCTGCGCGTCCAAGCCGTGCAGACGGAAATATTCCTCGCGCCGCATGACCCACGTACGCCGGAAATAGCCATCGTAGGAGGGAATCCCGCCGACGTTCACCCGCCCGGCGTCCCAGTCCGCGCCTTCCACCAGTTCCTGCTTTTGAATCTCCGACCAGCAAGTGATGTAGTCCACAGCCGCGCCGGGCAGGCTGTAACTGCTGGTGTTGTCCCAGCCAACGATCACGGAAGCGGTCGGGATGCGGCGTGCCGCAGCTTCGCGCAGCAGGTAGCGGTCGTAGCGCCAACCGGGCGTGCTGGCGATGACCAAATCCGGCTGGTAGCGCTGGAACAGGTCTGCGTACAGGTTGGCGGTGTAACGCACCTGCATCTGCCGCACGGCGCGCCGCACCGCACGGCTGCGCCGCATCACCCCTACCACACCCTTCATCGCCGGAAACAGCGCCCGGCGCCGGGCGTGCGCTTCCGCCTCCACCTGGGCGATGTAACTGTCCACCGCTTCCAGGTTGATGTGGTTTGATGCGCCCGCACGCCGTAAAAAATCCAGCCACCACTGGCTGGAATGGCTTTCCTTTTGGAAATACGCCTGGCATTCTTTCAAACGCAGGCTTTCGATGATCAAGCCGGGCTGCCCAAAGCGCTGTTCGATCTTTTCTAGCAACGCCTCGTCCGTTAATAACACGACTTCCACGCCCGCCTTCAGCAGGCTGGAAACGACCTCGCTTTGCAGAAAATATACAATTGCCAGCCCATGATCGGCGCTGATGAATACTCGTTTACCCATGAATTCTCTTCGCTGTTTCTCCCGCCTTGCGGTTTCAAAGCAGAGTGATTATACCTGATTTGTAGGGAGAGATGCGGGTTTTTTTCAAAACTTTTAGAATCCTCTTAACGTTTTAGCGGTAGAGGAGATCGAAGGTCTTCTCGTGCACGGCGCTCAACACCCGCCGCAGCACACCGCGCACCCTTGCGCCGGAGCGCAGCGCTGCCCCGCCGCCCGCGCCGCTCACCACCACGTCCTCTCCGCTGAGTGTGTTGCCCAGGTGACGCACGTTCCACGCCGGCGTGCACAGGCGCAGGTAGCCCATCTCGTTGATGGCAACGTCCAGAGCGCGCACCTGCCCCATCGGACGCTGCGAGGGCATGGGCAAGGCGCGTTGCAGCACCGCCTTGCGCGCCAGGAACTGGAAATGCCCCGCCCCGACGTAATACTTTTCGCCGCGGTAGGTCAGTACGATGGACTCGTGCTCGTCGTAAAAGGTGCGCGCCTTTTCCTCGGTGTTGCCCAGTGTGCCTGCGTGCCGCCAATAATCTTGCCAGGGCAGCAGCCGGCCGCGTTCCAGTTGCGCCTCGGGGTGACGCTGCCCCCACGCCAGCGTGCTGCTGGAAAACTCCTCCGGGTTCAGCAGCGGCATGCCGGTTACCATCCCCACGTCCGGCACATACTCCATTACCTTCATCAGCGCCGCCAGCCAGCCGGGGTAATAATAGATGTCGTTGTCGGCGTACGCCACGTATTCCCCTGGCGCGGCGGCGAAGATGAAATTCCACGCCCCGCTCTTGCCCACGTTCTTATCCGACAAGACCAGGTACTGGATTTTACCCTGCTCGTGCGCCTGACCCAAAAAGCGGCGCACCTCCCCACAGCTGGCGTTATCAAACACCAGCAGGTCGTATTCCAGGTTCGTGTGCTCCCACAGACTCGTCAGACTGGCTTGCAGCACTTCCAGGCTGTGGGCGAAATATCCGCTCAGGAAGGGGATGTAATTGACCAGCGCAACCGTGATCTTGTGCGGCTGCGCCACGTGCTCAATTGCTTTGGCGGGGTTTTGTCCGATACGCATGTTTACAACGATCCTGTCAGGCGGCGGCGCAGGCGGCGAAAACGGCGCGCCAGCCAGCCGCGCAGGGTACCTGCCCTCGTTTTGGTTTGCGCGCCGTTTTGCTTAGGCGCACACAGCATCTCCATTCGGCGCAAGAAACGCAGCAGGGTCAGGCGCGGCTTAAAAATCCGCCCGTCCTGCATCTGCCAATCGGCGTCCAGGATGGTATACAACTTGGCTGACCCGCCTGCCCTGGCGATGTTCTCGTGCGATTCGGGCTGGTTGTAGTGCGGCTGACCGCCCGGCAGGTGGCTGTAATCGTGGTTCTGGTGGATGGCGGTAACGGCGCGCGTGGCGTCTATCACGTCCCAGCCTTGCTGGCGGGCGTGGTAGATCATCCAGTTGTCCCAGCCCGAACGCCCAATGGCGAAATCGGGCACGTCCAGGTATAAGTCGCTCGGGAAGATGAAATAATCGCTGCCCGCCGGCAGGTGCAGGCTGCCCTGCTTGCGCACCCGCTCCGCCAGGCGGCTCTCCCAGCCCGCGCCTAAATCCAGCGCGGCGCGCACATCCAGGTCCCAGCGCTGCCCAACCAGCAAAAAGCGGCTGCGCTGCGCCGCGGCGCAGCGGGCGGATTCAACCGCGTCCGGCAGGTAAAGCATATCGGCGTTGGTGCACATCAACAGCGGGCTATCGCTCACCTGGCGCGCCAGGGCGAACATTGAACTGACCAGGGGTGTGCCGCTGGCGTTGCGGCGCGTCTGCGCCAGATGGATCACCCCAAATTCAGCGGCGACTTCCGCCATACCGCTTTCGTCGCCCAGCAGCACAATTTGCACGTCGCCCAGGCGCTGCCAGTTTTGGATGGCGTTGCGCTGGATGGTGGCGATGTGGGCGTCGGTGAAGGGTTTGGGAGCGGTAAAAATCGTCAGGCTTGGCATAGCTTGCTCAGACGGGTGCGGCGCGCCCGTCCACGTCCTTCAGCGTCTTGTGTTCCACGCTGGCGTTGATGTGCGCCAGGGCGGGTTCGCGCTCGAACAGCGCCAGCACGTCCAGCCAGGTGAAATCCTGGCGCTCGCCGAGGCGGGCGTAGATCTGGCGCAGGAGTTCCAGGTCGGCGGCGGTGTCCACCGTCCAACGCATCTCGCCGTAATCCTGTTCGGAATTGACGTACAGGATGCGGAAAGGCGCATCGGGGGCGAAACCGCGGAAATCACGCCCATCCACCACCGGCGAGTTGACGTACAGGTAGGGCATGACGTGCTCGCGCTGGTACGGCTCGCTGGCTTCCTGCCAGGCGCGTTGCAGGGCGGCGAAGCTGCACACCTCCGTATCCAGCCCGATGGGATAGGTGCGCTTCCAGGGTGGGGGCAGGCGGTTGGCGGCGAAATCCGCGCCCGTGCGCAGAAATTCGCCCACGGTGTGGTCAATCTCGCCTGGGTCAATCAGCGGGCAATCGGCGGTGATGCGCACGATCACGTCCGCCTGCGCCAGGCGCGCCGCCTGATAGTAGCGGTCGAGCACGTCGAACTGGCTGCCGCGCACACAGGCGTAGCCGCGTTCGGCGCACAGCGCCGCCACAGCCTCATCTGCGCTGTCCGTCGTCGTGGCGACCAGCACCTCGTCCACCGTTTTGGCGCGCCGCACGCGCTCCACCACCCACACCAGCATGGGCTGCCCGGCGATGGGCAGCAGCACCTTGCCCGGCAGACGGCTGGAGGCGTAGCGCGCCTGAATGATCGTAACTGTCTTCACAGAACGTGAATTATACTACATTGTCGCATCCGTGGCATGAGATTTATCTCGTCGCATCCGTAACACACGCTGCGCAGCTTGTGGTGAGTACCCCAACCTGCCTTCCCTTCCTATCCTTGCGAGGGAGCGCAACCCCTTCCTGTCCTTGCGACCGAGTGTAGCCCCTTCCTGTCCTTGCGACCGAGTGTAGCCCCTTCCTGTCCTTGCGACCGAGCGCAGCGACCCTCTGTCATTGCGAGGGAGCGTAGCGAC
>CAZGDA010000048.1:12830-19610 GCA_964524425.1 uncultured Anaerolineaceae bacterium | reverse complement strand
ACGCCTGGGGATGTGGTGGCCGAACGTGTGGGAACAACCCCTGGAGGATATCGCCCACTACGATTTCGTCATCCTCTCGCCTGGGGAGGAAGAATTCATCCCCAAACTTAAAACCCTCCATCCCGCTATCATCCTGCTCACCTCCACCAACGCTTGCGAGCTGGCTTACGCGCCAGGTGAAGATTTGGAAGAATGGCAGCAGGGATTAAACGACGCCGTGCGCGCTATCCCTCCTGAATGGTTTTTAACGCAGGTGGGCAGCCAGCTGCGCGACGCAGTGGACGAGAAAACCAGCCTGCTGCCTGTGGAAAACGTGGTCTTGCAGCAGGATGTGCAGGAAATTGCATTGTTCGTGGCGGGAGACACAGTCCTCATCGAAGGGGAGAGTGTGCTGGTGAAAAAAGTGAATCGGGCAACGCGCACGCTCAGCGTGCAGCGTGGTTTCGTGCGCCCGGCAGCCGCACACAAAACCGGCACGCGCATCGCCGCTCACATCACTTTCTGGCCTAACTCCTGGCTGCTAAACCTCAGCACCCTGGCGCCCAAAGCTGTGGCGGACCCCGGCGTGGGTGCAGAACGTTGGGCAGAATACAACGCCCGCCGCGCCCTCCGTTTCCTACAAGACCCGCTCTGGGATGGCATCCTGCTCGACCGTAGCGACGCCGACGAAAGCTGGTTGATCGGCAATTCCACCGCACGCAGCATTGACCCCGACCAATCCAACCGCCTGATGAAGGACAACACAGCCTTTGATTCCACCTGGAACGAAGGGCTGCGCATCTACGAGAGCAAACTGCGCGCCGCACTCGGAAACGAACGCATCATTTTTGTCAATTGGGGCATGGCGAATTACGCTCTTTTGAACGGGAATAATTTTGAAGGCTTTCCTGACGAACAGCATGGCTACGGCAGCACACCCTGGCAGGAAATGACCTTCGGGAAAAGGCGCAACGGCAGCTATTTCGAGTGGCTGGAAAACGCCCGCCAACCCAACTTGAGTATGATCGAAACCTATGAAGAGGACGGAGGACCCGCCCCGACCGGCAATGGTGAATACAGCAACCCACATACGCAGCCCGGCTTCAAGGCAGATTATCGTAAAATGCGCTTCGGACTGACCACCGCCCTTTTGAACGACGGCTTTTACAGCTACGAAATCAACACCAACGGACACGGTTCGTTGGGATTAATGTGGTTCGACGAGTACGACAACGCCGGGCAGGGGCGCGGCTACTTGGGTCATCCGCTGGGGGCGGCGCGGCGCGTGGCGCCGGCTCTCTCTTCCGACCGTCTCTTACTTGCTGCTGAAATGGACAGTCTTGCAGACCTGGAGAAGTGGGACTTGTGGGCAGACACGTCGGCAGGCTACGCCGCGTTCGCCTCGCTGGAGGAGGGTAATCCCGCTGACGGGGCGGCGGCGCGCATTCACGTCCAACGCGCCCAGGGCACAGATTGGCAGGTGAGTTTTTCTTATGCGCCGCTCAAGATCATTGCAGGCAAAGACTACACGTTGTCTTTCAGAGCCAGCGCCCAACCAGCGGGAGACATCAGCGCCTGGGTCCAGCAGGCACGCCCGCCCTGGGAGACCCGCCTGGAGCTAGGCGCCTTTAATCTCAGCCCAGATTGGCAGACCTTTGAGATTTCTGCCCCGGCTTTGCACAGCGATGCAGCTGCGCGGCTGTATTTCGGTTTGGGCAAGCACAGCGGCAATGTCTGGCTGGACGATATACGCTTGCAGATGGGCAGCCGTGAAGTGTGGCGGCGTGATTACAGCGGCGGCATCGTCCTGGTGAACGCTACATCCAGCCCTCAGACCATTTCACTGGAAAGCACGTTCCGTAAATTGAAAGGCAAACAGGCGCCGCAAATCAACGACGGCAGCCTGTTGAACCAAATTAGCCTGCCAGCTTACGACGGTATTATTTTGCTGCGCGATTCAATTTCTTCAGAGATTGAATCTGGAAAACCTTGAGTCGAAAAAATTTGCTATAATATAATTAACAATAACAATCTAGCACGGGAAGGGTGCTGAAAACCTTCCAAAAATAAATTCCCACGCCGTCTAGAATTTCCGGAGGCTATTTAATTTTTCAATTGAATATTTTCTTCAAAAACTTGAGGCATTCGTTAACGATCTTCTTTATCTACGCTCGTAATATTAGTTACACAAGGAGGAACTATGGCTCAATTCAAACCCTTCGTGCCCGGCGTCGAAGTCAACGGGCAAACTGTCCTTTCGGTCGTAGATGGCTTAGGCAGCTTTAGAGATATTGCCTTCAGCTTACTGAAGAGCAACGGAATTGACGACCCTAAACCCAACCAGTGGTATTCACAGGCAGCTTGGCTAAAGACTTTTGAGGTGATCGCCGCAAAACTTGGACCGAAATCGTTAACCCTGATTGGTAAAAAAATCCCCGAAAACGCCGACTTTCCGCCTGAAATTGACTCGATCGTAAAGGCGCTGGCAGCCATTGACGTGGCGTATCACATGAACCATCGCGGCGGTGAGATCGGGCATTACAGCTTTTCCTCAACCGGTGCGCATACAGCTAGGATGGTGTGCAATAACCCTTACCCATGTGAGTTCGATTACGGTATCATCGTTGCAATGGGCACACGCTTTGCGCCTACGGACGCGTTCGTCAAGGTAACCCACGACGACACCCAGCCCTGCCGTAAAAACGGCGCCGACTCGTGCACGTACCTGGTTTCCTGGTAGAGGTCTTTTTACTTTCCAGACCAGGCTTGCAACTCGATGACGTTGCCTTCGGGGTCGCGCAGGTAACACCAGCTAACCGTAGCGCCGGTGGCAATTTTCGTACTTACCACTTCACCAATCGCTGTGGCGCCAGCCGCCATTGCCCGGGCGTGAACGGCGGGTACGTCTTCTACGGAGAAAGCAATATGAGCAAAGCCTGGGCGGTTGACAGCCGGCTGCGAACCTTCCTGCAAAACGTTGTAGTTGAACAATTCCAGGGTGGGTCCGTCGTCCCCCCAGCCGGGCAGGCGCAAATGCACACCGCAGATGTGCGCACCGGGGATGCCCGTGCCAGCCGAGACTGCGTCTCCTTTCAAATCGCGCTCCGGCGGGACCGGAACGCACTCAAAGACCTGCTGGTAAAAACTTGCCAGCGCGCGCCAATCGCGTGCAATCAGGTTGGTATGAACGTATTTAATCATGCGCCCAATTATATCACGCCCCACGCCGCTGCGAGGATACCTTAAAACAGAAACAACCAAATTCTCCGTTTACATCATCACAAGAATCTATTGCACGAAATCACGCCAGGTGGTATATTAAACACAGGAGAGGGCATAAGGCTTCGCTGTTGTCTTTTCGTTTGTAGTTCTTCGATGCCTTTAGAGGTAGTTTTTCCTTCCCCAAATAAACTTGAATAGCTTTTTGAGAGGCTTCAGCTTGAGTCTTTCAAAAATGGCGGGCACCTGCCTCGCAGATTAGTTTTTCCTTGCGGGCTGTTTTCGTCATCTCAAACACACGTTGGCAACCCCAAGGATTCTTGGCGCGGAGTGCGCCAGTTTATTGTGCTAGATAGTGCTACTTTCACTAATCTTTAAGGACGTATAGGGGAATACGCATCCTGGTTTTACAAAAGCTAACACAAAGATTGGAAACATTGGAAAGGAGAAAAAACATGGCATATCCAAAACATCTTATTAAGATTTTGTGCGTTGTTTTTTTGTTCAGCCTGACCTTTGGCATGGCTATTCAGCCTACCAGGGTGTTGGCGGAGGGAGAACCTCCTGCCCCAGACACACCCACCGCACAAGGTACTGAGCTGGAACCTTCTCTAATAAACTCGTCTATACCGGAAGCCAGCCCAACAGCTCAGGCAGACATTCCTGCCACGCCTGTGCCCGAAGTAGAAACTCCGCTTCAGGAAACACCCGCCGAGCAGATTATCGAACCACCCCCTGCACCCCAGGACAATAAACCGGAAAACGCCCCTGTCGCATGGAAAACGGGCGAACCGTGCTGCCGACCTGAAGGTGCGCCGGGAGGTGAATCCACGCCTGCGCCTGCTTCACAGGCGGTTTCCGCAGCGGACGACGTGTACTGGTACGACGGTTTCACCCTGACTGGTTTGTACGGCGGGGACGTGTACAGCGTCGTGCTGGACAACGACACTGGCTACGTTTACGCCGCAGGCGATTTTACACGCGCCGGAGAATACCTGGTCAACCACATCGCAGTTTGGGACGGTACGATGTGGCTTCCTCTGGGCAGCGGAATTGAGGTTACCGGTTGGGTGGAGGACATGGTCTTCGACCAAACCAATAACCTGTTATACGTTGGTGGATATTTCAACAGCGCCGATGGCACAACTGCTCGCAACATCGTGCGTTACAACCCGTCAACCAGTACCTGGACGGCTTTAACGAGCAGTATGAACGGTCCCGTGTATTCTTTGGCGCTGGATAGCAGCGGTAATCTCTACGCTGGCGGCGAATTCACCCAGATCAACGGAGCTACGCTAAATTACATTGCACGCTGGAACGGGACGAATTGGAGCAGCCTGGCGGGTGGCATGACGGGCCCGGCGAATTACACCTGGATCACGGAAATGGTGTTTGGACCAGACAGTAACCTGTACGTAGGCGGTTTGTTCGGTACAGCCGGAGGCGTGGCGGCGACAAACATCGCCCGCTGGAATCCCACCACACAGGTGTGGTCAGCCATCGGCGGCGGTGTGGGCGGCAACGGGAACTCGGTCAACGCCATCGCCTTCGATACAGCGGGCAGATTGTACGCCGGCGGTTGGTTCAACCAGATCGGCGGGGTGAACGCCCAGTACCTGGCGCGCTGGAACGGCACAGCCTGGTCGGCGCTGGCAGGGGGGACGATCAACAGCGGCGTTTGGGATTTGGCTGCTAATGCTAACACAATCTACATTGGGGGCAGTTTTTCTCAAATCAACAGCACCTGGACGGGGAACTTGATAAAGTGGAACGGTAGTGCTCTCACTACGGTCAGCAGTCAAGGTCTTGGGCACAAAGTTTACTCTCTTGTATACGATACCTCCAGAAGCAGACTCTACGCTGGTGGAGACATTGTCAGTATTGGGAATAACCCTGTCAGCAAAGTAGCCCTATTCGAAAGCAGCACCTGGACGGCATTAGGTGTGAATACCGCATCCGACTACAGTGTGAATAATAAAGTATACGGTGTGGCAACGGATAGTAGCAATGTACATATCGGCGGGGCATTCGAAGCCAGTGGCGGTGATCACGTTAAAAGAATGCTTTCTACCTGGGATGGGGCAAACTGGCAGCGCTTTGGAACGGCAGACGTCGGCGGAGACGTCTGGGATACCCTGGTTTTAGGAAGTAATAGCATTTACATTACTGGCTGGTTTAATGGGATTTGGACTGACGTGGGCGATAACATACCCGCCAGCAGGGTCGCCTATTGGAACGGTACAACCTGGAATACCCTAAGTACAGGTCTGAACGATGGCGGATACACCCTGGCATACAACAACAGCAACGTTTACGTTGGCGGTGCATTTACCACGGCCGGCGGCGCGTCTGCCAACCATGTGGCGCGCTGGAATGGGACGTCCTGGTCCGCGCTGGCTAGCGGCATGAATAACGACGTTCACGCCCTTGCAGTGGACTCAAGCGGGAATCTAATCGCAGGCGGACGCTTCACCACCGCGGGAGGCGTGTCAGCCAATTACATTGCCAAGTGGAATGGAACGAGTTGGTCATCTCTGGGCAGCGGCATGAATGGCAGTGTATATTCTCTCATCGTCCGCGACGGCATCCTTTACGCCGCAGGGGCTTTCACCACCGCTGGCGGCGTTACGGTAAACGGAATTGCGCAATGGAACGGCTCTGCCTGGTCTTCCCTTGGCAGCGGCGTAGCCAATAACGATTATATTCGAGACATAATCTTTGACGGTGCGACGTTGTACGCAAGCGGATGGTTTCAACAGATCGGTGGGGTGAACGCCAGCAACATCGCTCGCTGGAACGGATCACAATGGTACGCCCTGGGCAGCGGACTGGACGGAACGGGCATGACCATGACCATCAACAACGGCTATCTCTACGCTGGCGGGTCATTCGGCAGCGCCGGGGGAAAACCTTCAGCTTACCTGGCGCGCTGGACGATCGTACCCGTGCCGCCGCTTTTGCAATACCCCAACACAACGGTGCGCTCTCCTGCGCCGCAGTTCCGCTGGGCGCAGCCGGGCAGCGCCACAGGCTACAGCCTGTACGTATATACCCCCACAAACACAAAAGTGTTTTCCGGCAGTGTAACACCCACATGCGATGGGAGCGTGTGCCGTTACACCCCCAGTTTTTCGCTGGATACGGGAAACTACAAGTGGGCGGTGAAAGCCAGCAATGCCGCCGGGACGAGCGCAAACAGCGCCTGGATGAATTTCAGCGTAGCGCCGCCGCTGGCGCCCACGCCGCTGTATCCGAACATAACGATCCGTTCTGTTGCTCCTTTGTTCAAGTGGACGAAATCTGGCGGGGCGACGCGCTACTCCTTAAACGTGGACACAACCTCGGGAACAGACACCTTTGCCGGGGAAGTGACACCCACCTGTGACACCTCCCAGTGCACCTACACGCCCTCCTTTACCCTTGGCGTAGGTGATTATAAATGGCAGGTGAGCGCCGGCAACGCCAACGGTTTTGGGGACGCCAGCGCCTGGCTGAAGTTTAGCGTGCCGCGGCCCCCCCCGCCTACGCCCCAATCGCCCACAGCCAGCGTCCGGACCCCGCCCCCGCACTTCACATGGCCGC
>CAZGDA010000048.1:0-12820 GCA_964524425.1 uncultured Anaerolineaceae bacterium | reverse complement strand
CGCCGGGACGAGCGCACACAGCGCCTGGATGAATTTTAGCGTCGCGCTGCCCCAGCCGCCTACGCCGCTCTCGCCCACCGGCAACATCAGCACCGGCAGCCCGACCTTCACCTGGACGAAATCTGCCGGGGCGACAGGTTACAGCTTATACGTATATACGACTGCCAACGCCAAGATGTTTGCCGGGGTGGTGTCGCCGTCCTGTACCACGACAACGTGTACCTACGCTTCCAGCTTGGGATTGATCGCCGGAGAGTACAAGTGGGCGGTGAAAGCCGGCAACGCCAACGGCATGGGAGCCACCAGCGCCAGGCTGACCTTCTAGAGCCTTACGACAGCCGCGCCTCCGGCCGTATCTACAAATTCTACTGTGCGTGCAACTGCGCCGCAATTCAAATGGACGAAACCCGCCGATGCAACCATGTATAAACTGTTTGTATACACCAGTGCCAACGCCAAGATCTTCTCTGGTGACGTTACACCCACCTGCGACGCAACGCAATGTACCTATACACCGTCTTTTACACTGGGTTTGGGAAATTACAAGTGGGCAGTCAAAGCTGGCAACCTGTTCGGTTGGAGCGCCAACAGCGCCTGGATGAATTTCACAGTCGCTTTGCCCCTCCCGCCCACACCGCAGACGCCCACCGGCAACATCAGCACCGGCAGCCCGACCTTCACCTGGACGAAATCCAGCGGGGCAACCGGCTACAGCCTGTACGTGTATACAACTGCCAACGTGAAAATGTTCGCCGGAGCAGTCGTCCCAACCTGCGTGGGAACCACCTGCACCTACAATTCATCGCTGGCTTTACCCAACGGGAATTACAAGTGGGCACTGAAAGCCGGCAACGCCAACGGATACAGCCCTACCAGCGCCTGGCTGAACTTTACCGTGCAATAGGATATAATAAAGACCTGACAGGGTTACCGGTAACTCTGTCAGGTCTTTGCAACCCACTTATTTTACCCCCCAAAAGCGCAGCGTGCCGTCCTGCGAGACGGTATACAGTAGTTTGCCGTCCGGCGAAAACGCCAGGCTGCTCACGTCCGAAGTATGCCCCGCCAGGGTCGCCAGCAAAGCGCCGTCCTGCGTCTGCCACAGCTTAACCGTCCTGTCCTGCGAAGCGGAAGCGATCAGCGCGCCATCGGGCGAGAACACCGCCCGGTTCACCACACCAGCGTGTCCCGAGAGGGTTTGCAGCAGCCTGCCCTCGTCCACGTTCCATACTCTGATATTCTTGTCGGCGTTGTTATTGACGTCGTCTCCGCTAGCAACCGCCAGCAGGCTGCCATCCGCGGAAAAAGCCACGCTGTTCACGCGCTCACTGAAACCGCGCCAGGTTTGCGCCAGTCTACCATCGAACACGCCAAAGAAATGAACGTGGTAGAAAACGCCTTTCCAATTATTGGAAGCCGTCGCCAAATACCTACCGTCGGGCGAGAAAGCCACATCCACAAAATAAAACCCCTTCTCTTTGATCAGGCGCGGCGCGCCCTCTTTGGTAGCTTTCCACAGCAGAATGGAATAATCCCACGAACTGGAAGCCCGCGTCTCTCCATCCGCGGAAAACGCCAGGCTGTTGACCCCGTCCTTGTGGCTTTCCAGCGTGCGCCACAATTCCCCGCTTTCCACCTTCCACTCCTTGACGGTTTTATCTTCCGAGGCGGAAGCCAGCAGTTTGCCATCGGGAGAGAAAGCCAGCCCGAATACGCGCAGGTTGTGCCCGCGTAAATTGTATTTTTGGGAACGATCTGCGCTTAACCAGACCTTCACCGCTCCGTCTTCTCCGGCGGCGGCGATGAGTTCACCCTGTGGGGCGACAGCCAGGCTGTACAAGCGCGTGTTGCTCTGGATGCGCGCCACTTCCACCACGTCGGCGCTGTTTTGCACACCAATCACCGCCAGGGTCTGCACGTCCAACGTGGCGGTTGGCAGCGGCGTGGGCGAGGGTTGCGGCGTGGGTGAAGGTGGTGTAGCGCTCGGCGGCTGCACAGTGGAGCTGGGAGCGGCAGGCGCCGCCAACGTTTCTTGCGCTGGTGGCGCGGGTGAAGGCGGTGCCGCAGCAGGCGTACAGCCGCCTATCAACAAGGCAGCGCTGAAAAGGACGAGAAAAGTAAGGGTACATTTTTTCATATTTTTTACTTCTTTATTTTACAGCCTAGCACCATAAGCACACAGCTTACCGCTCTCTATATTCCGGATGGGCTTGGGGGTGAATTGTCAGGTTTATTTTGCCCAATCACATTCATCCGCCAGCCCGCCGCCAAAACAAGGGTTTTCCTGCGTGTTTCTGGCGAGGCTTACACGATAAGATTTCCGCTCTTATACAAAAGGCACGAGGAGCAATGGGATTCTTCGTCTTGCTCTTCGTGCCCTCTGGATGATCTGTCTTGTTACGTGCGGCGGTTTAAGTGCCTTCTTCCCAGGAGTTCAGGTACTTCACCTGTTCGGGGGTGAGCACGTCAATGTTGACGCCCATCGCCTCCAGCTTGATGCGCGCAATTTCTGCGTCTATATCAGCCGGGATGGAATAAACTTTCTTTTCCAGTTTGCTGGCGTTCTTGAACATGTACTCCAAGCCCAGCGCCTGGTTGGCAAACGACATGTCCATCACACTGGCGGGGTGCCCCTCGGCAGAAGCCAGGTTGATCAGACGCCCTTCGCCCAGGATGTGAATCTGGTTTCCGTTTGCCAGCGTGTATTGATACACGAAGGGGCGCACGTGCTTGACTTCTTTTGCCATGCTTTCCAGGGCGGGGATGTTGATTTCCACGTTGAAGTGCCCGGAATTCGCCACGATGGCGCCGTCTTTCATCACCTCGAAGTGGTGTTTATCCACGACGTTGATGTCGCCGGTAACGGTGCAGAAGATATCGCCGACCTTGGCTGCTTCCAACATAGGCATGACGCGGTAACCGTCCATGACAGCTTCGAGCGCTTTGAGCGGGTCAACCTCGGTAACGATGACGTTTGCGCCGATGCCGCGCGCCCGCATCGCCAGACCGCGCCCGCACCAGCCGTAGCCAGCCACGACGAAGGTCTTGCCTGCCAGGAGGATGTTGGTGGCGCGAATGATACCGTCAATGGTGGACTGCCCGGTGCCGTAGCGGTTATCGAAGAAATGTTTCGTCATGGCGTCGTTGACGGCGATGACGGGGAAAGCCAGCGCGCCGTCGGCTGCCATGGCGCGCAGACGGATGACGCCGGTGGTGGTCTCTTCCGTGCCGCCAATCACTTCGGGAATCTGGTTGCGGCGTTCCTTGTGCAGCACGCTCACCAGGTCTGCGCCGTCGTCCATGGTCATTTGCGGGTGGTGGTCGAGGGCGGCATTGATGTGCCTGTAATAAGTAACGTTGTCTTCGCCTTTGATCGCAAACGTGGGGATTTCAAACTGGCTCACCAGCGCAGCAGCCACGTCGTCTTGCGTGGAAAGGGGGTTGGACGCGGTCAGGACGACGTCTGCCCCGCCTTCGTGTAACACGCGCATGAGGTTGGCGGTTTCGGCGGTTACGTGCAAGCACGCCGAAACGCGCAAACCTTTCAGCGGGCGCTCGCGCACGAAGCGCTCGCGAATCAGGCGCAGAACGGGCATTTCGCGCTCTGCCCATTCAATGCGCCGACGCCCGCCCTCTGCTAAACTTGTATCTTTTACGTCATACGTGGTCATTCTGTTCTCCTGTTGGTTTTTTATTTAGATATCAGTAAATCCAACGCGCCGTGATCGTCAAAGTGGCGGCGGAAGCGCGTGATGAATTCTTGCAAGGTAAACTGGTAACTCTGTGTGCCGTTTGTTTCCAGGCAGTAAGTCGCCACGAGCGCACCCATCTTGGCGCAGGTTTCCCAGTCTGCGCCGATGCTCAAGCCTGCCAGAAAACCGCCGCGGAAGGCATCCCCCACACCAGTAGGGTCAACGATCTGTTCGGGCGGCACCACTGGCGCGCTGTATTCCTTTCCGGCTGTGTAAATGCTGGAACCCTTGGCGCCGCGGGTGATCAGCAGCAGGGTTACATCTTTCATTATATCTTGCTCGCTTAAGCCGGTTTTGTTCTGGATCATGCCAAATTCATAGTCGTTGACGAACAACGCCCAGGCGCCCTCGATTCCCCGGCGTAAATCCTCGCCGCTCAAACGCGGCAATTGCTGGCTGGGGTCAAACAAATAAGGGATGGACAGCGCCTTGCATTCCAGGGCATATTGCACCATCGCCCCCGGATCGTTGGGCGAGATGACGACCATGTCTGGTTTCTTTGCCAGGGTTTTAAAGGAAAGCTCTCCGGCGTTTGCCATCGCCCCAGTATAAAACGAGCAAATCTGGGCGTTTGATTTATCCGTGTTGGCAAAAAAGGAGGCGCTAAATTTTTCGGGGATGACCTTGATGGCGGAAGTGTCCACGCCATTGTTTTCCAGCCAAGTGCGGTAGTCGCTGAAGTCCTGCCCGACGGTTGCCATCAAACGCGGGCAAGTCTTGAACAATGCCAGGGCGTAGGCGATGTTGGCAGCGCAGCCGCCGCGCTGGCGCACCATTGTGTCCACCAGAAACGAGAGGCTGATCGAATCGAGTTTATCTGCCAGAAAATGCTCGCGAAAATACCCCGGAAAAGTCATCAAATAGTCATACGCAACCGAACCTGTAATGATAATATCCATGCTCTCACCTAAATACAAAAAATAAGAAAACGTGAGAGAAAAATACCGTCTCTCAACGCTTTCCCGAAACGAGAATTATACTACGGATAGCGTATTTTTTGGGAAGAAATTGGGAAAAGAGGTATATTTATTCTTAATTTATTCGATGATATAATGATTAATGATGAAGAATGTATGCAAACGTGCCCAGGCTGAATTTTTCACCCCTCTATTTGCCCCGATATTAGAAAGCAAGTGGCAGACGTACGCGCTGGCTTCTTTTGCCATTTTACACGTGGGGTGTATTCTGCTTGGATGGGGCGGCTTTTGGCGCTGCCCAATTGAGAGTGCAACGGGCATTCCCTGCCCAGGATGTTATCTGAGCACAGCCATCGGCTACTTACTGAAAGGGCGTTGGGTAAAAGCGCTGGAAACGCACCTCTTTGCGCCCGTTTTCTTGTTTGGCATATTGCTTGTAGTCGCAGTCTGCCTCCTGCCTGAAGCGCCACGCCGTGTGCTCGTCCAGCAAACCGCCAGACTGGAAAGACGTACAGGCATTGTGGCTTTTGTGTTGGCTGGCTTAATGGTCTATTGGGGTCTTCGGCTGTTCTGGTTTGGGTTTGGTTAGACATCCGTTCGGTTTCTAATAGGGATAACCCCTTCCTTAACGGCATTAACAACAATTCTATTGGTTTGTGGAGGAATAGTATGGAGTCCGTTATCAGCAGCATTCTCGGTTTGATCTCTTTCGTGGTCGGCATCCTGGTCTTGATTAAACTTTTCAAGCGGGAAGGTGTTCTCAAAGGAATTTTAGGGCTGATTTGTATGCTTTATACGTTCATTTGGGGATGGATGCACAAAGACGAAGAAAACATCTCTACACTCATGTACATCTGGACTGCCGTGATCATCATTTCAATCGTCATCTCGGTCTTTATATCAATGAGCGCGGTTTCGGCTGAAGGCAGCGTGTGGCTTTTGGTGGGGGCAGCGTAATATTCTCGCTTATCCAGGCAGCCGGAGACTTACTACCTGGGTGAGAAAATGATACCTGTCAAAGTTTTAATTGTTGAATCATGCGCAGCAGACGCGGGCGAGCTGGAAGCCGCGTTGAAAACGCTTGGGTATGTAGTAACAGGTACTCTGCTGGACGAAGAAGACGCCCTGGCACGCGCCAGGGAAACGAAAGCAGACCTAGTCCTCATGGACGTTACCCAAAAAAACGACGTTGCCGCTCTACTGCAACAGGAACTACACATCCCTGTCATTTACCTCACCGCTCACGAAGACCCCTTGACGATTGCGCGTGCCTCAGACGCCTACGGTTATTTGGTCAAGCCGGTTTCCGCGCCTGCCCTCCACGCAGGCATACAACTTGCTCTGTACAAACAGCGCTCCGAGAAACAACAACGCCAAAACAATATGCACCTGCGCTTGCTGGAAGAAAACAGCCGCGACATCGTCTTTCGCCTGGAAATGCAGCCGCAGGCGCATTTCTCTTACGTCAGCCCGGCTGCCACCTCGATACTTGGATACGCAACAGAGGAATTCTATCGAGACGCCAGGTTATTCCAGAAAATCGTCATCCCCGAAGATTTAGAGTTGTTGACGCAGGCGTTTCAAAATCCGCAACAATGGGACGCTGCCAGGTTAATCCGTTATCGGCACAAGGACTGGCAAACCGTTTGGGTGGAGCAACAACACACCGCCGTATACGGCGCTGATGACAGGCTCATCGCCATCGAAGGTGTACTTCGCGACGTCAGCAAGCAAGTGCAAGCCCAACAGGAGGATTACCGTCTTTTTCAAGAATCTCCCCAAGGCGCAGCCGTTATTCAAGACATGCGCATTGTTTATGCAAACCCGGCGTTAGCCAAACACATGCAGATTCCCTTAGAGGAATTGGTTGGAAAACCTCTCAGCGAATTGATCGTTCACATTCACCCCGACGATCGCCCCGGTTTGCTGCGTTTCGCCGATAAGTGGCGCTTAAACGAAAACCCCTTAAACCGCCATGCCTTTCGTTTTATTGACCCAAAAGGCGCAGCGCGTTGGGTGGAAGTTTTTTATATGGCTACACAGTACCAAGGCGAAAGAGCAGTGCGCGCCACGTACATAGACATCACCGCGCGCAAGGAAGCCGAAAGCCGGCTGCAACGCCATATGGAGTTCGTGAGGGTTTTACAGGAAATCGCATCAGGCTTGATCGCCCAAAAAGACACCTCTGTGTTGTTGAGAAAACTCGTTAAGCTCGCCGCCGAACAAGTGCAAGCCCCCTCTGCCTACATCTGCACCCTGGACGAGGCAAACCAGAAAATGGTCTATCGCGTCGGCGTCGGCATGCCTGCCGCGTTGATCGGGCACCTTTTCTCCATAAGCGACGAGAGCATCGCCGCCCAAGCGTGGAGAAACGCACAGGCAATAATCATTGACGATTACGCCATGCAGGCGTCGCGTTTCGCCGGAATGGACGTTCACGCCTACACCACTCTACCCATTTTCGCCCAGAATAAACGCGTAATTGGTGTTCTGGGTGTGGCTTACGAAGACAGCCAACGCCGTTTCGGCGGAGTTGAAATGGCTATCCTCAACCGTCTCGCTCAATTCACGTCCATTGTGCTGGAGTACGCCCGCCTGAACAATGTTCTGAAAAGCGAGGCACAACATCGTATCAACGCCGAAGAATTCCTAGACAAGATATTGACGAGCGCCCCCCTGCGCATTTCGATTTTCGATGTTCGTAAGAAGCAAATCATCTACGCCAATCGTACAAATTACTACGAAGGCATCCCGCTGGAAGAATTCAACAACCTGACAGTAGAAGAAGGCTTAAGCTACATTCACGAAGATGACCGCCAACGCTATCTGGCGTTTCTAGAAAACTTGATTACGTTGCAAGATGGAGAACAGCGTAACATTGAAATTCGCCTGGTGGATACCGAAAAACCGCACTGGGTGCGCAATTCTTACCTGGTGTTTGAGCGCGACAAGGACAGAATCCCTGCACAAATCCTTATCCTTTCCGAAGACATCAGCGCACGCAAGGTTCTGGAAGAACAATTGCTGTACGTGGAAAAAATGACTACCCTGTGTACGCTGACAGCGGGGATTGCCCACGAACTCAACACGCCCCTACAAATTATAACCGGCGACAGCGAAAGCCTGAAACGCGACCTTCAAGCAGGGCTTTCCTCTAGTGAGAGTGTCGAAAAGCGCATCGAGCGGATTTACCGCAACGGCTGGCGTATCGCAGAGATCGTCAGTTCGCTGACGAATTTTATCCGCCCGGAAGGCGACCCAATCGAACTTGCCGATCTAAACGATTTGATACGAGAGGCAGTGGCGCTGCTGGAAGCCAGGTTGGCAGGTAGCCCCTCCGTGCAGTTGACGATGGAACTGGAGCCTGGAATACCTGCCTTGTTGTGCCATTGTGCGGCTGTAGTTCAGGTGATTCAGCACCTGGTAGCCAACGCCTTGGACGCAGTCGGTCGGGAGGGGGCAGTGAGAATTATCACCACCCATAACGCCCCAGAGCAGAGCGTCTTGCTGCGCGTGAGCAATAACGGACCTGCCGTCCCACAGGAAATTCGCTCGAAAATATTTGATCCCTTCTTCAGCACCCAGCCTGTGGGCATGAGCAAGGGTTTGGGCTTGTGGATCGTGGCGGGCACGGTGCGTTCTCACGGCGGCGACATTCACCTGGAAAGCGACGCAGAGCAGGGCACCACGTTTATCGTTTCTTTCCCCGTGCCCCAAGGGCAAAATTCTACGCCCTCGCCGCAGGGTTTGGGCAGGTTTTGCAGCAACACCCCCTGATGGAACGGCATCTCGACTCGATTCCTTCAATATCCTAGATTCCATAACATTTTCATCCGGTATAATAAAGCCCAGGAATTTATATCAAAAGGAGTGTCTTTTCGTGTTATCAGATTTTTGGCGCATACTTATTGCTGTTATCATCGCCGCTCACGGCATTGGACACATTTTATTCCTCTTGCCCTTGCTGGGTCTTGCCAATTGGGGCGGGCAATCCACGTCCTCCTGGCTTATGGGCAGCGGAGTGCTGGCGCGCCTGCTGGGCAGTCTGCTGTGGGTGCTGGCTCTGGTCGGTTTCGTCGCTGTGGCAGTCGGCTTTGCCATGCAAACGCCCTGGTGGCGCGCTGCCGCCCTGGGCAGCACGATCATCTCCCTTGTCGGTGTGGTGCTTTTTGCGCAACGCGGTCTCACCAGCCCGGCGTTAAACGCCTTGATTTTTGACGTTGTGTTCTTTTTGCTGTTGCTGCTGCCCATACCTGTGTGAGGGTTGCGTTAAACAAACCACACTTTATTGCGGCGACCTGTATTGCCAGCATGGCTTTCACAGGCTGGCTTGATACACCCCGCAGCTCTTTGTCGTGCTATTGAAAGACCTGGCAGGTTTGCGAAACCCTGTCAGGTCTGTGCTTTTGCGGCACATCCGCTAATGACACAACGATTAAAATGTGATAAGATTAATAGGCGATGAGAGTCTTAAAGGTAGCCCTGGGGGTGATGTTCTTGTTCGTACTGCTCGGCAGCATTTCCGGCGAGGGGACGGATAGCTTCGCTTCCAACAAATTATCTCACCGTCAAACCGAAATCTCCGTCTCTTACACCCAATACGAATGGTGGTTGATGCGCTGGCTGGACAACGAGTTTATGTGCCAGGTGTTTGCCGACCACGACGGATTGCCCAGCGCAGCGGAGGTGCTGGCAGCCTGCGACGGGGACATTTACCGCCAGTGGCTCGCCACGGGTCCCTGCCTGGCGCTGGATAAAGACGGCAGCACGCAATCCTGCCCCGGTCTTTACATGCACTTTATCGCCTCGGAGCCGAAAAGCCGCAAGATTGTAATTGACCTGCCAGAGCCATCCGTACGCGTCACCCTGCTCGGCTGCCCCCCTAAACCATTAAACAACCTGTGCACCTCCATGCCGGCGCTGCTCTTCCTCGCTGAAGAACCGCTGCCCAACCAATACCCCGTCGCAGTTCACGGCGCCATCGGTGGTGAGCCTTTCGCCTGCGCCGCGCCTGTTTGCAAGCTGCCTTTACGCCCCACCGCCCCAGAGGGCACACTCGTGGATTTTTGGATGGACTCCAGCTACGGCGACTCTAGCCAGCGTTACCAGGCGAAAGTGCGCGTGGTGGATGCCTCGACAGCCAGCTCCGGCGCACAGGCAGGTTATTTCGTTGACATTCTCAGCACGCAATGGCGCGGCAACGAGAACGCCTCTGGCTGCTCGGAATGTTGGCAGGCGTTTCCGGTGGTCGGCGAAGCCGTGGACTGGCTTGCCAACCCAAAGAGCGAGGATGAGCTCACTACGAACAATCCCCTGGTGTATCTTGCCGGACGGCTCATCGCCAGCGGTGTGGTGCAAGCCAGCGATTGCCCCGCCGGTGGATTGATGCTCAACGGCTGGGCGAGCGCCTGCGGGTTAGACAAGGCACGCCAGAGCGTTGCAGAGTGGCAAAACCGTTTCAACGAGCAAATTCTGCAAACTTCGCAAGATACCGGCATTCCCTCGCGCCTCTTGAAAAACCTCCTGGCACAGGAAAGCCAGTTTTGGCCCGGCACGGTGGAAGACCAGCAGGTGCAGGAATACGGCTTGGGGCGCCTGACCGAGCTGGGTTCCGATTCGCTTTTGTTGCTCAACCGCGACTTTTACAACAAATTCTGCCCACTGGTGTTAGACCAATCGGTGTGCGACTCCGGCTACCTGGGACTTTCCATGGAACAGCAAGCCATGCTGCGTGGCGCGCTCGCCGTGAGTGTGCGTTCCGATTGCGCCACCTGTCCGGCGGGTGTAGATTTTACTCACGCCAATTTCAACGTCAAGCTGGTTGCCGAGACGTTGAAGGCGAATTGCGAGCAAACCGGCGCCATCGTAACCAGCGTTACCGGCAAGGCACCGGGCGACGCCGCCCCCTACGAAGACCTGTGGCGGTTTACACTCACCAGTTATCACGCCGGTCCCGGCTGCCTGATGAACGCCTTACAGACGACTTGGCAGGCGCGTGAACCGCTGCGCTGGGATCGCGTGTCCACTCACTTGCAACCTGCCTGCCAGAGTGCAATCAACTTTGTGGAGCGCGTGTCTCACCCCGGCGTGTACTTCAACCAGCCGCTGCCCACTGCGCCTGCCGATGTGTTGACTCTCACTGCCGCGGTAACCCTCACACCCGCCATCACCCAGGCAACGCCCACGCCCACCCCGCAGCCGTCTTCCACGCCTACGCCCACCAGCACGCCGCAGGCACCCGACCAGATTCTGACAGAAATGCCGCCAGACCTCCAGCCCACCAGCGAACCGCCAGGCAGCCAGCCCACTGCTACCATAACCTTAGACATCGAAGAACCCCCTCTCACCCCGCAAGGCACGTATGACCCGAACACCCCCGTCATAGACGAGGGCGTTTCTGATGTTCCATTTAATATCTTCCTAACCCCCGTTCCGAAATAGTAAACCGGACTGGGAAGTTGACTTTCATTCATCCAGCATATTCCATCACAAAAAAGGAGAATTTATCTATGAAAACCCGCTACGAAGTTCTCAGCCAGGGCGAAGTTGAACGTATTTGCGCGGCTGCCTTTGAAATATTAGCCGAGGTGGGCGTAAAATGCGATTACGGCAAAGCGCTCGATTTGTTCCGCCAGGCAGGCGCGCATGTGGACGAGAGCGCCCAATCTGTGCGCCTGCCCGAGAGCGTGGCGCGCCGCTCCCTGGCAGACGTCCCCAAGACGTTCGCGCTATACGGCAACGACCCGTCATTCCAAATGGAAGTCGGCGGAGAGCGCGTCCAGTTTGCCTGCCTGGGCACGCCCACCCACATCCTCGACCTGGAAAGCGGCGCACGCCGCGAAGTGGTGATGGAAGACGTGCGCGAGCACATTAAAATCGTCAGCGCCCTGGAACACATCCACAGCAGCCAGATGGACGTCTGGCCCTGCGACGTCCCCATGACCACCATCCACGCCGAAGCCATCCTGGCGTGGGCAAAACACTCCCGTAAGAGCTTCGGCATGGGCTGTTACGGCTTCCTGCCTACGGTAGACATGATGCGCATGATGGCGATCGTCGCCGGTGGGAAGGAGGAACTGCGTAAAAAACCGCGCTTCTTCACCATCTGCTCTGTGGGCAGCCCGCTGCAAATGATCAAGATGCAACTGGAAGGCATGCTCGTGGCAGCCGATTATGGGCAGCCGATCACCATGGCGCCGGAGGAGATCGCCGGCAGCACCGCCCCGGTTACCCTCGCCGGGCTGCTGGCGCACCAGACTGCCAACATCGTCGCCCACCTCGCCCTGGCGCAGATCTACCGCCCAGGCACGCCCGTGCTTTACGGCACCGTCTCCACCATCCCCAACATGCGCACCGGCACGGTGGCGCTGGGCGCGGTGGAAACCGGCATGATCACCGCCGCCGCGGCGCAAATTGCCCGCCACCTCGGTGTGCCCATCCGTAGCGTGGGCGGCACGACTGAATCCAAACTGGAAGACATGCAAACCGGCATAGAGCGCACCAGTGTTACCTTGCAGGCAGTCTTAGCCGGGGTACACTTCATCACCTGTGCTGGCACGCTCGATTCATCCATGCTGGCAAGCCCGGCGCTGCTGGTGGTGGACGACGAGATCGCCGCCATGGCGCTGCGCGCGGCGCGCGGCATAGAGGTCAACGACGAAACCCTGGCGCTCGACCTGATCCGCCAGGTGAACTTCACCGGCAATTACCTGGCAGAGGCGCACACGGCGCGCAATTTCCGCAAGGAGCATTTCATGCCCAAGCTGTTTGTACGCGAACCGTATGACACCTGGGCAAAAGAAGGGCAGCAGAGCATGTGGGAACGCGCCCGCGAGCGCACGCGCGCCATCCTGGCTGCCCACCAGCCCAACGTCCTCGATGCAGCCATGGAGGAGGAATTGCTGGCGTACCTGCACCTCACCCGCCAGCGCAGCGTGGAAGATTACCTTTCTTTCGAAGAGGAAAGCAAGCAGGATTTGAGCACCCTTTAGAGGCAGACGCGCTTCACAACAACCCTGGCGGCTTCGGGTGACCGCCAGGGTTGTTGTATGGTTAAAATTGAGCTAAATCGTGGATTTTCTTGCTTATATAAGCATTACGTACTATACTTGCGTTGGTTAACCAATTTTTGCCGCGTCCCCGCTGCAAAGC
>CAZGDA010000047.1:0-19746 GCA_964524425.1 uncultured Anaerolineaceae bacterium | reverse complement strand
CCTGCCCCAATATTTCGAGGATGCGATATCTTTCGTGTAAAAGGAAACCAGCTTGAAGTGTCATAATTTATTCTTTCACTGGATTCTCTGCCTGCGCGTACACGCGCCGGTATTCTTCCAGGTACGTTTTAGCGATGTCGGCGTTATGGATGATGAGCAAGTTCTCGTCGTTGAGCGTGTCGGCGTTCCTGCTGAAGTTATACGAACCCAGGATGACTATCTTACCATCTATGATAAACACTTTATGGTGCATATTGTACGGGTTGCCATCCAGCAATACATCCGCCTTGCGTTTGAGCAAACGCTCATATTCACTGGCTTCGGTGTCCGTGCCGCGCGTCTCAAACACACCGGAGATTTTCACGCCATTCTTCAGGCGTTCCTCCACCGCCTTGCTGATGCCGTCGTGCGTGAACGAAAACGCCATGAATTGAACGCTTTTCTGCGCGCTGCTGATGGCGGCGATGATTTTTTGTGAGCAATTCCCCTCTGGCGCAAAACATACTTGTATGCGCGTTCCGTTAATCGTGATCTCCGGGTAAGGGATGTCCGCCGGTCTATCTCCGCCGAATTGCTTGTCCACGTACATTTTCTCAAATTCAACGCGGTAATCCGCCGCCAGTTCGGGGGACTGGATGTAGATGGCGTTGTTGTTATTGCGAAACGTGCAGGAAGGCGTCCAATTATACGAACCCGTCCAGACTGCTTTTCCATCCACGACCATAAACTTGTTGTGCATGATGGGTTCGCGGTTATCCGAGATGATGCTGACGCCTGCCTTCTTGAGGCTTCGCAGCGTTTCCAATTCCACCAGGGAGTCGATGTCGGTAACCATGCGCACTTTCACGCCGCGTTTCTTGGCTGCCAGCAGCGCCTCGCCAACGTCTTCCAGGTTAAGCTGGAAGATGGCGATATCCAGCGTGCTCTTTGCGCTGTTTATGGCGGCGATGAGGGCGTCTTCGATGTCTCTGACGCGGGTTTCAGCTTGATCTGGATATTGCGGGGCGGTGAAATAGATTTGATACCATCCCCCAGACGCCACGCCTTTCGGCGCGGCTGGCTTGGTGGCAGTGGGGCGCACCGCTGTTGGGGTGGCTGCCTTTGGAGTAGAAGCCTGGCGCGTGGCAGCCGGGCGAGCCGTAGCCAGCAAAGTCGGCGGTATTTTCGGCGGCGGCACCGTATGCGCCGGCGTGGAAAATTGCGTGCCAGCCTGCGCCAGTGTGGCTGCCGGTGCGGCTGTGCTTTGCGCGGCAGGGTTCTGCGCCGCAGCCGGTTGGGCTTGCGGGCTGGTTTGGGCAAGGGCAACCAAAACCTGCGCCACAGGCGTCAAAACGGCTGGTTGAATCTCACACGCGCTGAGGAATACACCAGCCAGAAAAGATACCAAAATCGTCAATGTCAGGGATGGATGGGCGCGTTGTGTTTCATTCACTGGAATCCTCACTCGAATCGCTTGCGTTGTTTTCTTCTTTTGGCGTTGCCGAAGCCATGTCTATGATTTCTAGCAGTTTTGCCACGAAATCAGCGTCAGAAAGAGCGTTGCGGGTTGCGCACAATTCATTGACGGCGCGCAGGACATGCCGCACCTGGCGGGTACGTCCCGCAAACTCCGGCTCTGTTCGGGAGGTTTGCGCCTGTCTCTTTACAATACTTTCGCCCCAGGCAAGCAAAGCCTTGGCGCTTCTATCGTCCAGTAAGTCTGTGAGGGCTTCGTTTTCGCGCAGCCCCTCCAGCGCCGTTTGAATCTGCTCCTCAGAAGGGCGCGGCACCAGCTTGAGTATGGCTAGAATTCGCTTTCCCAGCGTCATCGTGTTCCTCCCAGTTCGTAATGCGCGAAAACCGCTTTGGCAGATTAAACCAATATTAATGATAAATTAATTCAGCGATTTTGTCAATTAAACGAAGCCAAGATGGTTGACTTTTCGCCCCTTTGCGGTATAATCTATACGCTTTGTAAGGAATACCTTAAATGCAGCCAAAATGCAGGCCCGCTAGCTCAATTGGCAGAGCAATTGACTCTTAATCAATGGGTTACAGGTTCGAGTCCTGTGCGGGTCACCTGATCATACGCATCCCGAAACACACCCCTTTATCCATCACCTGGCGGTACCGTTGCGGCAATTCCCGCAGGTTTGGGGGTTTCGTCTTCGGGGTGTTCTTATTTAATGGGCTTGCACACCTGTGCCTGATCCAGGAGGGGTAAGAATCCGCCCGTCTGCCAGGGCAAACTGCCAGGGCAAGCTGCCGCGTTTATCCCATTCTGCCCGCAACACTGCGGTACACTTCGTCCGCCTGAACGAGAGAGGACGACCAGCCCTCCACTTCCGCCTTTGCCTGGTTGATAAAGCCTGCCTCGCTCAGGCTTGCCAGATTGATCAGCACGTTGAGCGCCGCGCCTTTCAGCCCCGCCGCCGCGCACACGCCCGCCACGCCTGCGTCGCTGAGCGCGTTCACGTTGCCGATGCGCGCCAGCGGCTCGGCGAGGGCGATTACTGCGGCGCAGGCGCGTCCCGTTTCCAATGGCACGCGCGTGGCTTCCTTCAAAGCCGCCTCGATGCCAGCCGCGCGGCTGGCTTTTTCCGCCTCGCTTTCCTTGGGCAGCCGATAGGCTTCCATCACCTGATTAAACGCAGCTGTGTCTTCACTCATCAAGGCGTTTAATTTCTGGCGCAGCGCTTCTGCTTTCTCCAGAATGGCTTGCACCTGCGCTTCTACGTCGGCGTACTTCTTCTTGCCAATCGTCAGGCGGCACACCATCACAAGCAAAGCTGCGCCCATCGCCCCGCTGAGCGCAGCCGCGCTACCGCCCCCCGGCGCCGGAGCAGCGCTGGCTAATTCGTCTAAGAAACTTTGCACGGGTTGAACATCACGCATTACGTACGTCCTCCTCCGTTTCATTATATCAAGAGCCGCCCGATTTCTCAAACCCGCACCGCAGATTTGTTCTTAACCCCCAGGCGCACACAGCCCACCAAGCCGTGTCCTCGGTGGTCCCCGTGGCTAATTTCCTCATTTTTGTGTTAAAATGATGGCGTGAACTGGATTTACTACGGCGACAACCTGCCCATCTTGCGCAGCATGCCCTCCGAGAGCGTGGATTTAATTTACATAGACCCGCCCTTCAACACCGGCAAACTGCAAACGCGCACGCAGATCAAGACTGTGTACAACGAAAACGGGCAGGGCGACCGCACCGGCTTTCAGGGCAGACGTTACGATACAATCAAGGTGGGTGAAAAAGCATACGGGGACTTTTTCGACGACTACCTGGGCTTTCTGGCGCCGCGCCTAGAGGAAGCCCACCGCCTCCTCCAGGCGCACGGCAGCCTGTATTTCCACATAGATTACCGCGAAGTGCACTACTGCAAAGTCTTGCTCGACCAGATTTTTGGGCGCAATTCCTTCCTGAACGAAATCATCTGGGCTTACGACTACGGGGCGCGCACACAGAAAAAATGGCCTCCCAAACACGATAACATCCTCTGGTATGCAAAGGACTCCCAGCACTACACGTTTAACGCCCACGCCATCGAGCGCATACCTTACATGGCGCCTGGCTTGGTGGGAGCGGAAAAAGCCGCCCGCGGCAAACTGCCCACCGATACCTGGTGGCACACGATTGTGCCGACCAACGGCAAGGAAAAGACCGGTTACCCTACCCAGAAACCGCTCGGCATCCTCACCCGCATCGTTGCGGCTTCCTCAAACCCTGGCGAGGTGGTCTTGGATTTCTTCGCCGGCAGCGGTTCAAGCGGCGCGGCTGCGGCTCAACTGGGCAGGCGCTTCATCCTGGTGGATAACAACCTGGAAGCCCTGCGCGTCATGGCAGCCCGCTTCTGCAACACTCCCGACGTGCGCTTCGTCGGCTTTGACCCCGCCACTCAGCTGCCCCGCGCGGCTCCTGCGCCAGATGAAAACCAGGGCTAAGATCACCCGCCGGAATCCCCAACACGAGTTATAATATTAGGGAATAGAAAACAAACCTATATCACCACAGGTGCACACAGATAAGCCCAGAGCCTTTCCAATGTGAATGCCGCTCCGGGTTCATCCGTGTTTATCTGTGGTGTACAGATAAGGAGACTCACAGTATGAGCAAAAAAATATCCCCCAAGAATTACTTGATTGACATGGACGGCGTGTTGATCAGCGGCAAGAGCATCATCCCCGGCGCAGACGCCTTCATCGAGCGTTTGAAAGCGCGCGGGGCGAAGTTCCTGGTGATGACCAACAACCCCATGTACACTCCCCGCGACCTTTCCCACAATTTGCAGATCCTTGGCTTAGACATACCGGAAACGCACATTTTCACCTCCGCCATAGCCACGGCGCGCTTCCTGGATTCGCAACGCCCCAACGGCACCGCCTTCGTCATCGGCGAAAGCGGACTAACCACCGCCATCCACGACGTGGGTTACGTCATCTCGGAGCACAACCCCAATTACGTGGTGCTGGGCGAGACGGAAAATTACAATCTTGAATTGGTCACCAAAGCCGTGCGTCTGGTGGCAGAAGGTGTGCGTTTCATCGCCACCAACCCCGACCCGTCTGGACCATCGGAGCGCGGCATCGTGCCCGCCTGCGGAGCGATGGCAGCCCTCATCGAACGCGCCACCGGACGCATGCCCTTCTTCGTTGGCAAGCCCAATCCGCTGATGGTGCGCACAGCCCTGAATTACATGGACGTGCACTCGGAAGAGACAGTCATCATCGGCGACCGCATGGATACCGACATCGTCTCTGGCGTGGAAAGCGGTATGGAGACAATTTTGGTGCTTTCCGGCGTCACGCGCCGCGCAGACATTGACCGCTATCCCTACGTACCCACTTACGTCGTCGAATCCGTAGCGGAGATCGAACCGTAGGAGTCGCCATGCTCACGCACCTGGACGAGAGCGGCAGGGTACGCATGTTGGACGTGGCAGACAAGCCCGTCACGCAGCGCGTGGCGCTGGCAAAAGGCGAGGTGGTGATGAAGCCTGCCACCCTGGCGCTCATCCGCCAGGGCGCGCTGAAGAAAGGCGACGTGCTCACTGTGGCGCAGGTGGCGGGTGTGATGGCAGCCAAACGCACCGCTGAATTGATCCCGCTTTGCCACCCCTTGCCGTTGAGCCAGGTGCTGGTGGAGCTGACACTGGACGACGACCTGCCCGGCGTGCGCATCAGCGCCAGCGTGCGCACCAACGCCCAGACCGGCGTGGAGATGGAAGCCCTCACCGCCGTCAGCGTGGCGGCGCTGACCATCTACGACATGGCAAAATCCGCCGAAAAAACCATGCGCATCCAGAACCTGCGCCTGGTGGAAAAACACGGCGGGTTGAGCGGTGACGTGGTCAACGAATAGCGCCACGGTGGAAAAAATAGTCCTACATTTGCAGAATTTATTATGAAAAATCCCCTGATCTTCTTTTTGCTCGTTTTAAGCCTGGCAGCCCTGGCATGTAACCTGACCACCCAAGCCAAACAAAACCTGCCTACGGAAGCGCCGCCTGCGCAAACGCCCACGCCGCTGCCCCAGCCCGTCCAGCCGCAGCCTGTTACGCCCGCCTCCAACCATGGTGCAGGGACGTGTGAAAACCGCCTCGGTGAGATCAAAGACGTTACCGTGCGCGACGATACCCAAATGCAGCCGGGCGAAACGTTCATCAAGACCTGGGCGCTGGAAAACAAAGGCACCTGCGTCTGGACGCCGGGCTACAGCCTGGCTTTCGCCGCCGGATACCAGATGGGCGGCGTCAGCCCCATTCCCCTGGGCGCAACGGTCAGCCCCGGCGAAAGCGCCGAAGTGAGCGTGCAACTGACCGCTCCCCAGGTGAACGGCAAATATCGCGGCTTGTGGATGCTGCAAGACGAGGCGGGCAAGCGCTTTGGGCACGGCGCCGTCTCCGACCAGCCCTTCTGGGTGCAGATCATCGTTAGCGCAGAAGGCGCACCCGCCGCGAACAACGCTACCGCCGCCCTGAAACTGGACGTGCCTTATTACAGCGGCGCCTGTCCCGCCAGCCTCACCTTTTACGGCGCGATCACGTTGAACACCCCTGCGGATGCCAGGTTCCAGATGGAAATGGGGTCAGATGACCCCAACACCACCCTCAACCCGCCAGACGCCCAGTCGCACACCTTCACAGCCGGCGAAACCCTCACCGTAAATTACCCCGTCCTTATCAGCCACACCATGCAGGGCTGGGCGCGTCTGCACGTTACCTCCCCGGTCGAAGTCGTCTCGGAAAAGGTGGCGTTTTCGGTTACGTGTAAGTAGAGCACGCCAAGGTCTTGACGAAGGCGAAGGCAGACAGCCAATCAGGCAGGCGCTATGATCATTTTCACGATCGGGCATAGCAACCATCCTTTCGATAAATTCGTTCGTTTATTGAAATTGCATCTAGTAGAGACGGTAATGGACGTTCGCAGCGCTCCATACAGCCGTTACAACCCGCAATACAACAAACTCGCCCTGGAACAAAACTTGGGGAAAGAAGCCATCCAGTACATCTACGCCGGAGATGCTCTCGGCGGGCGCCCAAAAGACCAGACGTGTTACCAAAGCCGCCAGAATCGGGCTGACACACGCCAAGAATTGGACACACGAGAAGTGATGAAGCGCGCCTGGTTTAAAGACGGCATTTCTAGATTAATGCAAACAGCCGAACGAAACACCACCGTCATTCTGTGCAGCGAGGAAGACCCGGCGTCCTGCCACCGCCATCATTTGATCGCGGAATATTTCTTACAAGAGCATTTCGACCAGGTTGAAATACGCCACATACGCGGAGATGGGACTATCTTCAGCGCCGCCTCCCTTCACAGCGCCCTCAACCCCCTACAACCCGCCCAACTCTCGTTCTTCCGAATGCCGTAACGTCCCTCACTCCTCCGGCAGGGCGCGCACGCATAAGCAAATATATTACTGTTTTCATAATCATTAATCATTTTTAATGTGTCACGTGCTGTATGATATAATTGATTTATGATTCGTTCCTTCAAATCTGAGGAGACCCAGAAAATCTTCCAACGTCAACGTTCCAGATGGTTTGAGCAAGGAATGCAGGAAATAGCGTACCGCAAATTACGCATGTTACACAACGCATACACTTTAAACGATTTGCGTGTGCCTCCTGCTAATCGGTTAGAAAAATTAAAGGGAGATCGCATAGGACAACACAGCATTCGGATAAACGACCGTTATCGCCTTTGTTTCAAGTGGCAGGACGGAGACGCGTTTGATGTAGAAATTGTGGATTATCATTAGGAGCAAGCCATGATAAACAAGGACTTTCCCCCGCTTCACCCTGGTGAAGTGCTGCTGGAAGAATTTCTAAAACCGCTGGGCATCAGCCAGCATAAACTGGCGCTTAAAATGAGCGTGGCGCCGCAGAAAATAAACGACATCGTGCAGCACAAGCGCGCCATCACGGCAGACACCGCCCTGCGTTTGAGCGTTGCCCTGGGGACCACACCGCAATTCTGGCTGGGGCTGCAAATGGATTTCGACCTGGAAAGCGCCCGAGACGCCCTGGGTGACAGGTTGGCGCAGGAAGTAATCCCGCTCAACACCACCGCCGCCTGAACGCAACCGCGCCGCCGGCGCTCATCCATTTCCCTGGTCAGGGAAAGCCGCGCCGCCGACGTTCATCCCTCACTCCTCCGGCAGGGCGCGCACTCGCAGACGGATGCCATCGCTGCTGACCACTTCCACCGTCGTCCCTTCTGGAATGGGCGCGTGCCCTTCGGCGGGTTCGGCGCTCCACAGTTCACTCGCCACCTGCACCTGACCGCGCCGCGCCAGCGCCACGCGCACCGTGCCGCGCTGCCCCACCAGCGCCTCCATGCCCGAGCGAATGGGCAGCCTTTGGGCGCGCAAGGCAAACCCCACCCCAAACGCAAACGTCCCCGCGGTAAGCAGCGCCACAATAATCACCAGCGGCACCGAAACGCGCTGGAAATTGGGCGTATCTGCCGAGTTGAACAACACCAGTGCGCCGACAATGAACGAGAACACCCCCGCCGTAGTCAGCGCGCCATGCGTGGGCATCTTCAATTCCAAAAAGAACAACACGAAAGACATGAGGATAAAGAGGATGCCAAACCAGTTCACCGGCAGCACACCCAAGCCATAAATTGCCAGCATCAGGCACACCACCCCGATGAACCCCGCCACCCAGCCGCCCGGGCTGGAGAGTTCAATCAAAATCGCCTGCACACCGATGGCGAGCAGCAGGAACACAATATTGGGATTGGTGAGCGTCATCAAAAGCTGTTCGATGAACGTGCTGGGAAAATCTTGCACGGGCGCTTCGGCGGTATGCAGGGTGAGCGCTTTACCGTTCACCTGCACGGTTTTGCCTTCCATTTGGCGCAGCAGGTCGCTCACGTCGTCTGCCAAAACGTCCACCAGCCCAACTTGCAAGGCTTCCCGTGCAGAAACGGCGCGGGCTTCTTCGATGGTCTGTTCTGCCAGGGCAATCGCTTCGGGGCTGCGTTCCGAGGCTATCGAGCGTACACTGGCTTTGAGGATTTCCTTCGTCTTGCGCTGCATGGTCTGGCTGATGTCCTCCCCCTGCGCACCCACCGGGCTGGCAGCGCCGATGGCGGTTTCGGGCGCCATGGCTGCCAGGTGCCCCGCCAGGGTGAGTAATGTACCGGCGCTGCCAGCCATTGCGCCGCGCGGAGCTACGTAGACCACCACCGGCACGCTGCTGGCGCGCATCTTTTGTACCATCGCGTTGGTTATACTCACGTCTCCGCCCGGCGTGTCCAGTTGAAAGATGAGCGCGCCGGCGTCGTGCTGCTCAGCGTAGCGGATGCCGCGCTCCAGGTAATCCGCCATGGGCGCCGAAACCGCCCCTTTGGCGGTGAGCAGCAACACGCGCTGTGCCGCGGCTTGCGCTGCGGCTCCCACATACGCTGCGGCTGGAAAAAGCAGCCCCAGCGCTACAGCGAAGAAGAAAACAACCCACAAAAATCTCTTTTTCATTCTTTTTCCTTTCAAAACAGGTAGCGGCGTCCAGCATACCACCGGCGCGCCTGCCCTTCCCAGTCTGAATCTTGCCTACCTACATTATATCAAAAAATGAACCCTCAATTTTGGAACCTAATCTGCGCCTGGCTCGTCTATATTGTGAAACGAAAAAAACAACCCTAAGGAGGTATACCATGTTTCACAAAAAAATCGCCCTTTCTCTCTTTTCCGTCATCGCCATCCTCACCCTGGCAGCGCTCGCCTGCGTGGGGCAATCTGCCACATCCACCGCTGCGCCGAGCGCGCAGAAACCGAAACAAACCCCGCTGGGGGTGATGGAAGAAAAGCCCAAAGAAGAAGCCGAAGTTCCCCAGCCCAGCCAGAAAGAAGGGGAATACGCCCCGGTTGCCACGCAAATGCTTCTGCCAGCCGAATCCGCTCGCGACGGCGCCGCAGCGGGAGTCGTTGCGCCTCCCCAGGTGCCTTTGCCCATGCCGACCCTGGCGCCCCCCAACGGAAAAGCTTACCTCGATAACTTCTTTGAAAATTACGGAGTCAACCCGTTTATTGACACGGAAGACGACCACTTCTCCACCTTCGCCCTGGACGTGGACAGCGGCTCTTACACCATCGCCCGCAGTTACCTGAACGACGGCAACCTGCCGGAAAAAGACTCGGTGCGCGTGGAGGAATTTGTCAACTACTTTGAACAAGGCTACAAACACCCCCGTCACGGGCAGCCCTTCGCCATCTACCTGGACGGCGCCGAGACGCCCTACACCGAATCGGGCAAATACCAGGTGATACGCGTCGGCGTGCAGGGATACTCCGTGTCGCCGGAAGAGCGCCAAGACGTGGCGTTGACCTTCGTGATTGACGTTTCCGGTTCGATGGATTTGGAAAATCGCCTGGAATTGGTGAAACGGGCGCTGGAATTGCTCGTCGAGCAATTGCGCTCCTCCGATAGCGTCTCCATTGTGGTTTATGGTTCAACCGCCCGCGTCGTTTTGCAGCCCACAGATGGCGACGATAAGGGCGCCATTATTGAAGCAATCCGCTCCCTCTATCCCGAGGGCGCTACCAACGCCCAGGCAGGCTTGAACCTGGGCTACCAGATGGCAATTAAAGCCTTCAAGGCAGACGGTATCAACCGCGTGATTTTATGCTCCGACGGAGTGGCAAACGTGGGCGAAACCGGCGCCGACGAAATCTGGGACACAGTCAAAGCCCGCGCCAGCGAGGGCATCACCCTCACCACCGTCGGTTTTGGTATGGGGAATTACAACGACGTGCTCATGGAGCAACTGGCTGATAATGGTAACGGATTCTACGCCTACGTGGACACCCTCAAGGAAGCCCGCCGCCTGTTCGTCGAGAACCTGACCAGCACCCTGCAAGCCATCGCCATGAACGCCAAAATCCAGGTGGATTTCAACCCCGAAACGGTGGCGCGCTATCGCCTGATCGGTTTTGAAAACCGCGCCGTGGCGGATGAAGACTTCCGCAACGACAAAGTGGACGCCGGGGAAATCGGCGCCGGACACAGCGTAACCGCCCTCTACGAAATCAAACTTCACCCCGCAACGCACGGGAAAATTGCCGACGTTTATCTGCGCTGGGAAGACCCGCAGACGCGCAAGGTGACGGAAATGCAGCAGACGATGTTTGACGAGGAGCTGGCTTCGTCTTTCCGCTCCGCTTCGCCCTACTTCCAGTGGGACGTGGTCGTAGCTGAGTTCGCCGAGATCCTGCGCCAAAGCTATTGGGCGCAAAACAGCAGCCTGGCTTCTGTATTGGAAGAAGCCGACCGCCTGAGCACAGAACTGCCCGCCAGCAACGACGTGGACGAGTTCGTGCGCATGCTGCGCACCGCCAACCGTCTCGCCGGAGATGCGCCCCTGGCGGAGTGAGCAATCTGCTACCTGAAAGCCATAAAGACCTGACAGGTTTTCGCCCAACCTGTCAGGTCTTTTCCATCACCAGTAGAATCTCTCGAAGGCAGCCGGGCATCCATGGTTACACAATCTAAAAAAAACAGCCCTTGCGGGGCTGTTTTTTTTAGATACTATCCCTTGCCGAGGAGGCGCACCAGCACCGCTTTCTGGGCGTGCAGGCGGTTGTGTGCCTGCGGGAAAATGCGCGAGTGCGCTCCATCCGCCACCTCGTCGGTGAGTTCCTGTCCGCGATGGGCGGGCAGGCAGTGCATCACAATCACGTCCTTGCGCGCTTCCGCCACCAGGGCAGCGTTCACCTGGTACGGCGGGAACACCTTTTCACGCTCTTTCGCCTCTTCTTCCTGCCCCATGCTCGTCCACGTATCGGTGTAAATCACGTGAGCGTCCTTCACCGCCTGATGCGGGTCGTTCAGGATGGCGATTTTGCTGCCGCTTTCGGCGGCAATTTGCTTGCCCAGCGCCACGACCGGTTCTTTTAATGCAAACCCTGCCGGGGTCGCAATGCTAAAATTCGCCCCCAGCTTGGCGCACACGTGCAGCATGGAAGTCGCCACGTTGTTGCCGTCACCCACGTAAGTTACGTTTAAACCCTTGAGGTTGCCAAATTCCTCCTGAATGGTGAGGGCGTCTGCCATCGCCTGGCAGGGGTGGTTGTAATCGCTCAAGCCGTTGATGACCGGCACGCTCGACCAGCGCGCCAGTTCCACCACGTGGGCGTGTTCAAACACGCGCGCCATGATGACTTCCACGTAGCCCGCCAGCACGCGCGCCACATCGGCAATTGATTCCCGTTTGCCCAAGCCAATTTCACTAGGGGAGAGATAGAGCGCGTCCCCGCCCACGTGGCGCATCGCCATGTCAAACGAAACGCGCGTGCGCAGGCTGGGTTTCTGGAAAACCATGCCCAGCACTTTCCCTTTCAACAGCGGGGCGTTGCCCCCGCTTTTCAATTCCGCCTTCAAACGCAGCGCCAGGTCGAGCATCTCCTGCAATTCCTGGGGTGAGTAATCTGCTACGGCTAGAAAATCTTTCTTCATGGGTTTATCCTCCTTAGAAATATAATAAATCAACCATAATGGCTAAATAAAGGCGACCGCTTTTCCTGATAAACACGGCGCACACAGCTTGATTGTATCGCGATTCTTGGGGTCAGGCAAGCCGGTTTACGACAAGGGATTCCGGTGCAGTTGCCGTACGTATTTCAGCCAGGTTCAGCGTGCCAAAGAACCTGCGCCGCCCTACGGGGCGCGCAGGCGGAAATCATCAAAAACAAAGCGCGCCTGTGAACCCTGGCTGCTTTTAAGCAAAATGCCCGTGTAACCGCGATACAGGCGTTCGTCGTGAATTTCCCCAACCTGCTGGTCGTTGATAAAAAAAGCCATGCGGCTGCCCTCCACGCGCACGCTCAAACGGTTGGCTGCTTGCGGCTGAATGGCTGTGCTTGCCGTCCAGGGAATGAGCGTGCTCCAGATTCCCGCCTTGAAGACGTCCACCAGGAATTTTTGGTCATCACACACGACAAACTGGTAAAAATTGCCGCTGGTGAAACTGTAGTGGTAATACAATCCATAGCAGGTCTGCTGCGGGTTACCTTGCAAGCGTTGTGCTTCCACGCTCACCTCAAAAGCGCCGGAAAGCACCTTGACGCTGGGAGGGTGGCGGAAAACCATGCTCTTGTGGGTCGCATCTACAGAAAAGACGTACTTCCCGTCAGATATCTGTGCGCTGCCGCTGAACCATTCATCGTCCAGGTTGCCGGTCTGCCAGGCGTCGTTGGGCTGCGAAAAATTTTCGTCCACCAGGTTTGCCCACAACGCCGGATTTTCAAGCAAGGCAGCTTCGCTTTGTGGTTGCGAGACGTAGATGACGTGCTCACGCGAGTGCGTGCCCGGCGCAGTTTGGGTCAAGCCGTCGTCTATGGCTGCGTTGATGCTGATGTCACTGACGAGGCGGTGCGTGCCCGGCAGCCAGGCTTCAAGCACAGCCGCGTAATTTACACAATCCGCCTGCAACGATTCGTCGCGGTAAGTCTCGCTGCCGAAGAAATCCAGCGGCGCGTCCTTGCCGTTCACTTGAAAACGAAAACTGATGTGCTGGAGATTCTCCTGCAGGGTGGCGGCGTCTTTGGCGCACCAGCCGTTCGTCCACAACAGCGGCTCGGCTTCCCACATCACCGTAACGCTGCCGGGTTTTTCGTACCCTTCAGAGACTGCCAGAGAAATTGAATCTACCGCGCTGATATGCGGCGCGGCGGAGGCGGGTGTCAGGTTTAACGGCTGTGGCAATGGGGTCGCCGTTGGGGTTGACGTTGGAGGGGGAGGAAGGGTTGGCGCTGGCTGCGTAGGCGCGGGCGTAATCGTGGGCAGAAGCGCAGGTGTAGGAGAAGGCGAAAGGCGCGGCTTGCACCCCGCCAGGATTAAAACACCGCCCAGCAACAAAGCCACGAGCATTTTCCCCCGGTATAATAAAGATAAATAAACCTTCGTTGTAAATATCGTCCCTGAGGCGAAAACGTGCGTCGCCGCGCCGGCATGCTTAACGCGTGGCATAAAAGTAAATTCCTCCTGCCGCCAGCAAGACGAAGGCAAGCCCGACCAGGAAGGCTGAAAGCAGCACGGCGCGCTTCTCGCTCTGGTCCACCATGACCAGCAGGGTTGCCCCTGCCTGCTCGCGCAGCACGGCGCCGAATATCGGTCCGCCAAACCAGGCAAACGCCAGCCCCGCCAGAAAACCGCCCAGGTGCCCCCAGTTGTCAATGCCCGGCGACATGCCAATGATGAAGTTCAGCACAGCCACCGTGGCAATATTGGTAAGCGCGTGGCGGGCGCGATCGCCGAAGAACTTGCGGTTTTTATACACAAACACGCCCTGTGCGGCAATTAACCCAAAAATGGCTGTCGAAGAACCCAACGAAGGCGAGGGGGAAAACAGGAAAGAAATCACGTTTCCGGCAAACCCGCCCAATAGATAGAGCAGCAGGTAGCGCTTGCGCCCGTAGGCGTTTTCCAGCACGGGTCCCAAGACCATCAGGGCGTACATGTTCACGGCGATGTGTAGGATGGAACCGTGCAAAAAGGCGGGCGTGATGAAACGCCACCATTCCCCCTGTAAAATCAGGCTGTTTTGTTTCATTCCCAAATACGCCGGCACGTCCACACCGAAGTAACTTTGCGAGGCGAATTGCAGCAAGTAAATGAGACAGGTGATGGCAAAGATTGTGTACGTAACCAGGGGCTTGCGCTGCGCCATGACAACGTACGCCTCACCCTGCGGTGGTTGCGTGGGGTTAGATTCTGGATTATCGTTCATAAGTTTATTTTTCTTTGTTTTGTGCGGCTGTGTTCTGCTTCGATGATGCTCAACACAGTTTTCAAGGTTTCTTCCAGGCAGCCTGTGCGGTTGTGCACCACGTAATCAAATTCAGGGATGCGGGCAGCCTCGGCGCGCATCGTTTCCAGGCGCGTCGCGTAGTCTGGCGGCAGGTTGCCGTCGCGCATTTTCATACGTTGAATGGCTTCTTCTTCTGTGGCGGTGATGTAAATAGACACGGTTTCGGGATGTTGTTTACGAATGGTAGCTGCACCCTGCACGTCCAGGCGCATGATCACGTCTTTCCCGCTGGCGAGCGCGGCTTTCACCTGTGCCTTGGGCACACCCTTCCAATCTTCGTACACCTTTGCATATTCAATCAACTCGCCTGCGGCGATCATGCGCTCGAACTCGGCTCGCGAGACGAAAAAGTAATCCACTCCGTGCACCTCCCCCGTGCGCGGGGCGCGCGAGGTGGCGGTTACAACAAAATGAAAAGGCGTGTTGCGTTGTTTTAATTCTTTGACGACAGTATCTTTACCCGCTGCAGAAGGACCGGAGATAACGATTAGCAGCGCTTCATGCTTAAACACATCATTTAAATCGTTTTTCATAAGAAAAGGTTAAGAATACCCTGCCTGGGGTTTATCAAAGTCCATAGTATGAATTATAATCGAAATTCGTATAAAAAGACAATCTACGTTCAGGAGGTTGGTTGTGCCTGCTTACGATTATCGCTGTCTGGATTGTAATAAACGTTTCGACGTTTTTTTGACGTATCGCGAATACGGGCAGAAACAGGTCGTCTGCCCACATTGCGGCAGCAGCCGCGTGCAGCGCCGCATTGGGCGCGTGCGCTACGCCCGCAGTGATAGCGACCGCATGGAAGACTTGAGCGACCCCGCCAGGTTTTCTGAATTTGAGGACGACCCGCGCGCTATGGGCAGGATGATGCGCAAGATGAGCGCCGAACTGGGCGAGGATATGGGTCCCGAATTTCACGAGCTGGTCAACCGCCTGGAAGCCGGACAAAGCCCCGAGGACATTGAAGCCTCCATGCCTGAACTGGGAGACGAATTTGGCGGCAGGAGCAGCATGGACGACGGTCCCGCCGAGGATTTGGACTGACGCAGGAGCGTCGTAGTACGCCTGATCTTTTTGAGAAATGCTGTATGAAGGGAGAGAAATAATGCCATCTGAACACGCCCACCCGCACGCCCATTCCCACGCTCACGTTCACGGGGTAACTACCTTCCGGCGGTTAGGGCTGGCGCTGGGGATCACCCTGGCTTTTGTTTTCGTCGAGATTATCGCCGGCGTGCTGGCGAACAGCCTCGCCCTGCTCACCGACGCAGCCCACAATTTCACCGACGTGGTCGCCCTGGGGTTGAGCTGGTACGCTATTCGCTTAACCCTGCGCCCTCCAAATGCCGCCAAGACGTTCGGCTACCATCGCGCCGGCATTCTCATCGCCTTGCTCAATTCCACCACGCTGATTTTGATCGCCCTGGGAATTTTCTACGAAGCCTACCAGCGCTTCCTTGCCCCTCCACAGGTGGACGCGCCCATCCTCATCGGCGCAGCTACCGTGGCGTTTCTGGTCAACGCCGGCACCGCCTGGCTCATCCATCGCGGCAGCGAAGACGACCTGAACATGCGCAGCGCCTTCGTTCATCTGGCAGGCGACGCCATCTCCACCTTCGGCGCCATCCTGGCAGGCATTGGCATCGCCCTCACCGGTTTTCAATTTCTCGACCCGCTGGTGAGCGTGTTCATCGGTTTGCTGATTTTATGGAACGCCTGGGGTATCGTGCGCGAAAGCGTGGACATTCTGCTGGAAAGCACGCCGCGCGACGTGGATATGCAGACAATGGTGCAAGATATCCTCTCCGTGGAGGGCGTGCGCGGCATCCACGACGTGCACGTGTGGAGCCTGACGCAGAAATTGCGCATGCTTTCGGCGCACTTGCTGACAGACGACGCCCCCCTCAGCGCCAGCGCCCAGGTGCAAAGCGCCGTCAGCCGCATGGTGTGTGATAAGTACGACATCGAACACACCACCCTGCAACTGGAATGTGTTGATTGCGAACCACTGCAATTGTATTGCACCATGAGCCAGGATAAAATATCTGCGACGAAATAAAATTCGCCTCCTTTATCGGCGTTTTTTCTTAAGCTATAATATATATACGTATGGAGGCGTTTGAGTTATGAAGAGACAAATTGTTTTCTTAGGCACTGTAATTGCCGTGTTGTGGTTAAGTGCGTGCAGTCAGCCTGACCAAACCACCGCGATACCTGCCGCGCAGGAAACTGTCTTAGCTTCCCCTCTACCCAATACCGCGGCGGAAATGGATACACCTGCGCCTGAAATACCGGCTATCCAAGCCAGCGCTTCGTCTGCCAGCGCTACACCTGCCAGCGCTACACCTGCCAGCACACCGACCGCCAGCATTTCCCCTACGCTGACCTTTGAGCAAAGGGCAACCGCCCAAGTGCAGGCAAAGCTAAGCCTTCTGCAAGACCTGCAAGCGAAAGGGTACTTCAATTCCGTTCAAGGCACCTATCACGACGTGGACAGCCGCGAGTACTCGGTTACGGGCAAATACGCCCGCGACGTGGAATTAATCGAAGGGTATTACCTGTCCGATTTTATATTGCGGGCGGATATCGCCTGGGCAAAACCAAACGTGCGCGCCGTGGATAAAGATAATTCTGGTTGCGGGTTCAGTTTTCACGTCAATACAGACGGCGCCTACGAATTGAAGTTTAAGGTGGACGGCTCGGCGTCCGTACATCGCCTGGAAAACGAAACCCAATATTCCTTCAAAGGCTTTCAACTTCAACAGGTGCCTTACCGCGTCCAGTTCTCCCCCGAAGGGAAAGAAACGGTTACGTTGATCGTTTACGACGAGAAAATTATTGTCCTGGCAGATGACAGAGAGATTCTGCAAGCCAGCGATGATAAACTCGTTTCCGATAAATACGGCAGCGGGCTTTTGGCTTACGTGATGGAAAACAGCGGATTGGGGGGAGATTTTTCCTGCTCCTGGTCAAACGTGGAATTGTGGGAGATCAACGGAGGCGCAGCCGGGGCTTCCACCGTCCCAGCCGCCACGACCCTGCCGACGCCTTCCTGGAACGCTGAAAACTACTACAACCTGGGGGTCACTCTCTACCAGAAGGGGGATTATCGCACGGCGATAGAGAATTTCAGCAAGGCAATTGAACTGGCACCGGACGTGTACGTTTCTTATTACGCCCGGGCGATTCTCTATTACGAGCGCAGTAATTACCCCGAGGCGCTCAAAGACCTGGACAAGACCATCCAACTCTCGCCTGAACTGGGGGTGGCGTACTTCCGCCGCGCCCAGGTCTATGAAAAACTGGGCGAAACAGAAAAAGCGCAGGCGGATTTTGCCAAGGCGCAAGACCTGGGATACTCGGAGTGAAGCCCACAGCTTAGGGAGAAAGTGCTTATGGATAGCCGCTACATTCTCGTCTTGATTACTGCGCCTTCCCGCGCAGCCGGACAGCAGATTGCGCAAATGCTGCTGGAAAAGAAGCTGGCTGCCTGTGTTAACCTGCTCTCGCCCGTCCAATCCATGTACACCTGGCAGGGTGAAATCTGCACCGCAGAGGAAGCGCTGCTCATCGTCAAAAGCCGCGCCGATCTGTTCCGCGAGCAGCTTCTGCCCGCCGTGCACGCCGTCCACCCCTATCAGGTGCCAGAGGTGATCGCCCTGCCCCTGCTTGACGGATCGCAGCCTTACCTGGATTGGATTGAATCGGTTACTTTGCCCGCGGGAGGGTGAGCGCTCACGGTAAGGCTGGCGCGCTGGCGCAACTGCCGGGTTCCCCTGCCGTTTGCAGGTTCACTCTAAGCCGCACGCTCTCGATTTCACATCTCCCCTGGCGATATTCTTCCCAAGCGCAACTGTAGCGCGTTAACGGCACGGCGGTTTGCTGAATGGCGTACAGCGTTTGCTGCGCGGTTTCGTCCACCCAAGAGAGGCACCACGCCGAATAGGTTCCGTAAGGCAGGTGTAAATATCCGATGTAGGCGCTGTTGTAATGCGTTTCGTAGGACTGCGGGGCGCGCTTTACCACGCTTGTGAGGGTGTGCTTCACTTCACCGCTATTGGGCAGCTTGAAATCGGGCGGGAACCACCACTTCCACGGACGGACGGCGAGCGGGATTCTGCCTTCGTTGATAAAAACCACCGGGCGGTATTCACTGAACAACTCGTTTGGCGGGACGGCTGCCGCCCGAAAAGCAGAGAGGTCATCAACGTAGAAGTGCAGGTTTTTATCTATCAAAACCCCGCCGCTGAATACCCAACTGGCGTTGCGCCAACGGTAGGCAGCCAGCCTGGTGGAGGTTGCCCCCTCTGCCGCAACAGATAGCTCGACGGGCAAGATGATTTCCACCGGCATGCGCAGCGCCGCAGCGCTTTCAAGCTGCAGGGCGTAACTCTGGCTCAGGGGGGTGAGGTCGGAGGGCAGTTCGTCAGCCTCCTGCGGGCGGATGTCCACACCGCTTTCCTCTGCCAGGGCGCCGCGCGGGAAGACCGCCGTAACACCCTGCGGATTGGTGTACGTGCCGCCCTGCTCGCCGATGCGCTGCGGGAAGAGGATGCCCGTCTGCCCGCCCGCATCTGCCGCGCTGGTGGGATATTCCACCGCCGGGCGATTTACAAAAATGAACGTGGCGACGATCAACGCCACAGCCAAAACGCCGATCGCCGCGCCGCCCCACAGCAGACGGCGGTCGCGCCGCGGCTGCGCCGCGGGATGAACGCGTTTTTTATGCGCCGGCGCGGCTGGCGCGTCTTGCACACTCGGCTGCACCTCCGTTGCGGCAAGGGGAACAGCTGCAAGCTGCTCTTCTTCCTCATCCGGCGGGGGGGCTGCCTGCGCCGGGTATGCAATCTGCGGCGGGGGCGCGCTCGGGCGCGCTTCCACCTGGAACGCCGGCGTACGGGCGTAGAACGTGTCTGCCTGCCCGTTCGGCTCGTCCACGTAATCGGCGGTGAAGCTGGTATCCCCCACGCGCAGTTGATCGCCGGGTTGCAGCAGCGTCTGGCGGTTGATGCGCACGCCGTTGACGTAGGTGCCGTTGGAGGAGCCTTCGTCGCGGGCGTAGAGGAAACCGTCCTTGACGGTTACGCTGGCATGCAGGCGCGAGACGCGTTTATCTGCCACGCAGACGTGGCAGGTGCTCTCGCGCCCGATTTTTAACGTATCGGTAACGTGATAGACCTGGTTATCGGAAGTGCGTAAGATCAGGGATTTCATAAGCCGTTCCCCTATATCTTATCATTTAACCGCCGTGCTCGTCAATGCGCGCCGCGGGCGGTTTTCGTTAACCCAGCCCGGCGGCTGGGTTGGGTTGCATGGGCGCGCGTGCGGGTTTTCCCAATTGGTTGACTTCTGGGGTGGGGTATGGTAGAATCTTTGCCAGTTCTTGGGCGCGTAGCTCAATGGTAGAGCAGTGGCCTTTTAAGCCATTGGTTCAGGGTT
>CAZGDA010000046.1:0-19903 GCA_964524425.1 uncultured Anaerolineaceae bacterium | reverse complement strand
CAGCCACTTTGTAGCCTTTGCACATTTCTGCCAGGGGGGTGAGGTTGATGAAAGAGGGGGCGCGCACGTGGTACCGCCAGGGGGTTGACTTGCCGTTGGAGACGACGTAGTAGCCGAGTTCACCGCGGGGACCTTCCACGCGCCCGTAGGCTTCTCCGGGAGGGACTTTGACCTGGTATTTGGGCGCTCCCTGCAAGATTGCGCCCTCCGGCATTTGTTTGATGGCTTGCTGGACGATGCGCACGCTCTGGCGCATTTCTTCCAGGCGCACCAGGTAACGGTCATAGGCATCACCGTGATAGCCGACGACGACATCAAATTCGAAACGGTCGTAAATGCTATATGGATCAGCGCGGCGGACGTCGTAGGGCACACCGGAAGCGCGCAAGTTTGGACCGGCGAAGGAAAAAGCGATGGCTTGTTCGGGGCGTAAAACTCCCACGCCCTCACAACGCGTGCGCACGATTTCGTTTTTCGTCAGGTAATGGTCAATTTCGTCAATGGTTCGCGGTAGACGATCGAAGACGAGAGCGCGAATTTTCTCCAACGTTCCTTCGGGTAGATCGCGGGCGACGCCACCAAAACGGAAGTAGTTGCACATCATGCGCGAGCCAGAGACGGCTTCAAAGATATCCAGGATGAGTTCGCGTTCTTCCAGGGCGTAAAGCATGGGGGTGAAGTAGGCGCCCATGTCGTTGAGCAAGGAACCGATGGCAAACAGGTGGCTGCTGATGCGGGTCAACTCCGCCATTGCCACGCGTATGTATTCTGCTCTTTCGGGTACTTCGACGTTCATCAGTTTTTCAACCGCCATGGCGTAACCGAAGTTGTTGCTCATAGAGGAGAAGTAATCCAGACGATCGGTGAAGGGCATATTCATAATGTAGGTGTTGCGTTCGCCGATTTTCTCGTGGTTGCGATGCAGGTAGCCCATTGCGGGTTTCAGGTCTATGATAGTTTCCCCGTCCAGGCTGACAGCCATACGGAAGACGCCGTGTGTGGAGGGATGCTGAGGACCGATATTGACGATGATTTGTTCGGTGCCTATGTGTTCTGCGTCGGATTCTTTTTCCACTCGTTCGATCATTTGGTAGAGGGGCTGTTCTCCCGACGGCTCTCCCTTGGCGGGGTCGAATCCGGCGGGGTAAGCGAGGTTATCCCCGAAGGGGTTTTTATCTTCGGCGCGCTGAGCGTGTCCTTCGGGCCAACGAGAGGAGAAAGGTTTGGCTTCTTCTTCGAAGTAGGCTTCCTGCCAATCTTTGCGTAGGGGATGTCCAGCAAAGCCTTCCCACATGAGGACGCGGCGTAAATCGGGGTGCCCTTCAAAACGAATGCCGAGCAGGTCCCAGGCTTCGCGTTCTTGCAATTCTGCGCCGGGGTAGATTGGGGTTAAAGAAGGCACGACGGCATTTTCGCGCGGGGTTTGAACTTTAAAGACCAAGGCGCTGCCGCCCGTGCTTTGATAGGCGTGGTAGACGACCTCCATTTTTCCTTCGGGCAGGTAATCCACACCGGTAACCGAGGAGAGGTAATCGAATCCGAATTCGTCACGCAACCTGGTGGCAAATTCTTGCAGTTTATCTGTTTGAACGATGTATCCTGCATAGCCGGGGCGCGTGTCGGGTGTTAGCGTGCCGGGGAAACGTTCTTCCAGTTTCAATTCATCGGAATCTATAATTTGGTCGCTCATACTATATTTCCTGTGCGGGTTGCGCGTTGGTTTCAGAAATCTGACTTTGTTCGTTTAGCGCCTGGCTGGTGATTTCACGGATGAGAGCGGATTTACGCGGGTCAACTACGTCGGCACTCAAAATGGGGGTAGGGATTGCCTGGCTGGGTTCTTTGCTATACCAGGATACCTGACGGATAGATTGCGTGTCTATTTTCTTTTGTAAGGCGATGAGACCGTTCAAAAGCGCCTGGGGAGGGGGCGGGCAGCCGGGGATATACACGTCAACGGGGATATATTTGTCTATCCCAGAGACGACGTTGTAGCCCTCTTTGAAGGGACCGCCGCCGCAAGCACAGGCGCCCATTGCGACAACGTAGCGTGGTTCTGCCATCTGATTGTAAATGCGCACAACGGCGGGCAACATTTTCTTGGTTACCGTGCCGGAGACGAGCATTAGGTCTGCCTGGCGCGGGCTGGGCCGCATTACTTCCATGCCAAAGCGAGAGAAGTCAAAACGTGCCGCGGCAGTACAGATCATTTCGATTGCACAACACGCCAAACCAAACATGATTGGCCAGACGGAATTGCGCCGACCCCAATTGTAAATGTGGTCTAAAGTAGTTAAGGTTACTGTGCCCTGTAATTCCGGTGGAATCTCCACTCCGGGTGTGTTGATACTTTCTGGCATAATTTCCCTCCAATTTTGAAGTTGCAGAGGTATTATACTCGCTCTGGGGGGTGTGTCAAGCGCAATAATGCAAAATTATTTTTGCATTATTGCGCTGTGAGGAGTATTCTCGACTCGTATCATAGCGTGAGTGGTAAAATTAAGGCGTGAGGATTGACTCATCAAGGATATTCGATACGAGATTAAATAGCAGGTTGGGCGATTGTTTTGTTATGCAAACATGAGTACGTGGAAAGCAAACCAATTGAACGGCGATTATCGCCAGATGATTGATCGGGCGGTGCAGTATATCAACGAGAATCTCTCCGGAGAGATAAGCCTGACACAGGCAGCGAGGGTTGCTTCCCTTTCTGCGTTTCACTTTCATCGTATTTTCTCGGTGATGGTAGGTGAGACTTTGAATGCTTACGTCAATCGTGTACGATTGGAACGGGCGGCGAATTATTTAATCAAGAGTACAGCTTTTTCTATTACAGAAATCGCTTTTGCCTGCGGTTTTTCATCCTCTGCTGCGTTTGCGCGTTCTTTTCGTCAACACTTTGGTATTCCCCCCAGCCAGTTTAGGGCATTGAAATCGGAGCAGTATCGCCAGCAGATCATGGAGAGAAAAGCTCCAAAAGACGTTGTGCCGCCTCTGCTGGAAACGATTCTGGCTGACGTGCTGGTGAAGGAGATGCCGCGTTTCCACGTGGCATACGTTTCCAATTTGGAAGGATACAGCCTGGTTAAGATATGCGCTGCTTGGGAAAAATTATTCCGCTGGGCACAGGCGAACGGAGTGATTGGGGGAAATACAGTGATGATTGGACTATCATTGGATGATCCGTTCATCACGCCCACGAGCAGATGCCGGTATTACGCTTGCGTTAGCGTCCCGGAGGATATACATTTGCGCGCCAAGCTGCCTGGGGCGATTGGGATCATGGATATCCACGAAGGTCGTTATGCGACGTGTAAAGTCAGTTGTTTTCCAGATGAGATAGGGCAGGTGTACCGTACTCTTTACGGTAGATGGCTGCCGGAAAGCGGGTTTTTTCTGGCAGATGAGCCGGCTTACGAGATTTATTATCAGACTCCGGTAGACAATGCGGAGGGGAAATATGTGTTGGAGGTTTGTCTGCCTGTAACGTAAATCGCAAGAATTGTAAAGTGCTTCGCAAGATTTGTGAAATGTTTTCTCCTGTGTGGGAGTATCCTTGAGGATATCCATTCTAGTAAGCAGGAGAAAACGAATGAACACAAATCTATCTAATTTATCTTCACAGAAAATTCAATTCGGTACCGTTGTACTACAGGGAACAGCGTACGAGGTCGGCAGATTGCAGGGCGAGGTGTTGCGTTCCAGTCCTGGCTGGCTGCATTTCTTACAATCCGGGAAGGGCGTTTTGGATAAGGAAACCTTCCGGCATGTGTGGCAACTGTTTGACGTTCATCTGAGCGGTGTCAATGAGGAAATTCAGGGGATGGCAGATGCTGCGGGTGTGGCAATTGAGGACGTTATTTATTATACGAGTACGTATCTGCGCACTGCCGGATGCAGCCACTGTGTGGTTTTACCACAAGCAACGGAAAATGGGCACGTCTTGGTCGCCAGGAGCTATGATTTTGGTGAGAAAGCGGACGATTTGCGCCTGTGTACGACGGATATTCAAGGCAGGTACAAACATAGTGGATTTTCTGTAATGTTGTTTGGACGCAGCGAGGGGATGAACGAACATGGACTGTCCGTTACTATGTCCGCGGGGGGAATTCCGGTAGGTCCTGTGCGCCCGCCCATCCAGGATGGTTTTCAGTTCTGGGCGCTGGTAAGGGCGTTGCTGGAGAGGTGCCGCGACGTGGATGAGGCACTGGATTTTATCCAGGATTTCCCATTGGGCGGCAATCCTATCTTGCTGCTGGCAGACCGGAAGGGCAAGGCAGCGATGGTGGAGGTGCGCGGGGCGCACAAAGCGGTGCGGGAGATCGAAGCAGGCGGTGCGGAGGCTTACCTGTTCGCCACGAATCATTACACACTGGGTGAGATGATGGCGTATCAGGAAGGCAGAATGCACAATTCCCTGGTGCGCGGGCGGGTTATCGAAGAATTTTTGAAAAACGAGGCACCGCAGATCAATGCGGAAAAGATGAAAGCACTCTTGGGTAAGATGTATCCGCAAGGATTGTGCTGCCACCATTACGCGGAATTCTTCGGGTGCATGCACGCCATGGTTTTCGATGTAACTGATGGAACAATGGATGTGTGTTTTGGTTCGCCAAACGTCAACGCATGGAATACGTTCGACGTGGAATGCGGTACAGGCGTACAATTTTTCGATGCGGAAATCCCGAATATAGCCAGTGAGGCGGATTTTTGGGGCATGGAAAAAGAACACCCAGAAAATGAAGTAAAGAATCACTCCGCCTGCCGATATCTTTGAGAGGGCAGGCGGGTATGTTATAATAACACACCTGAAGCGAGGATGGATTTGTAATGCAAACAGGTTTAATTACATATTTAGGACGCCAGGTTAGGCGAAGTAGTTTGAGAGTGGGGGTGGTGTGCCTGTGCATCGCCGCGCTGTGGCTTTTCTGTGAGATAAGCAACCGCACGGCGCTGGCTGCGGATGCGCGCCAGCAGCCTTCTCCAAACATCCCCACGGTAACCGGAACGGAGCCGGGACCGATCGGCAAGGCAGTTTTGGATCAGGACGAGATCAACGTGCGTTCGGGACCGGGAACGGACGTTTTTCCGCGCGTGGGTGTGTTGTTGCCAGGGCAGGACGTGCCCGTACTGGGGCGTTCGCCGGGGGGAGATTGGCTGCAAATTTATTACCCGGGCATCCCCGGTAACGTCGGTTGGGTGTATCAGGCGTTCATTGTCCTGCCGGCAGGGACGAATTTATCCATCATTGAGCCACCCTCCACACCCACACCGGCTGTAACAGCCACGATAGACGCCACGCTGGCGGCGCAATTTATTATCAACCAGCCACCGACGCGCTTGCCGACGTTTACTGCCGCGCCGCCGTTGTCCATTCCTACGTTTGAACCGGTGAACACGGGAAAATTCCAAACAGATATTCCGATGGGGCTGCCGATCACGGTGCTTTTTATCATCGGCTTGTTGGGGGTGCTGATTTCGTTGATCCGCGGCTGAGGGGGGCGAGAGGGGTGCTGGATTGAAATTTGGAAAATTCAACCAGACGTGTGTGTAAGTGTGTAAGTGTGTAAGGATGAAAAAACCAGCGTGTGCTGTGTGTCTTCTTTGATGAATAAAACAAGTCATTTTCTCTTTGTTTGAGATGGCGAGGATGGACGCCACCTGAAGCCAAATCTTTTTGGCGCACGGTATGTAGATGATTAGAGTGGGGTTGGGTTTCGCTTGTATATAGATAGGGAAATGTAATGTCAGGGCGCTCAACCGCAACCTACACACCGGTTGGCATGGTGAGGATGCTGCCCGAAGGCATCTCTATGTGGCGGGAGTAAGCAAGAGCGATATCATCTATGCACGGGAACGAAAATTTCTCTGAAAATCTCTATATGGAGTCGTTCCTCATCCTAAAACATTGCGCGGTTTTGATATTATTGTTATAATTTATAGTGATTAAGCAGTACCACTTATAATTAAAAAAATAAACAAGCCAAGACGTACCACGATTCTGGATGTTTGCTGGTTAAGCTTGGGGTACACCACCGCTGGGATGGGTAATCGGGGTCTCAGCACGACACAGAGGAGATAACTATGAACGTTAAGATGTACCTGGTTGTTTGTATTCTGACAGTAAGCCTGTTTCTTTCGGGGTATGCGTCAAATCAGATGGTCAATGCAACGCCCACACCATCCACAATACTTATTACGGATACAGCGAGTCCATCCCTGGAAACAACACCCACAGGTACCCCCAAGCCTGTCGCAAGTATAGAAATCAATCCAGACGCTACGGCGACGGCAGCCGCGCAACAAACGATGGACCCAAGGAAATACAATGCCCGTGCGGATGGGTATTATGCCAAAGAGAAATACGCCGAAGCGATCAGCGATTATATCCACGCCCTGGAAGCAGACCCCAAGTACCAGGCGGACGCAGAAGTGTTAAAACGGGCGGCGAGCAGCCTAGCAGGAGGCACGGCTTGCGATCTCGTTGAGGCAGTGGATACGCTGGCGCAACTCCCCGGCGCGCAGAAAATCGTGCAGAAATCGCTGCCGATGGTGCTGTATGAATGCGGGCAGGCGCAGAAAAATGCGGGTGCGTTTGCAGATGCAAGAAAAACGTTCCAAAGGATCCTGGATGAGTTTCCATCCAGCAACATGAAAAAGAATGCGGAAACGGGATTGATGGAAGTGGATTGGGTTGAGCTGGTGAAAACAAAAGGGATAGCTGTTGCAGCGGAACAGGTCTGTAGCGAAAATGATCATAAGAAATTGAAAGTGGATCCTTTTATACCCAAACCATATCGTGTTTATATTTCTGGGAAAGATGAATGGAGAGAATTGTTCCCCTCTCCACTGTTAGGGGAAGAAAATTCTTCGTTAGTAATCTGTATTTCTCAAAAGTATGAGTATGTTATGGAAACATGTCCGTATACGGATTTCCATTTTCTTGAGAGGATCAAGCTTTCTCGTTTTGTTCAGTTTATTAATCCTATAACCGGACATCCACTATACCCATCTGATAAAATAAACGGAACGTCACCGGATAAGTGTCATTACGAAGAATCATTCAAATCAGGAGAAATCACAAAAAGAATATATGGCACTGAACCAGAATTTTCACAATTCATGGAGTATATAAAAAAGAAAATACCTTCATTTGCTAAAGCGACGTTGAGTGCATTCGATAAAAATACGCAGGTGGCGACAATATCAATGAGTATACAAAGTACTAGTACTCAAACGGCGGCGGCGACATTGAATGCGCATAGTAGTGTAAAACAAACAGAAGACGCAATATTGCGTAATGGCGCAGCGCAGACAACTATACCTGGGATCAAGATGAAAGTGAACAGGAAAGATGACGCTGAGATTGTGTTTGTACCTGCTGGAGAATTTATGATGGGTTCAGATAACGGAGCAGAAGACGAAATGCCGGAACATACGATTTACCTAGATGATTATTGGATCTATAAGAATGAGGTAACCAACGCTCAATATATGCAATGTGCATTTTCAAATGTATGTTTTCCCCCATACTGTGACATATATAAATTAAGTGATTGTAATTATAGAAAAGAAGGGTATGAAAAACATCCTGTAATGGTGAATTGGGAAGAGGCAAAAACCTATTGTGAATGGGCAGGAGGACGATTACCGACGGAAGCAGAATGGGAAAAAGCAGCGCGGGGAACGGATGGGCGTGAGTACCCCTGGGGAAATGATGAGCCAACATGCGAATTGGCAAATTTCTATCTGGGAAATCATGAATACTGTGTTGGTAGTACAACAGTGGTAGGTAGTTATCCTAAGGGAGCCAGCCCGTTTGGCGTAATGGATATGGCTGGCAATGCCTGGGAATGGGTGAGTGATTGGTATAGCAATGTGTATTATAATAACTCAGCAAAGGAGAATCCGTTGGGATCCGTTTCTGGATTGTATCGTGTAGGGCGGGGCGGTGATTGGCGTTATCTTTCATATTTCACACGTACAACGTATCGTGGTAACCTATGTCCAGATTGTAGTAGTAATGAATTTGGCTTCCGTTGTGTGGTAAATGAATAAGGAGTGAATGCATGATTTTTTATTGTGGGAAGGAGATATGTATTCCAACACGAGTAGATACGATATAGATCTGACACCGATCGGATAGATCATCGCCCCTACGGGAGGTGCAAGTACAGGGGGATAATTTGATCGCTGCGGAGGGAGAGCCACCACAAAGATCACCCCTAGGATAGATTAGGAGCCGACAGGCTCACCGCACGGGCTTCGATAGCCTCATCCAACAGATGTGAGGATGGGAGTGTGAAAAAGGCGGCTGTGAAGATCGCCGCGACGCAATTGTGCCGGGAGGAGGGATTGCTGTGTGTACCCATAACAACGCAGAGGAGGTAACTATGAACGTTAAGATGTACCTGGTTGTTTGTATTCTGACGGTAAGCTTTTTGATTTCAGGATGTGCTTCAAAGCAAGCCGATAAGTCCACACCAACACTTACTTCTACACCCACGAAAACACCTACACCCACGGCAAAACCCATAGCAACACTGGAACCCAATCCGGATGCTACGGCAACGGCAGCCGCGCAACAAACGATGGACCCCAGGAAATACAATGCCCGTGCGGATGGGTATTTTGCCAAAGAGAAATACGTCGAGGCGATCAGCGATACTATCCATGCATTGGAAGCAGACCCCAAGTACCAGGCTGATGCGGAAGTCCTCCAGCGGGCGGCGAGCAGCCTGGCAAGAGGCACGGCTTGCGACGTCGTTGAGGCAGTGGATACGCTGGCGCAACTCCCCGGCGCGCAGAAAATCATGCAGAAATCGCTGCCGATGGTGCTGTATGAATGCGGGCAGGCGCAGAAAAAAGCCGGATTTCTCGGCGAAGCCAGGCAATCCTTCCAGCGAATTCTGGACGAGTTCCCATCCAGCAACATGAAAAAGAGTGCGGAAACGGGATTGATGGAAGTGGATTGGGTTGAGTTAGTGAAAACAAAAGGGATCGCGGTTGCAGCGGAACAGGTCTGCAAAGAAAGCGTTGAGAAAAAGAAAGGCATGGATTCTGTTGTTCCCAAACCATATACGCTCTTTATATCTGGAGAAAAAGGGGAAAATGAATGGAATGATATGCTTCCTTCTTTACTGATGGGAAACGAAGAAACTTCTGTAGTAATATGTCTTTCAGAAGACTATAAAGAAAAAACTATCGAGACATGCCAATATACTGGACAACATTCGGCAAATATCGTTGTGAGTCGGATCCAATTTTCTCGGATGATTCGATTTGTTAATCCAATCGATAGACTTACTTTGGATTCTCCACTAGAAATAACTGGAACTGAACCCGATTCATGTAAATATCAAATAATCACAATGGGAGGCTATGCAATTTATGGTGATAAGCCGGGGTTTTTAGAATTAAAGGAACTGATAAATAAACGACTTCCTCCGTATGCACAGGCGACTTTAAGCGCGTATGAATCCGCTTCACATGCACAACAGGAGACGATCTTGACGGAAGTTAATAATAAATTCGGAACAGACATGATCTTGGTGCCATCGGGGTATTTTATTTTGGGTTCGGAATATGGAGATGATCACGAAAAACCGGGGCATAGGGTATATCTTGACTCCTTTTTTATAAATAGGACGGAAGTAACCAATGCCCATTATAGCAAATGCGTAGAGTACGGGAATTGTGAGAAACCTGGTTGTGATTATTATGGTAAAAGTGAATACGAGAACCATCCAGTAGTATGCGTAGACTGGACACAGGCGCAGACGTATTGTGCTTGGTCGGGCGGGCGATTGCCGAGCGAGGCGGAATGGGAAAAGGCAGCCCGCGGTACGGACGGGCGCGAGTTTCCATGGGGAAATGAAGAACCTAACTGCGACTTTGCGAATTACAAAGGGTGCAAAGGAGATACAACAGCGGTAGGAAGTTACCCGGCGGGTGCCAGCCCTTACGGTGCTTTCGACATGGCGGGTAATGTGGAGGAATGGGTGAACGACTGGTTTGATGATTATGACAGTTCAGAAAAGAAGAATCCGATGGGCCCTTCATCAGGAGAGTACCGCGTATTGCGTGGAGGTAGTAGATACTTCAGTACGTATACTTTACGCGCGGCGGCCCGTGACCACATCGATCCAGGTGTTCGCAACAATAATATCGGCTTCCGCTGCGCCATGAGTGCAGGGGATTGAATTTCTGATCTTCTGGATTTCTACGGGAGGCAGTTCGTGAAGCGCGGCGGCGTTTCGCACAAAGATCGTGTCCCTTGACCTGAAAGAAATCAGCAAAGGGGCCAATGCAAAATCTGTCAGGTCTGGGTGTGTATCGGGTTCCCTTTAGCAGATGCACACAGGGCAGGCGAGATAAACCGCACGGCACATCAGGTTAAGAGGGCACAATAGGTTCGCAGTGACAGGTTCAGCGAATGGGGCGAGATATGACTGGCGACCGCAAGGGTCCCAGCTACGAAAGGCGGCTAAGGCGGGGTGCAGTCCGTTGGCGGGGATTACGATACGAAGGCGAGATAAATCTCGCGCTACTATAATGCAAGACAAATCTCGCGCAACTAATGCGAGATAAATCTCGCGGCACACTGATCGTCAGGAGAGTTTGAACCAGTTCATGAATTTCATCGCCAGGTTCAAGTCACCGCCCAGTTTCAAGCCGCCGTCCATGAAGACTTTCATGGGGTTGGCTTTGCCGGTAACCACGTCCTTGTAAACCTGGGAGTCGGCGGTGAGGGTGAGCGTAGGATTTTCGGCGACGCCGCGCTCGGCTGTGCATGTGCCGTCTTTGATGGTAACTATCCAATCTCCGGCTTCGACGCCACTCAGGCGATACTGAATGACGACGTTGGCGTCGGCTGCTTTTTCGGGCAGGAAGGCTTTGGGCATGCGGCTCATTAACTTTTCAATGCTGATTTCATCGCTCATGTTCTTTCTCCTGATCATCATGATTGTTGATATTAATTCTACCACGAGATGAATTTGTGTATAGAATAAATTAGCTTAAGACAGTTTATTAGTATCATTTTAGCATAAAAATAGCAATTTCGTTTTAAGCTTGACAAAACCAAATACCTGTAGGTATAATTACCGACAGTTACTAATATTTATTAATTTTGTAAGAATGTAACAAAATGTATTTGAACACCCTGAACCGCACACGTCGTCCGCAACCGCAAGGCAAAGTATCCTCTTTGTCTGGTTTTGCGTTCACGCCCAGCGGATAAAGGCGTTCAGCAGTTCGGAAGAGAACGGGCTTACCAGATAAAGAGGTAAGCCCGTTTTTTGTTATTAAGCATTCGTTTCGTTTAGAAGAGGTGAAATCATGAAAGTGGGTGTGTTGTTTGCAAGGGTTCGCATGGAAGAAAAGATGATCTTTGAGGCGTTTGACCAGCGCGGGATTGACTACGACAGAATTGACGTGCGCGACGTGCGCTTTGACCTGCAGGCGATGGAGAAATGGCATTCTTACGACGTCATTTTGGATCGCTGCATCAGTTTTTCGCAAGCGCTTTCGGCGGTGCAGATCCTGGAAAGCGAAGGGATTCCGTGTGTTAATAGCGTCCAGGTAAGCCAGATTTGCGGCGATAAGCAGCAAACCACCAGCGCGCTGGTGGCGGCGGGCGTGCCAACCCCGCGGGTGGTGATCGCCTACACGCCTGAAGCGGCGCTGGACGCCATCGAGGAGATGGGATATCCGGTGGTGTTGAAACCGGCGGTGGGTTCGTGGGGCAGACTGTTGGCGAAGGTGGAAAGCCGCTCGGCGGCGGAAGCCATCATCGAACACAAGGTTACGCTGGGTTCGTACCAACATTCGATTTTTTACATCCAGGAATACATTGACAAACCCGACCGCGACATCCGCACGATCGTGATCAATGACGAGACGGTGAGCGCCATAACCCGCAACTCCGAACACTGGATCACCAACACGGCACGCGGCGGAACCGCGGAGACGTACCCGCTCTCGGAAGAGGCGGACGAAATCTCGCGGGCTGCGGCGCGGGCGATGGGCGGCGGCATCCTGGCTGTGGACTTGCTGGAAACACCGGACGGCAGGTTGCTGGTAAATGAGGTCAATCACACGATGGAATTCCGTGGCAGCATCAGCGCCACAGGAATTAATATCCCAGCGAAAATCGTCAAGTACGTATTACAGGTAGGAGAAATGGGGTTGAAGGGAAAAGGGACTGCGTGTGCGCAATCTGGACAGCAGCAAGGGAAAGGCGCGGCGCATTTGATGGCGCAGACGCTGTTCACTACACCCGTGTTTCAGGCATCTCCTGCGGCGGTGTAGGGCAAATGGATTAAAAATGACGAAACTGGTAATCATAACAGCCCCGGAGATCGCCGCCGGGGCTGAAGAAAGCATTAAAATTCCCTCTTGACAGGCAACCCCGTACCTTTTATAATGGCGAGAGTGTGCGGTTTTTATATTTTGATGTAAAGAAACAACAAAGATGAATTTAGTTACAATCATCGTCAAGAAGGAGAGCAAGAAGGCGAAGCGTGAGCTTTGTCTGGTTTGTCGCGCTTCTGGGTGATTGAACTTTTTTATCCAGCACAGGTTGAGTGAAAGCGGGCTTACCAGGCAAACAGGCAAGCCCGTTTTTTTTGTTTATTATCTTAGTTGCACAATGGAGGACTTTATGAAGATTGGCGTTTTATTATCAAGAGTGCGGGTAGAGGAGAAGATGATATTCGATGCATTTGAGGCGCGTGGAGTAGATTTTGACAAAATAGACATTCGCGAGACTCATTTTGACTTGCATGGACTGGACGCGTGGCGAAAGTACGACGTGATATTAGAACGATGTATCAGCCATTCGCAGGCGCTATCGGCGCTGCAGATCCTGTGCGCGGCAGGCATCCGCTGTGTGAACAGTGCCGAAGTGGGCATGATTTGTGGAGATAAGCAGCAAACGACGACGGCGTTGGTAATGGCAGGTGTACCGACGCCGCGTTCATTTATCGCGTATGAACCGGATTCGGCTTTGGATGCGATTGACCAGCTTGGTTATCCAGCGGTGCTTAAACCAGCGGTGGGATCGTGGGGCAGGCTGCTGGCGAAAGTAAAAGACCGCGAAGCGGCAGAAGCCATCATCGAACACAAGGTTACCCTGGGTTCGTATCACCACTCGATTTTTTACATTCAGGAATACATAGAAAAACCCGGAAGGGACATCCGCACGTTTGTGGTGGGAGGTGAAACGATCTGCGGAATCACGCGCACGTCCCCGCACTGGATCACAAACACGGCACGCGGCGGGTTGGCGGCGAATTACCCCATCACAGCAGAAGTGGATGAATTGTCGCGGGCGGCAGCCAAGGCAGTGGGCGGGGGAATTCTCGCCATAGACCTGCTGGAAGCGCCGGACGGACGGCTGCTGGTGAACGAGGTCAATTATACGATGGAATTTCGCAATTCGGTAACCACCACCGGTGTGGATATTCCGGCGAAAATCGTGGATTACGTTTTACGGGTAGGCGAAGGAACCTGACATAATCTTGCGAGGGATTGACAGGTTTTGAGAACCTGTACCCCTTATTATGTGGGGCACAAATACCCAGGTATAAAAAGGAGAAAAACCATGAGTCTCGAAAAATTTTCCATAATTGAATCCACCCTGCGCGAAGGCGAGCAGTTTTCAATCATCGAATCGACGCTGCGGGAAGGGGAGCAGTTTGCAAACGCGTTTTTCACCACGGAACAGAAGGTGCAAATCGCGCGTATGTTGGATGAATTCGGCATTGAATACATTGAGTTGACCACCCCATTGGCTTCACCGCAATCGGAAGTGGATTGCCGCGCCATTGCCGGTTTGGGTTTGAAAAGCAAGGTGGTAACGCACACGCGCTGCGCTTTGCAGGACGTAAAAGTGGCAGTGGATACGGGAGTGGACGGCGTGGACGTGGTCATCGGTACGTCGTCGCATTTACGCAAGTTCAGCCACGGAAAAAGCATTGACGAAATTATAGACCTGGCTGGGGAAGTAATTCTCTACCTTAAGGGGCAGAACGTGGAAGTGCGTTTCAGCACCGAGGACAGTTTGCGCTCGGAGCCGGAAGATATCTTCCGCATCTACGAAGCAGTAGACACTATCGGTGTCAATCGTGTGGGGGTGGCGGATACGGTGGGGATTGGCAATCCACGCCAGATTTACGACCTGGTTTCCGGGTTGCGCAAACGCGTGAAGGCAGACATCGAATTTCACGGACACAACGACACGGGCTGCGCTATCGCCAATGCCTTTGCAGCGCTGGAAGCCGGAGCTACTCACATAGATACGAGCATTTTGGGGATTGGTGAACGCAACGGCATCACTCCGCTGGGCGGTTTGATCGCACGGTTGTATTCGGTGAACCCTGGACTGGTGAGCAAATACAAATTGCCGATGTTGATGGAACTGGATCAGTACGTGGCAGAGCTGGTGGGAGTGGACATCCCCTTTAATAATTACATTACCGGTTATGCGGCGTTTATGCACAAAGCGGGGATTCACGCCAAGGCGGTGTTGAATAATCCTTCCACCTACGAGGTGTTAAAACCGGAGGCGTTTGGGTTAAAACGTTACATTAACATTGCTCACCGCCTGACAGGCTGGAACGCGGTACGTTATCGCGCCGATCAACTGGGCTTGAGTTTGAGTGACGATCACGTAAAAGAGGTAACCCAACAAATCAAGATTCTATCGGATAAGATGGCGTTGAGTTTGGACGACGTGGACATGCTGCTGCGCGGTGAACATCACGTCCTGGCGGTGGATTATTTTGACCCTAACCCGCCTAATGGAGATTAAGGAATATGGGACAAACAATAGCAGAACAAATCTTATCCCACGCGGCGGGAGTGCGGGTGAAAGCTGGCGACCTGGTGGTGGTTCGCCCGCAGGTGGTGATGAGCCACGATTCGCTCACACCCAGCATCATCAAAATCATGCGTGAGGAACTTGGCATTCCCAATGTGCACGACCCGCGCCAACTGGTGATGGTGATGGATCACGTTGTACCGCCCTCATCAATAGACGTGGCGAACAACCAGAACATCGCCCGACGCTTTGCGCAGGAGCAGGGCGTGCGCTTTTTTGAAGTGGGACGAGGTGTGTGCCACCAGGTATTGGTGGAGGAAGGCATTGCCCAGCCGGGGATGATTGTGGTGGGAGCAGATTCACACTCAACGGCGTACGGCGCGGTGGGAGCGTTTGGCACGGGAATGGGTTCTACGGACGTGGCGCTGATTTGGGCGACGGGAAAAACCTGGTTGCGCGTGCCAGAGACGGTGCGCATTATGGTGCGCGGTCGTTTCAAACCCTGGGTGGAGGCGAAAGACCTGGCGCTGAAGGTGTGCCGTGAATTGAGCATCTCTGGGGCAACGTATGCGGCGCTGGAATATCACGGAATAGAGTGGATGGTGCTTTCTGGCAGACAAACCCTGGCAGGTATGGCGGTGGAAGTGGGCGCAAAAGCGGGCATCATCCCGGCGGAGGGGGAGGCGTTGCGAGGTTTCAACGCGCCAGACTGGCTGGGCGTGGATGCGGATGCGCATTACGCACGCACACTCACGGTTGACCTGGACACACTCACCCCGCAAATAGCCGCGCCGCACGCCGTGGATAACGTGTTTGATGTTCAGGCAGAAGCGGGTAAGGCGGTGGATGTAGTGTTGCTGGGGACGTGTACGAACGGGCGCTACGAGGACATGCGCATAGCCGCGCAAATCTTGCGCGGCAAACACATTGCGCCGAACGTGCGTCTGTTGGTTACGCCGGCATCCAGCCAGGCGCTGGAAGCCGCGGCAGCAGACGGCAGCCTGGCTATTCTGTTGCAAGCCGGTGCAGCGTTGACGACGCCGGGCTGCGGAGCGTGTATTGGAAGGCACCAGGGTACATTGGGAGACGATGAAGTGTGTCTTTCTAGCGGGAATCGTAATTTTCGCGGTAGAATGGGGTCACCGAAAGCGCAAATTTACCTGGTTTCACCGGCGGTGGCGGCAGCTTCCGCGTTGACAGGTGTGATCACTGATCCGAATGCGTTGTAAACGAGGAGGAGAAATGGCGAGAGTGTGGAAATTCGGTTCGGACGTGGATACGGACCAAATCGTACCCGGGCGCTATGCGCCTTATATGCGTCCGAATGAGGACGTGGGCGGAGCGGCGTTTATCGAAGCGCGCCCGGATTTTAATCAGCTAGCGCAAGTGGGGGATGTACTTGTGGCGGGAGGGAATTTCGGCTGCGGCTCTTCCCGTGAATATGCACCGCTGGCTTTAAAACGGCGCGGGGTGGTGATCATCGCGGCCAGTTTTGCGCGTATTTTCTTCCGCAATGCGGTCAACCTGGGCATCCCCATTTACGTTGCGCCGCAGGTGGTGGAGATGGTGGAGGATGGTGAAGAAGTAACCGTGGACATGTTGAAACAGGAACTGGTAACGAGGCGAGGGACTTATGCTTTGCCGCCCTTGCCGCGCTTCGCCCAGGAAATCATCGCTGCCGGAGGAGTGGCGCCTTACGTCAAACAATATGGGCGTTTTCCCGGAGAAGAGGGGGGATAAAGCCGTATGCCAAAGCTATGTGTTATCCCTGGAGATGGAATTGGAAAAGAGGTGATTCCGGCGGCAGTGGAAGTGCTGCGGGCGGTCGTAACCGATTTGGAAACCGTGGAAGCGGAGGCAGGTTGGGAATGTTTTCAGACGCACGGCGTTTCGGTTGTGGCGGAAACGTTTGAGAAGGTGAGTGAGTGCGGGGCGGCGCTGTTTGGGGCGGTATCGTCCCCGGCGCGCAAGGTGGAAGGTTATCGCAGTGCGGTAGTAACCCTGCGCCGTAAACTAGACCTATACGCTAACGTCCGCCCGGTGAAAAGCCTGCCGGTTGTCTCGGCGCGAACGGACGTGGATATGATCCTCGTGCGTGAAAACACAGAAGACCTGTACATTGGCGAGGAGCAAAGCGATGGAGAGACGGCGACTGCCACGCGGCGGATCACACGTCATGCCTCGCGGCGGGTAGCGCAGCGTGCCCTGGAACTCGCATTTTTAATGGGACGCAAGCGCCTGACGATTGTTCACAAGGCAAACATCTTGCCGTTGAGCGATGGACTGTTCCGGGATAGCGTGCGTCAGGAAGTGGAGCAGGCTGCTGCGCAGGGATTAACCCTTTTGGTTGATGAGTTGCTGGTGGATACAGCGGCGATGAAGATGGTCAGCGCGCCGCAAGAGTTTGACCTGATTGTAACGACGAATTTATACGGTGACATCCTTTCGGATGCAGCCGCGCCCTGGTGCGGCGGGTTGGGTATGGCGCCCTCGTTGAACTGGGGCGATGGATTGGCGCTGGCGGAGCCGGTGCATGGCTCGGCGCCAGACATAGCCGGAAAGGGTATTGCTAACCCCATTGCAGCGATTCTGAGCGCGGCGCTGCTGGCGCGCTACGTCTGGCACCAAAAAGAAGCCGCGCAAAGAATAGAAGCGGCGGTACAGCGTTTTCTTGCCAGGAATGGATTGGATAAAGATTATCGAACAGAAAGCATCACTAAACAAATTATTCAAAATTTATAAGGAGCACTTATGACAGTAAATACGCAAACCCTTGAAGCCCAACATACCAGCGGCGTTTACGCCAAGCGCGATCTCGTCATCGTGCGCGGGCGCGGCGCGCTGGTGTGGGACGAGCAGGGTAACGAGTACATAGACTGTGCAGCTGGGCATGGCGTGGCAAATTTGGGACATTGCCATCCGGCAGTGGTAGCGGCGATAACGGAGCAGGCGCAGCGTCTGATCACCTGCCCGGAAGTGTTTTATAACGATCGTCGGGCGGCATTGATGGAAAGATTATCTTCCCTGGGTCCGCAGGGGATGCGGCGTGTGTTTCTTTGCAATTCCGGCGCAGAGGCTGTGGAAGGGGCGTTCAAGTTCGCCCGTTTCAGCAGCGGGCGCACGAATTTTGTGGCGTGCCTGCGCGCCTTTCATGGGCGCACTTTTGGAGCGCTTTCGGCGACCTATAATAAAAAATATCGCGAGCCGTTTGAACCGCTGCTGCCCGGCTTTCAGCACGTGCCGTACAACAACCTGGAAAAACTGGACGCGGCGGTGGATGAGAATACGGCGGGCGTGATTTTAGAAGTGGTGCAGGGAGAAGGCGGCGTACACGCTGGGACGCGCGAATTTTTACTGGGGGCGCAGGAAATCTGCCGCCAACGCGGAGCGTTGTTGATCATTGACGAGGTGCAAACCGGCTTTGGCAGAACCGGGAAATTGTTTGCGTCGCAGCATCACGGTTTGCAGCCGGATTTATTGTGCCTGGCAAAATCCCTCGCCGGGGGTGTGCCGATTGGGGCGCTGTTGATCGGAGAACGGGTGAGAGAAATCCCGGTAGGGATTCACGGCAGCACGTTTGGCGGTAATCCGCTGGCAGCCGCGGCGGGGCTGGCTGCGTTGGATGCAATTGAAAAGGAGAATCTGTGTGAGCGGTCGGCGGAATTGGGCGAGTACTTTTTAAAGAAACTAGACGCGCTGGACGCCGCGGCGATTCGGGAAGTGCGCGGGATAGGATTGATGATTGGTGTAGAGACGCGCCAGAAGGTGGCTCCTTATATCGGCGCGCTGAAAGAACGCGGAATACTGGCGCTAAACGCAGGACCGACGGTTTTGCGTTTTCTGCCGCCGCTGGTTATCAAGCGCGAACAGATTGACCGGATTGTGGAGGCTGTGGACGACGTTTTAACGAACGTGCGGGGAGAAGAATAGCGTGGACGCGGCAGAGTACGAAACGCTGCACGAACTGGTGAAGCGATACAGCCCGACGGGGCAGGAAGCGGAAGCTGTTGCTTATCTTGTTGGGCGTATGAAGGCGCTGGGGTACGATCAAGCTTACGTAGATGCGGCGGGCAACGCAGTGGGTATCAAAGGAAGCGGAAAGCGGCAGAGCGTGCTTTTGGGGCACATTGATACGGTGCCAGGTGAGATTCCATTGCGCGTGGAGGGTAATTTGCTGTATGGGCGCGGGGCAGTGGACGCGAAAGGCGCGTTGGCGGCGTTTGTGGACGGCGCAGCGGGATTGGACGTGCCGGACGATTGGCAGGTGATCGTTATCGGCGCGGTGGAGGCGGAGGGTGACTCGAAAGGGGCGGGTTACGTGGCGGAGCCAGCCTATGCCCCGGTATCTGCGCGAATCGGTGAGCCGGGCCGCTGGCAACGCCTGACGCTGGGGTATAAAGGCTCGGCGTGGGCAAGGATAAGCCTGCGGCGCGCGATGGCGCACAGCGCCAGTCAGAACGAGAACGCCTGCGAGGCGGCTTTTGCAGTGTGGCAGAAGGTGAAGGATTGGCAGGAGGAATTCAACCAGCAGAGAACGCAGGTTTTTGACCAGCTTTTGCTCACGCTGCGCGATTTTTCTTCCGGCGAGGACGGGTTTGCACATTGGGCGCACCTGTTCGTGGCGGCGCGCTTGCCGCTGGACTTACCCCCGCTGAACTGGTATGACCAGTTGACGCAGACGTGCGCCGAAATGGGAGCAGAGGTGGAAGCGCTGGGCTACGCCATGCCAGCTTATCGCGCCGAGAAAAACACCCCCCTGGTGCGCGCTTTTTTGAGCGCCATCCGCACCGCCGGCGGACAGCCCGGTTTTGTGCTCAAGAGCGGCACGGCGGATATGAATATTGTCTGCCGGCGCTGGAACTGCGCGGCGTTTGCTTACGGTCCGGGAGATTCAGCGCTCGACCATACTCCCAACGAACACGTGCCCTTGGAGGAATATGCTCTGGCAGTGAAAGTATTGCGGACAGGGTTACAAGCGTTGCTGAATTAATGGATTTTACTCCGACAGGTTTTTACGCGTGGATAGCAGGAGGAAAAGAAATGGGTGCAGTAGGCAATAATGAAACACTCTGGTGGATC
>CAZGDA010000045.1:0-20721 GCA_964524425.1 uncultured Anaerolineaceae bacterium | reverse complement strand
ATTTTAATATTTCCCATTATCTGTAAAATTGAAGAAACCAATCCAGTTCTGGGAATTGTGAACATTGATAGTAATATTCCAAAACAATTCGATGAAAAGGGATTAATGAATACGATTGAAATGATGATCAACCCACTAATGAATTTAATCATATATGAAAGAGACATAATTCTAATGAAAAAATATTAATTGTTTATCTATAATATAAATAGATGATTTCCTCAATAAAAAGGGATGATTATGCTAACCTTAAACCATCAACCACACATAAATAACAAACCTGAACAGGGGAATAACCACGAGCCAAACGCAATGGATGAATTTAATGAGCTTGTGAAATTATGGCTCGATGGAAAAATATCTTACACACGGCTTGTGGAAAACAGACCGGTCCATGACGAAAGTTTGACGTATAGGATATTAAAAAGCCTGGCAGATGCAGTCAGGTAACTTTCGGAAAACACTTATATTATTTATAAAACCCTATACGCTTACACTTCTTCCCAAACACCAGGCTTTAGAACTTGATTTTGTTGAGAAAAGACGAACGCAACACAAAGAGCGGGTCGCCTATCCCCTCCTTTCTCCTTGTTCTATAGTGGACTCACACCCCCAAGCCCAACCTGCCCCGCGCCAGGCGAAGGACGATCGCAACCCGCCGGCGCGCCCTTGCACAAATCGAGCACAATTCACGCCGCTATGTTATAATTTCCATACAGGAATTGGGCACGGCGCGTCCGTTCCTGCTCCGCCCCAATAGCTCAATGGACAGAGCGAGGCTCTCCTAAGGCCGAGATCTGGGTTCGATTCCCGGTTGGGGCACTCAAACTATGATACGTACACTCTGTCTCACACCAACAGGGCAGGTAGAGACTGACGTCCCGCTCGAGCAATTGCCAGGTCTCATCCAGCAGCCGCAGGCTTTGGTCTGGTTAGATATAACCGAAGAGCCTGCTGCGGTCAGTGAACAGATTCTGTGCGACATATTCCAGTTCCATCCCCTGGCAGTGAAAGACGCCCTGGAAGAAATCCACGTCCCAAAAGTGGACGACTGGGAAGACTACGTTTACCTGGTGTTGCACAGCGTCGCCATCACCAACGCCCACGACGACGACATTTCTTCCCTGGAATTGGACACCTTCATCGGCAAGAACTACGTCGTAACCTACCAGGAACAGCACATCCACGAACTGGACGCGGTCTGGAAAACTTGCCAGCAGGACATCCGCTACCTGCGTCGCGGCGCCGGGCAGGTCGCCTACCTCATCGCCGACGAACTGATCGAAGGCTACGAACACGCCATCGAAATAGTGGAAGATGAAATTGACACCATCGAAGACAAAATTTTCGACGACCCCACCCCCGACATACTGGCGCAATTGTTCACCCTCAAGCGCATATTGTTGCACTTGCGCCGCATCATCACCCCGCAGCGTGACGTCTTGAACAAACTGGCGCGCAACGATTACCGCGCCATTGAGAGTACATACAAGGTCTTCTTCCGTGACGTATACGACCACCTGGTGCGCCTGACGGACGTCAACGACAGCATGCGCGAGCTGGTCGGCGAAGCCCTGAACAGCTACCTTTCCGTGGTCAACAACCGCCTGAACGACGTGATGAAAGCACTGACCATCATCACCACCCTGTTTATGCCTGTCTCGTTTCTCTCCGGCTTTTTCGGCATGAATTTCTTCCAGCCCGTTTTCCCCCTGGACGTCTGGACGGGCAGAGTCGCCTTCCTCATCGTGCTGGCGGCGATGTTCGTAATCCCGCTGGGGATGTACTTGTGGATCAAACGACAGCGCTGGATGTGAGTGAAGCATGGCGCTTGATTACCAGGACCTCTACCAACAGGTGAAACAAGCCGGCGAAACGGCGTTGGGCTTCTTCCAGCAAGTGCAGGGGAACCGCCAAAAAGCAGTGGATTTGTTTCGCCTTCAGGCGCAGCAGAGCGAGGCGCTGCGCGCCAAAGTCCAGCGCGCCGCCCGGCTCGTGCCTTCCCTGCGCTGCGCCCTGCCCATCTCTGAGGCGCTGGACGGGCATTTTGCCGCCGCGCACACCTCAGATGGCGCGCTGCTTCTGGCAGCGGACGGCTCGCAGATCCCGCCCGACCGCCACGCCCAGGTCAATTATTACCTGGTCAACGTAGGCGTGATGCAAATGCTGCTGGGCAGCACGTCTGCGCCGCAAGTGTTCACTCGCAGCGAGTTATTTTACGGCGACGAATTGTTCAACCCGCAGGGGGTCATCTCTGCCGAGGCTGTGGCGTTGAAGCGCGACCTGAAAGAGCGCCAGGCGCTGCTGGAATTTTGCCGCCAGGCGCGTTTGACGCACACCCAAATTCCCTACCCCCCCATCGTTACCTTGACAGACGGCACGCTGGAATTGTGGGGCACCAAGGAACGCGAAGACGGGGGCGGCTCGTTTCGCAAGGCTCTGCAAGACCACCTGGAATCTCTGAAGCAGCTTTGCGCTCTGGACGTGATCAGCGCTGCCTACGTGGACAAACCGCGCGCCAACCTGGTCGTGCGCCTGCTGGAAGTCGCCGCCCTGCCAGAAGACAGGCTCGATCAGGCAGGCAAGGTGAACGCCTTCCAGGGAGTAAGCGACGACGACCTGTACGGCGCCGTGCTTGCAGCGGGAGAACGCTCGCCGGTGTTCGGCATTCAATCCCAATCCATAAACGACTATCAGGAAGAACTGGCACTGCATTTCTTCTACCTGAACGTGGGCAACGCGGCTGCCCCCTGGCTGGCGCGCGTGGAGATCCCCGCCTGGGTGGCGCAAGACCCCAGGCAGGTGAGCCTGCTTCAGGCAGTGCTGGTGCAGCAATGCCGCATCCTGGGCGCTAACCCTTACCCCTATTTGCTGCACCGCGCTCACGAAGCCGCCGTCGTCAACCTGCAAGAAAAAGAACAACTAACCCAAATGCTCGTTCAGGAATTTCTGCGCCGCGGCGTGCCGGTGGGGCAAGAATCGCACAAGCAAAGCCTGAAGAGCCAGCCTGGACGAACGCGCATGAAATAAAAGGAGGGACATGCAAACGCTACCGTTGACGGGAAAAGAAAACGAAAGCGCGCCCGCAAGCCAGGGCGCTTTGGAAATTGGGCGCCTGCTGCGCGCCAGCGCAGTCGGCTTCGTGGTCGGCTGCCGCGTCTCGCAACTGGCAGCCCCATCCCTGGGGGCGCTGGTACGCGTGCCGGTGGAAGAATCCTATCACATCTACGGCATGATCCAAGAGATCCACATAGACGACGACGGCTTGGTGCGTCAGTTGGTAACTGCGGAGCGGGTGGACGAATCCATCGTGGCAGACAACCGCAGCAACCGCAACGTGCCGGTGGAAATCAGCGTCTTGAGCCTTGGCTATTGGGAAAGCGGGAAAATATTCCATTTATTGCCGCCGCGCCCGCCTTTGAGCCTGAATACGATTTACCTGTGCACCCCGGCAGAACTGCGCGATTTCATTTCCGCCAGCGGACGCTTCGGCTACTTCCGCCACATTCTGCGCAGCACAGAGTATCCGCTGGCAGAACTATTGGCGGCACACTTGCGTCAGGCATACGCAGCCCAAAAAGGCTTCAATCCGGCGTGGATTAACGAAGCCGCCAGGGAATTGATCGTGCTGCTGCGCGATGATTACGCCACCCTCATCAGCGTGTTAAGCGCCCTGGGAGACGCTTTGCCCGAAGTGTGGCGAGACGAAGCTATTGTGGGGACACGCTAGGCAAACCCCAGGCAAACGTTAATCAAGAAAAGGAGCTGGAGATTGGGTATGGAACGCGTTCAAATTGTCAACCACCACGGAAAAGAGATCGTACTCGTTGACCTTTCCAATTGTCAACCGGACGAGACCTCGCTCAAGATATTGCCGGAGGCGGCGAAAGTCATCCGCAAAGGCGCCGAAAAGAGCAAGCTGGTTCTGACGGACGTGAGCAACGCCACGTACAACAAACAGGTTGCAGATGCCATCAAAGATTTTACCAGCAACAACACTCCCTACGTCAAGGCTTCGGCTGTGGTTGGTGCCGATGGCGTGCGCCTGGTGCTGCTGCAAACGGTCATCTTCATCACCCGCCGCGAACTCAAAGCCTGCGCCACCCGTCAGGAAGCGCTGGATTGGCTGGCTTCCAAAACATAGGCACGGCTGCCCAGACCATCCATCTGCTCTTGCCGTGCCAGATGGGAGTTGGTGCGAATTTTTCATCACCGGGCGCAAAGAGGACACCAGGGCTTACAGCATCCCTCCGTGTCCTCCCATCCCCGTGGTTAACTTGCCGCCTTCCCCCACGCCAAGTGGGCGCGTAAATACTTACCTGCACGCCCGCGCCTGGCTGGTCGGCGGGGACGCGGGCGGGTGATTATCGCTGAAGCACATTCCATCTGAGGGGTTGCCCGCCTGATAGCCAGAGAAGGGCACGATCGAGAACTCGCTGGATACTCCTCTTACCAGTTCCATCCAGAAAAGACTGCCGCACGTCTACGCAAGTGGCTGGAGGAGGCAGACTTTCACCTTCCTCCTCTGGCAAGCACGAGTCGGTTTGCCCGTTTTCCCCTTTTCCAGAGTTAAACGTCCTCACCCCGCCTGGAAACCCCTTCTCCAGCCGTTCCTATCTGATATTCACACCCGCATCAAGGGGAACAAACAGAGCGCTAGGGAGTGCAGGAAAGCCCCAGCGTATGACATTTGAGCGAAATGAGATACAACGCCAGCAGAGTGAAAATCACGCCCGCCAATACACCAGCCAGAGCCTGCGCCAGGGTGTGGCGGCGTAAATAAACCCGCCCCCAAACCACCAGCGGCACGGCTGCCAGAAATGGCAAACCGGCGCTCCCTTGGGTTGCCAGGAGCAAAAAGCATAAACTGCTGATGGCGGTTGTGTGCCCGCTGATTTTCCAGCGCAGCGTGATCAACAATAAAAACGCGAATTGCAGCACCGCCACCCCGGCAAACACGGTCAGGATGTCGTAGCCGCTGCGCGTGAGCAGTAGAAAGAGCCACGCCGCAACGGTGGAGGCGAGCATAATGAGCATTGGTTTCGTGCGTTCTTTGTGAACGTTGATGTGGAAATCGCTGATTGCCCCGCGCTGCACCAGCCACAGCGTGTACAAGACGGGAAACAAAATGGCAATCACGAGATATCCGCTGACGCGCCAGGCGGCGCTGCGAGGCGAGCTGGTCGTAGCTATGTATAGCGCAGTGAGTAATATAATAAGCGGGGGGCTAAAAATCGCCGAGATCAAACGAGCGACCAGGCGGGCGCGCGTGCGTGAAACGACCACGCTTTGTGCATCTAATGCAGGTGCATCTAATGCAGGGGTTAGTTCAGGTATGGCTTCCATTGTGGCACCTTCCCTATTCGTTGTAAATGAGTATTATACCTTGTCTTAATCAAACTAGGCAAGCCCAATTTTTGCAGGATAAAGACATTTTTATTCCGGCTAAAATGGTACCAAAATACTGTTAAGTACACTTTATGATTATGTTAACGTTTTTATTTTTTGTAAGTTTCTATTTTCCAACATCTGCCATTGACAAATAAATATTAGCCAGTTAAAATAATAAATATTAGGTTATACTAATATATATGTTTTTATAAAACTACTATTTCTTATTTCGGTGCGCTTTACAATCCATGCCACGTCCCGCCATAAGATTACCCGTCATGCAAGCAAGGGATGCAAAAGCGTGCTGAATTCTGTTCTATCCAAGGAGGTATTTATGGACGTTCGTTTATCGCAACTAAAACCGCAGCAAAAAGGCATCATCCAAAAAGTAACCGCTCCCGCCATTTTACGCCGCCGTCTGTTCGACATGGGCTTGACCGGGGGAACTGAAATACACGTTGTGCGCGCTGCTCCAATGGGAGACCCAATCGAGTACCTGGTGCGCGGCTATGGGCTTTCCTTGCGCAAACAAGAAGCGGACATGATTCAGGTGTCCCTGGACGTAGAAGAATGATCCCATTAACCATGACATCCCCCTATCAGGAAGTACGCCTGGTTGAAATCCACGGCGGGCAATCCGTAAAACATCGTCTGGAAGCGCTTGGTTTGGTTCCAGGGACGACTTTTTCCGTGATCAGCATGAGCGAGGGATGTCCATTAATCCTGGCGCTGAAATGTTCTCGGCTGGCAATTGGACGGGGATTGGCGCATAAAATCATGGTTACACCGCTGGCAGCGGAAGAAGGAGAAAACTAAAATGGCACATCAAATCAAGGTGGCGTTGGCTGGTAACCCAAACTGTGGTAAGTCAACGCTTTTTAATGCCCTGACGGGCGCACATCAACACGTGGGCAATTGGCCCGGCAAGACTGTTGAGAAAAAGAGCGGCTTTTTCCGAGTCAATTCTTCTACAGTAGAAGTGATTGACCTGCCCGGCACGTACAGCCTCTCGCCTTACTCGCAGGAAGAAGTCATCGCCCGCGATTACATCATCGAACAGCAGCCAGACGTGATCGTATCCGTCGTGGATAGCTCAAACCTGGAGCGCAACTTATACCTCACTTCGCAGGTGATGGAACTGGAAAAGCCGGTGATTGTGGCATTGAACATGGTGGACATGGCAGAAAACCGCGGCATTTGCGTGGACGGGCAGGCGTTAGCGCGCTGCCTGGGCATACCGGTCGTACCTATGGTGGCAGTGAAAAACAAAGGCTTAGACCACCTGCTGGAAAACATTCGCACGCTGACCATTAAAGAGAAACAGGCAGACAAAACCACCCCCATCTTGGAAGACGATCAATACGCCGGGCTGCACCTGGGCAAGGAAATTGAGAAGGAACTGTCCACCTTGCAAGACTTGATCACCGCTCAAGCGAACGTCTCCCAACGCTACCCCGCCAGGTGGCTGGCGCTAAAGTTAATGGAGCAAGACAGCGAGATTTTCAAACAATTGGGGGAGATGGAAGGCGGCATTGCCCTGATTGCAGCCGCCCAACAGGCTTTACAACGCTTGCAGCCGCTGCTCGCAGGGGAGGATTTCGAGACCCTGGCAGCCGACCGCCGCTACTCATACATCAACAACATCGTTAAAGTGGTATCTCACCGTTCTAGCGAACAGAAAATCACCCTCTCCGACCGCATTGACCGCATCGCCACGCACAAGTGGCTCGGTATTCCAATCTTCCTGACTTTGATGTGGATCGTGTTCAAACTGACCACCGACATCGCCAGCCCGTTTCTGGATTGGGTGGACGGTGTAATCAACGGACCCTTCACGCGCTGGGTGGTGGCTCTCTTGAGCGCCCTGGGATTGAGCGAAACCTGGGTGGAAAGCCTGTTTCTGAACGGCATCATCGCCGGTGTAGGCAATGTTCTGGTGTTCGTGCCCGTCCTCATGGCGTTGTATCTGGCTCTGGCAATCTTGGAAGATTCAGGCTACATGGCGCGGGCGGCTTTTGTGATGGACCGCTTGATGCGCGCCCTGGGGCTGCACGGAAAAAGCTTTCTGCCGATGATCGTTGGCTTCGGCTGCACCGTTCCGGCGTTGTACGCCACGCGCACCCTGGAAAATGAGAAAGACCGCATCCTGACCGGTTTGCTGGTGCCTTTTATGAGCTGTGGAGCGCGCCTGCCCGTATACGTTTTGTTTGCGGCGATATTTTTCCCTCAGCACGCCGGCTGGGTGATCTTTGGTCTGTACGTGTTGGGCATTGTGGTTGCCATCTTGATGGGATTGCTGTTGCGCAATACCCTGTTTAAAGAAAGCGAGCGCATGCCCTTTGTCATGGAACTGCCGCCTTACCGCCTGCCGAACCTGAAAGGCGTCTGGACGCACATGTGGGAGCGTACGGGCAGTTTTGTGCGCAAGGCATGGACGATCATCCTGGCAACCAGTATCGTCGTGTGGGTGCTCATGGCAGTGCCCGTCGGCGGTGGTAATTTTGCCCAGGTGGACGCCCAACAAAGCGCCTTCGCCGCTCTTTCCGGCGCCATCAGTCCGCTGTTCGCCCCGGCTGGTTTTGGCTCGTGGGAAGCCAGCGGCGCTTTGGTTACCGGCTTCGTGGCGAAAGAAGTCGTCATCAGCACCTTATCCCAGGTGTACGGCATGGAAGCAGGTGCCGAGGAGGAAGAAGCAGTGCCCAGCTTCGGGGAAGACCTGCTGGAAATTGGAACAGGGTTCGTTTCCGCCACCGGGGACGCCATCAAAGCCATCCCCGGCATTGTTGGTATCCAATTCGGCGAAGCCGAAGAAGAGGGAATGGACAACGCCCTCATGCAGACGATTCGGGGCAGCTTCACCGCCACCAGCGCCGGGCACGCTCCCCTGGCGGGGTTGGCGTACATGGTGTTCGTGCTGCTCTACACCCCCTGCATGGTGGCTGTGGCGGCTGCCCGTCAGGAATTGGGGAACCGCTGGATGTGGTTCAGCGTGATCGGTCAGTTTGCCCTGGCGTGGGTGATTTCCACCTTCCTGTTCCAGTTTGGAAAACTGCTGGGAATAGGGTAACCACGCCGGTTCAAGCGCCTGCCCGTGCGTTTATCTAAATTCCAAGGCGCGGCTTGCGGGGTGATTTCACACCTGTAAGCCGCGCTTTGCACAGCACGGCGGGAATGGACGAAAACCGGCGAGGCGCAACGGTTTCGTGATATAATCAATTTTCTAAGCTTGAGCGATTTAAACCAGCCGGACACAGCCGGACAGGCAGATTAAGAATGGCTGCCGGCTGTGTTTTGGAAAAGCCTTTCAGGAATTTCATGCCACTTTCTCACAAACACTGGCAAATTGCCGACCCCCTCCCGCCAGACATTGACGCGGCGCTGGCGCGCTACGATCCCATCTTGCGCCGCCTGCTGTATAATCGCGGCTACACCACCCTGGAAGCCGCCGAAGGTTTCCTGGCGGCGCGCCCGCCGCAAACCACCGACCCTTTCTTATTAAGCGGCATGGGCGCGGCAGTGCAGCGAATCTGCTACGCCATACAACACAACCAACCCATCGCTGTGTATGGAGATTACGACGTGGACGGAGTAACCGCCACGGCGCTGCTCACCAGCGCCCTGGCAGCGCTGGGAGCGAACGTGCAGCCTTACATCCCCAACCGCTTCGAGGAAGGTTACGGCTTGAACCTGGACGCCCTGGACGACATCAAACGCTCCGGCGTGCAGGTGGTCGTTACAGTGGATAACGGCATCCGCTCGCTGGCGGAGGCGCAGCACGCCCATCACCTGGGGCTTGACCTCATCATCACCGACCATCACCACCCGCAAGACGAATTGCCCAACGCCCTGGCAGTGGTGGACCCCAAGCTGCCCGGCGACCCCTACCCGGAAAAGAACCTCTCCGGCGTCGGGCTGGCGTATAAACTCTTGCAGGCTTTGCTGGTGGGGGAAAAAGCCGCCATTCAGGCGGACGACTTCCTCGACCTGGTGGCGCTGGGCACGGTGGCAGATGTGGTGCCGCTGACCGGGGAAAACCGCAGCCTGGTGCGGCGCGGCTTAGCGCTGCTGCAAAAGCCTTACCGCCAGGGCGTGCTTTCCCTCATCCAGGTTTCCGGCATCTCGCCCGCCCGCGTCAACGCCAGCCAGATCGGCTTTGCGCTGGGTCCGCGCATCAACGCCGCTGGGCGGCTCGACTCCGCCCTGGCAGCCCTGAACCTGCTCATGACCGCCGACTTGTTCGAGGCAGGAAAACTAGCCCAGCAACTCAACGCCCAAAATCAGGAACGCCAGCGCCTGACGCGCCAGATTCAACTGCAAGCCGAACAAATTGCCCTGCAAGAGACGCCCGACGCCTGGCTGCTTTTCGCTGCCCATCCCGAATTCAGCGCCGGTGTGGTCGGTTTGGCGGCTTCGCGCCTGACGGAAATGTATTACCGCCCTGCCATCGTAGGCGAACGCGGCGACGAATTCACCGTCGCATCCTGCCGCAGCATCCCCGAATTTCACATCACCGCCGCGCTGGACGAGTGCGCCGATTTGCTCGTGCGCCACGGTGGTCACGCCGCCGCAGCCGGTTTCAAAGTGCACAACGATAACCTTGCCGCCCTCGTCAGCCGTCTGCAAGCCATTGCCACCCGCCAGCTTGCCCCCCTCGACCCGCGCCCAACCCTGCGCGCCGACATGGAATTACCCCTGGCTTCCATACTCCCCAGGGAGTTGCTGGAATATCAAAGCCAGTTGGAGCCGACCGGCAACCAAAACCCCGAAGCCGTCTTTGTCTCGCGCAACGTGCAGGTGCGCTCGGCGCGCTGCGTGGGGCGCGAAAGCCAGCACCTCAAACTTGCCGTCAGCGATGGCTCAGTGGTCTACGACGCGATCGCTTTTTCCTTCGGCAGCCTGGCTGCCGAAATGCCCAAATACGTGGACTTGCTCTACACCTACGAGGTGAACGAATACAACGGGCGCAGCACGCTGCAACTGAACGTGCGCGACCTCAAACCCGCCCAGTAACGCATACAGCCCTTGGGAAAAGCGGGCGGCGAAACCAACCGCAAACCTCCTCTCTGGCAAAAATACCACCAGAATCAGGTATAATAAATACAGCACAACGGCAGCGCCATCGCTGCCCGTCGAATTTACCGCAAGGAGTTTACCACAGAATGGCTTCATCAAAACGTTACGAGAATTTTTCCGACATCGTTTGGGAGATCGGAGAAACGGGAATGGAAATGACGCAGCTTGGCTCGGTGGAAGGTTCAGCCGGCAACCTGTCGGTTTTCACGCGCCAACTGCACGGCTTGGACGGGGCTTTTACACTGCAAACCACGCTGGATTTGCCCGCAAAAGTGCCGGCGCTGGCAGGTGGATGGCTGGTCATCACCGGCACGGGACGCCGTCTGCGCGACGTGGCGCGCCTGCCAGGACAGACCCTGTGCGTGCTGCGCTTCCTGCCCGGCGGCGAGCAGGCAGAGCTTTTCGCTGCCGACCCCGCCATGCGCCCGACCATCGAGTTCAACTCGCACATCGCCGTGCATAACTACCACGTGGCGTTATCCAGGCTGGATTTTCACGCCGTCGTGCACGCCCAGCCGTTGAGCATCACCTACCTAAGCCACCGCCCCGAATATGGCGACACAAAGAGCATGACCCTGCGCCTCATCCGTTGGGAACCGGAGACGATTTGCGTCTTTCCCGAAGGCATCGGCGTGGTGCCCTTTCAGGTGCCCGGCTCGCACGCCCAAATGGAAGGCACGCTGGAATTGATGAAAACCCATCGCCTGGTCATCTGGCAATGTCATGGCACGGTCAGCCGCTCGGACGCCAGCATCCTCAAAGCCGGCGACCTGGTGGAATACGCCGAAACCGCCGCGCGCTTTGAAGTGCTCAACCTGCAAACTGGCAAAACCAGCGGCGGTTTGAGCGACGAACAATTGCGCAAGGTGTGCCGCGAGCACGGGGTGAACCAGGTGTTTGTGTAAAACAATGTTCGTACCAGACAGGTTCTAGAAAACCTGTCTGGTACGATAAAATAAGGAGGCAGGAATGAACGACACCTTCGCCAGGTTGCTCAATTTTACGCCAATCTCGCGCATCCGGCGCAACCACGCCCTGGAACACGCCACGCTGCTCATCCTCAACCGCAAATACCCCGGCAGACAACTGGCGGGGCATTCAGACCTGCACGGGCTGCGCATCATCGGCGACGTGCCCGCTGAAGACGTGCAAACCGCCGCGCAAGAAGCCCTGCAACGCCTGCGCAACGGTGAGGCGAGCCTGGCTGTGCACCCCAACTGCGGCACAAATTACGCCATCGGCGGAGCGTTGGCTGGCGCAGCCGGCGCCTTAGCCATGCTGGGCGTGCGCAGAAAACTGGGAGATTTTTTAGAGCGGCTTTCGCTCGCCTGCCTGTTTGGAACCCTGGCGCTCATCCTCGCCCAGCCGCTGGCTTACCTCGTGCAGGCAGACATCACCACCGCCAGCGACCCGAAAGACCTGCAAATTGTGCAGGTAACCACCATCCAACGCCCAAATTTCAAACTGCACCGCGTCCTGACGCGCGGCTAAACCTCATTTTGTGCGCTATGGCTGCCCCGAACAAGCCGCTGGTTTACCTTTTGTATGGTGACGACGAATTCGAGATGCACGAATTCGTGCGCGCTATGCAAGACAAACTGGGCGACGAGACGACCGCCAGCCTGAACATGGCAGAATTTGACGGCGAAACCGCCACCCTGGATGCGGTGCGCGGCGCAACCCAATCCATGCCCTTCCTGGCAGAGCGACGCCTGGTCGTCCTCACCCACCCGCTGGCGTTAGGCGGAAGGTCGCAGCAGGAACACGCTGGTTTCGTGCAATTTTTAGATTCTCTGCCACACACAACCGCGCTGGTGCTCCTCATGGAAGACACCCTGCGGCGCGGGGCGTGGAGCACCCTGCACGAAAAGCATTGGCTGATGCAATGGGCAAACGAACACGCTGACAAAGTCTTCCAACGCGGCTTTTCCACCCCCAAGGGACGCGCCCTGGCAGAGCGCACGGTCAAAAACAGCGCTCAGAAAATCTCCATCGAAGCCGCGCTGCGCCTGGTGGATTTGACCGGCGACGAGCCGCGCCTGGTGGAAATGGAAATGGAAAAGCTGCTCGCTTACGTTAATTACCAGCGCGTGATCCAAAAAGAGGACGTGGAGGCAGTAACCGCCGACGTGCGCGAGGAAAGCGTGTTTGACTTCGTGGACGCATTGGGCAGGCGCGACGGTCGCCGCGCCGTTCAATCCCTGCGCCGCCTGTTAGAACAGCAAGACGGACACGCCGTCTTCGCCATGGTCGTGCGCCAATTCCGCCTGTTGCTGCAAGCCAGGGAAGTGTTGCACTCGGGCGGTTCGGCGAGAGAGATTATGCAGCAGGTGGAAGACGCCAAATCCGCCTTTGTCGCCGATAAACTGGTCAGCCAGGCGAAGTATTTCAGCCTGGCAGATTTGGACGCCATTTATCACAAACTCGTGGAGATAGACGAGGAAATAAAGACCAGCCGTACAGAAGTGGATACGGCGTTGTATGTGTTGACGGCGGCGCTGGCGCGTTCCTGAACGCCGCCTGTGAGGTTAGCTTAACAAAAGCAAGGAGAAACAGGCGTTGACTCCGGCGATGATCATCACCCTCGTCGTGCTGCTGGCGGCGCTGGCTCTTTTCATCAGCGGTAAAATCCGCATGGATTTGGTGGCGCTGATGGTGCTTTCCTGCCTGGCGGCAAGCGGGCTGGTTACACCCGCCGAAGCGCTTTCCGGTTTCAGCAGCACCGCCGTGGTTACGGTGTGGGCGGTCTTTATCCTCAGCGGGGGGTTGACGCGCACAGGAGTGGCGAATGCCCTCGGCAGGCAGGTGATGCGCCTGGCGGGCGAAAGTGAAACCCGCCTGCTGCTTGTGTTGCTGCCCATTGCCGCCTTGATGTCCTCCGTGATGAACAGCATCGGCGTCATCGCCATGTTTTTGCCGGTGGTCATGGATATCTTGCGTCAGACCAGGCGCTCTCCTTCGCGCATCTTGCTGCCGCTCGTTCAGGCGATTTTATTGGGCAGTACCTTGACGTTGATATCCACACCCCCCAACATCCTATCCAACGAAGTGCTATTCAAACTAGGGTTCCAGCCGTTTAACATTTTCGATTTCACCCCGATGGGGATCCCCGTAACCCTGGTGGGAATTGTCTTTATCTTGCTCGTGGGGCGGCGGCTTTTGCCCCACGTGGACATTAAACAAAGCATCCGCGAGGAAGGCAGCCCAGACCTGCAAAACCTGTACGACCTCGGCGAACGCATGTTTATTTTGCGCCTCGCTTACACTTCAGCGTTGTCCGGCAAGACCCTGGCACAATCCCGTCTGGGTTCAGCGCTGGGGTTCAACGTGGTTGCCATCCTGCGCGGCGAGCAGAAGCTCCTCGCCCCGCAACCGGAGACGGTGCTATCTCTCGGCGATCGTCTGCTGGCGATTGGTAGGCTGGAGCAACTGCGCGAGCTGATCAACTGGCAGCAGTTATTTTTGGTCAGCGAATCCATTTCCGCCTCGCAACTGGTTTCCGATCAGATCGAGGTGATCGAAGTAAAACTCTCGCCCCACTCCCAGTTCCTGGGACAGACAATCGGAGGGGTGAATTTTCGCAAGCGTTTCGGTTTCAACGTGCTGGGCATCCGCCGCGACGGCATCCCGCGCCGCACCAACCTGGTCAACCTGCCCTTGCAGCCGGAGGACGTAATTCTGATTCAAGCCGCCCACGCGCAGGTGCAGGAGTTGCACGCTTCGGGGGATTTCGTGATTTTGGGTCCGCGCCAGCCGGGCAGCTACCGCCTGGCAGAACGCTTGTTTGAAATCCGCATCCCTGAAACCTCTGCCCTGGCAGGCAAAACACTGGTGGAAAGCCGCCTGGGGCAGGCGTTTGGGTTGAACGTGGTAGGGATCGTGCGCGGCGCAGCGCTGCACCTGCTGCCCGCCGCCGACGAGGTGCTGCTGGCGGAGGATGCGCTGATCGTGGAAGGCAAGCGCGAGGACATGGAAGTGCTCAGCGGCTTGCAGGAATTAGAAGTAGACGAGAGCCTGGCGCCGGACGTTCAATGGCTGGATTCGGAAGAATATGCCCTGGTGGAAGTGATGCTGCACCCGCGCGCCAACCTTGCCGGGCGTTCGCTGCGCGATTTGAATTTTCGCGAGAAATACGGCTTGAACGTGCTGGCGATCTGGAGCGGAGGGCGCGCCTACCGCTCCAACCTGTTCAATCACAGCCTGCGCTTCGGCGACGCCCTGCTGGTGTATGGACGCAGAGAAAAAGTAAACCTGTTGGGCAGAAGCCGCGATTTTATGGTGCTCAGCCAGGAAAACCAGGAGCCGCCGCTGTATCGCAAAGCCGCTCTGGCGGGCTGGATCATGGTTGGGGTGCTGCTGGCAGCCCTGACGGGCTGGCTGCCCATCTCTGTGGCGGCGGTGTTGGGTGCCACCCTCATGCTGTTGAGTGGCTGCCTGACGATGAACGAGGCGTATGGCTTCATTGAATGGCGCGCCATTTTTCTCATCGCCGGTATGCTGCCGATGGGAATTGCCATGGAAAAGAGCGGGCTTGCCCTCTACATCACGCGCGGCGTGGTGGAGTTTGCCGGCGCTTACGGCGTAACCGCCATCCTGGCGGGTTTTTTCCTGATCACCTCGCTGGCGGTGCAGGTCATGCCGGCTGCGGCGGTGGTCGTGCTCATCGCTCCCCTGGCGGTGAACACCGCCCAACATTTTGGCTTTTCCCCCTACCCCTTCGTGATGATCGTTACGGTGGCGGCTTCCACGAACTTTTTATTACCAGTCAGCCACGCCGCCACCCTGCTCGTCATGGGACCCGGCGGCTATCGCACGTCTGATTATTTCAAAAGCGGTCTACCACTCGTGCTGGCTGTCATGGTAACCGCCTTGCTCGTCGTGCCAGCCGTTTTCCCGTTGCGTTGAGGCGCACTGGCTGAATCAAATGAAATTCTAACATCGCTTAATTGCGTTTTAACCTGAATCTTGATACAATAAGGAGTGAAGCTTTGCAAGCTCCGAAAACGTATTCAATTTATCACACAATATCCTATGGAGGCACTATGTTCGTTGGACAACGGATGTCTCATCCCGTAATTACCGCTTATCCTGAAATGTCCCTAAAAGAGGCGCTGGACACGATGCACCGCGAGGAAATTCGGCGCATGCCCGTGGTGGATAGGCATGGCAAGATGATCGGCATTGTATCTGAGCGCGTGCTGCTGAAGGCTTCGCCTTCTGATGCGACCACGCTGGACGTTTGGGAGATGAAAGAAAAAATGCGCGAGCTGACGGTGGAGCAGTTTATGACGCGCCAGGTAACTACAGTTACTGAAGATACCCCGCTGGAAGAGGCTGCCCGCATCATCATAGACCAGGGCATCACCGGTATGCCCGTCATGCGCGGCGAAGAACTGGTCGGTTTCATCACCATGGAGGACATCTTCAAAGTATTCCTGGAGGTAATGGGCGCCCGCGAACCCGGCGTGCGCCTGTCGGCGTTGATTTCCAAGCAGCCCGGCTCGATTTATCACCTTTCCAAAGCCATCTTTGATAGCGGCGGTGACATCCGCTCGCTGGGTCTTTTTATGGGAGACAGCACCACGAACGGCGAGATCACCTTCAAAGTGGACGGCGTCTCGAAAGAAAAACTACTCGAAGTGCTTCAGCCGCTGGTGGAACGCATCGTAGAAGTACGCTAAAGCCTGCAACGCGAGATTTATCTTGCCGCAGCACACCAACTCGTAACGCGAGATTTATCTCGCCCAAGCTTTATCTTACCAAAGCGCGTAAAAAAGGACACGTTTCGGGAGCTTTGCCCTGAAACGTGTCCTTTCACATTGCGCCCGAAAAACACGCTAGCCCAGGCTGCTGTACGGCGTGCCGGTGATGGTGTTTACCATCGCCCAGAAATTCTCCATCGGGGTGTCTAGCTGGACGTGGTGCGTCGGACCCAGGATCAAACCGCCGTTCTGACCGATGCTCTGCAAGCGGGCGAGCACTTCAGAGCGCACGTCGGCGGGCGTGCCGAAGGGCAGCGTGAACTGCTCGTCTATGCTGCCCCAGAAGCACAGGTTGTTTCCGTAGAGCTTTTTCAACTCCGCCGGATTCATGCAGGCTGGCTGCACCGGGTTAAGCACGTCCAAACCAATTTCGATCAGGTCGGGGATGACGCGCATGACGTTTCCGTCCGTGTGGTAGGCAACTTTCACCTTGGGGTTGATACGCTTGAGTTCGGCGATGAAGTTTGCCATGCGCGGCTTGAGGAAACGCCGCCACATCTTGGGCGAGATGACCATGTCAGTCTGCCCGCCAATGTCATCCCCGGTCCAGATCATATCCACGCCCATTTCCACCAGCTTCCTGGCTGCCGTTAAATGATATTGATAAGGGATTTCGAGGATGTGCTCGGCTGTGTCCACGTCTTGCACGAAGTCGGTCAGGATGCGCTCCAGTCCACGCAGCGCCCAGGCGGTTTCAAAAATGGTGGTTACGGTTACGCCCACAATCCAGTATTCGTCTTTATAATCGCGCAGCACGCGTGCGGCTTCTTCGTAAAGCGCCGCGCGGGTGGGGTCGGGGGGTTGGTAGGTATCCAGGGCGGCGTCGTCTGCCAGCGGATGGCTGGCGATCTCGGGGTAAAAGCCCTGACCGAAGGGAGTGGAATATAGCTGAATTTTCCAGGGGATGCCCCATTCGTCCGTGTAGGGCTGCGCCGCCTGGTAATAAGAATTTGCCCAGCCCACAGAGGTAAGCAGCATGTCCTCACCGATGGCGCGTTCCAATTCGTAAGTGTTGCCGCCGCCGTGCGGGTTGTGCGTTCCTCTGCCCTTGACGCGCAAATCGTGGCGTAGGCGCCCGGCAAATTCCGGCGTAAAACTGACCTGCATCGGACAGCGGTCCGGGGTTTCGTGGTTCAAAGCCATCTCGATCCGTTCTCTGGGTTTCATATAATCCTACTTCTCCTCACAAGATAAAATGATTAATCATAAATACCGGGACATTTCCTCGGGTGTTACAACAGAAAAAACCGCTTCGGGATACGCCCGGCGAAACGCCGCCGGCGCTTCCCGCGCTTTGCGCACAGACCATTTAAACTCGTAGGCGTAGAGCATGCCGTCTCTTTCCTCTATCAAATCAACTTCTTGCTGTTGATAAGTGCGCCAGAAATAGAAATTTGCGTAAATACCCTGGTAAGCGCATTGTTTTAGTCTTTCCACCAGGGCATAGTTTTCCCACAGCACACCGACGTCGTTGCGCTGTTCTAGGGAGTTGAATTGAGCGATGATGGCGTTCCGTATTCCGGTGTCCCAGAAATAATATTTGGGCTTGCTGGTGATCTCTTCCCGTTTGTTGCGGCTGAAACCGTTCAGGCGGAAAATGACGAACGCTTTTTCCAATAAATCCAAATAGCGCTGCAAGGTCTTGGTGTCTACGCCCAGCTTCGTCGCCAGTTCGTTATGGGAAACCTCGCTGCCAATTTGAAACGCCAGCAATTGCAGCAGATGAAGCAACGTGCGCGAATGTTTTACCCGCTCGAAAGCCAATATGTCTTTCAACAGGTACGAATTTGCAATTTCTGTGAGAACGGAGATTTTCTCCTTCAAAGTCGGCGCTTGAATCACTTCCGGATAGGTTCCATAGGTGAGGAAAGCTGCCAGGTTCTGACGCAATTCGTAGGAGTTATACATCTGCGCCAACTCTTTTACTGAAAAAGGATAAAGGGACAATATATGTTTGCGCCCGGTCAACGGCTCGCCAACCTGTCCTGCCAGTTCGAAAGAAGACGAGCCGGTTGCAATCACGCGTAGGTTCTTCACCTGGTCCACAAGAATTTTCAATCCCTGTCCGATTGCTGGAATCATTTGCGCCTCGTCCAACGCCAATAACTCGTAACCTTCTACAAACGCAAGCATCCGCGAAAAATCTTGAGAACTCAACACATCGCGAACACGTAAATCGTCCCCAGATGCCAGTTTATACTTATAGCGCGTCTGCGCCAAATAGTTTTGCAGCAGCGTGGTCTTACCCACTCGCCGCGCGCCATAAATCACCAGCACCCGGTTGGGACGCAGGTATTGGTCCAAGGGTTCGTAAGCACGTTGGATAAACATGGCTAAAGTATATCACAGCTCCATAAATTCGTATCAATTTGTGGAGTTGAACTCCATAAATTCGTATTAATTCATGGAGTTGACCACACAAAAGTCCCCTTCGCCATTAATCCTTTACCAGGTGGTGCGTCTTCAATACTTTCCGTATTCGCGCGCCGTGTCGAAGGCTGCAATGATGTTGTGCGGTGGCACGAGCGCCTGGATGTTGTGCACCGCGGCGAAGACGAAACCGCCCCCGGGCGCCAGGTCGTCAATGCGCCGTTTGACCTCGTCCTGCACTGCCTGCACGCTGCCGAAGGGCAGCACGTGCTGTGTGTCCACTCCGCCGCCCCAGAAGGTGATGTCTTTGCCGAAGTCGCGCTTGAGCAGCTTTGTATCCATGCCCTTGGCGGAGACCTGCACCGGGTTGAGGATGTCGAAGCCCAGTTCGATCAGGTCCGGGATGAGGGGGTACGTTGCCCCGCAGCTATGGTAAAACAATTTGGCGTCGGTCTTCTTCTTGATGGCTTCCACCAGGCGGCGCGTTCTGGGCTTGATCATTCTGCGGTACATAGCCGGGCTGATCATCCAGCCTTCCTGCGTGGAGACGTCGTCCCAATAGGTGAACACCTGGATGTACTTGCCCACTTCGTCCAGGTAATTGTTGCACGACTCGATGTAAATTTCGGTGATCTGGTCCATGACGCGCTCGGCAAAGCGCGGTTCAGCCGCCAGCGCCTCGAGAAAGCGCTGCATGCCCATGATGCGGGCTGGCTGCTCGAAGATGCCGCCGCCGATGACCCCGCTGCCCACCAGGGCGTAGTCTGTGTTTTCGTACAGCTGGCGCGCCTCTTCCCCCAGGCGGCGGTTGTATTCCTGCGCGTCGGGCTTGGTCCAGGTGTACCGGTCGAGGGCTTCCATCGTCGTCTCTTTGATGGGAAAGTCCACCCAATCGAAGTAATAGCCGCCGCTTTTGGGCATGTGCAGCTTTGACCCCCAGCGGTCTATGAAGGAGTAATAGTCGCCCTCCTCGAAGATTTCCAGGTTCGGGGCGGTGGCAGCCGGCAATTGCACCAGGCGGAAGTCAATGTCGAAGCGTTGTAACAAGGTTTCGTCCACGTAAGGCAATTGCTGGACGAAATCCAGCATTTTAATCTCCTCGACCGGCATTCCCAGAGCATTTTTCAAGTCTAGGTAAGCTTTTTTGGTGATGGAGGTGATGATGGTGCCTCCCATGTCAATGGGGATACGGTCGGGTTCTATATGCGCTAGTGCTTGCATTACACGCTGACGATGGTTCATGGTTTTCTCCTTAGGACTACAGGATAAAATTTGTAATATGATTATACCAAATCCAGCGTCCGGAAGCAGGGCAGATGCTGCAAGCTGCGACCCCCACCGCGCCAAATACCACGGGCGGATTTGTTTTTTAACCCCCAGGCACACTCAGCCCACCAAGCCGTGCCCTCCGTGGATAACCTACCCTCTCCCGCCTTGCAAAGATTGCTTCGCCTACAGCTCGCAATGACACTCCCCCTATCCTTGCGAGGGAGCGCAGCCTTCCCTCTGTCCTTGCGAGGGAGCGCAGCGACCGAAGCAATCCCTAACCTCACCATCGTTGAGATTGCTTCGCCTGCGGCTCGCAATGACACTCCCCCTGTCTTTGCGAGGGAGCGCAGCCCCTTCCTGTCTTTGCGAGGGAGCGCAGCGACCGAAGCAATCCCTAAAATAACACAGATTGCTTCGCCTGCGGCTCGCAATGACACTCCCCCCTGTCCTTGCGACCGAGCGCCGCCCCCCTCTGTCATTGCGAGGGAGCGCAGCGACCGAAGCAATCTCGGTAATTTCCACCCCCTGTCCTTGCGACCGAGCGCCACCTCCCTCTGTCCTTGCGAGGGAGCGCAGCGACCGAAGCAATCCCTAAAATAACACAGATTGCTTCGCCTACGGTTCGCAATGACAATACGTAGGTTGTGGTTGCGCGCCCAATCGCGACATTTCCATTTCCATACATAAGCGCAACCCAACCCCGTTGATTTGTTTCTTCACCCCCAAGCGCACACAGCCCACCAAATCTACAGCACCCCTCCGCACCTTCGCGTGTGTTGTACCTCTCTCACGCGGAGACGCAGATATCGCGGAGGTTTCTCTACTTTATTCCTTACAACTCCGCCCCCTCCGCACC
>CAZGDA010000044.1:20727-21077 GCA_964524425.1 uncultured Anaerolineaceae bacterium | reverse complement strand
GGGTGTGTTCATCCACACGTCCACTCCGGCAACGAGATAACGCGCCAGGTTAATGTCGTACTCTTCCAAAAAGATCAACCTACCGCCATTTTCGGCTTTCTTCACCGCCCGATATACCTCTTGAATAATCAATTTGCCGGGTTCGTCATCGGGGTGTGATTTTCCGGCGAAGATAATTTGCACGGGTTGGTTGGGGCGGTTGAGGAGAGCTATCAAACGCTCCACGTCGCGCAACACCAGGTTAGCGCGCTTATACGGGGCAAAGCGGCGCGCAAAGCCGATGGTGAGCGCAGTCGGAGAAAGCATCACCCCCGCAGCGATCGCCTGCATTGGAGGAATCCCACCGTACA
>CAZGDA010000044.1:0-20717 GCA_964524425.1 uncultured Anaerolineaceae bacterium | reverse complement strand
CCGTACAACGCGATGCCGAATTCCCACCTGCTGCTGGCGCTGCTCGCCCAGCGCGCCCCGTTCGAGACCTGAGCGACGGAGGGACCGTCGAGAGGAGGCCGGCCATGCGCACCATCATCACCCCCGCAGCGATCGCCTGAATTGGATGAATCCCACCGTACATCCATTGCGACCGAGCGTGTTCACGCACGTAAGAAACCAGCTTGCGTTTTAATTCCATGCGCGTTTCCCAAAGCTCCGCATCCGGGATGTCGTCAATGCGTTCCCACGTTTGCGGATCGTCCACGTTTTCCAGCCAATCTTTACCCAGGTAATAATCAAACAACACACGCAGGCGGCGCGACAGCCACGTGCCTGTATGCACGCCGTTGGTTACGTAGGTGATCGGCACATCGTCCTCGTCCAGATTAGACCACAAGAAATTCCACATCTTCCGGGTTACGCGCCCGTGCAATTCCGACACCGCGTTGACCTGCTCAGACAATTTGATGGCTAAGACCGGCATACTGAACATCTCGCTGTACGAGCGCATAACGCTGCCCAGCCGCAAAAATTCCTCGCGGGTTATTCCCATTTCCTGCCAGTACGAGGAGAAGTACCGCTCAATCAAGGGCATCGGAAATTCGTCATTGCCCGCCGGTATGGGTGTGTGCGTTGTAAAAACGTTCGTCGTGCGAATCACCTGGGTGGCTTCTTCAACGGAAACACCAGCCGCCAGCATCTCACGCATCCGCTCCAGTCCCAAAAACGCGGAGTGTCCTTCGTTCATGTGCCAGACGGCAGGATCATACCCAAGGGCGCGCAGGGCGCGCGTTCCACCAATGCCCAGAATCATTTCCTGAGCGATGCGCATTTCCGGGTTACTGCTATACAGGTTGGCTGTCAGGGCGCGATCTGCGGTGGCGTTCGTCTCAACGTTGGAATCGAGTAAAAAGAGCGGGATCCGTCCCACGTTCACCTGCCAAATTTGCAGAGCGACGCTGCGCCCCGGTAAATCAATCGAAACGGTGATGCGCTCTCCATCTGCATCTTCAACCGGCAAGATGGGCGCATCATTCACCTTGAGTTCAAAAATGCGTTTTTCCTGCCAGCCATCTTCGGTTATGCGTTGCGAGAAATAGCCTTTCGTATAAAGCAATCCTACTCCCGCCAGGGGTAGTCCCAGGTCACTGGCTTCCTTGAGGTGATCACCAGAAAGCACGCCTAAACCGCCAGAATAAATCGGCAGCACTTCACTCAAACCAAATTCCATAGAGAAGTAAGCGATTTGGCGAGAGATTAATTCCGGGTAGGTTTTCTGGAACCAGGTATTCTGGTTGGTAAGGTACTGGTCAAATTCTTTAAACACCCGATCGTAAAATTCAAGATAATAACGGTCTTGGGCAACTGCATTTAACGCAGAGCGCTCCACCTGCTTTAGAAAACGCACCGGATTATGATATACCTGGTCCCACAGGTCTTTGTCTATGCGGATGTACAGGCGATATGCGTCAGGATTCCATGTCCACCACAAGTTATACGCAAGTTCTCCCAAGCGCAGCAGACGCCGCGGAAGATCGAAACTGCTGGGGATTCCACTGTGAACGGGGATTGGTTTGATGGATATTTCCATGTTAACAACATCTCCTTCTCTCTCGTAATATCTACTTTCTATGGTGTATGCTAAATCACCACTTCTCTATCTAATTTGTATTAATAATACCACGATGTTTCATGGAATGGAAACGAAAACCTTGAAAATGGGGTATAATTAACTATTATGGGTACAAAAGAGAAATTGGAAATCGCATTAAAAAACGCCATGAAATCTGGAAACGAAGTGCGCAAACGCACACTGCGTCTGGCGCTTTCTTCCATTAAACTTGCGGAAATAGATAAAGGACAACCTCTGGACGAAGCCGGGATTATCTCCATCCTGAATAAAGAAATGAAAGCGCACGAAGAGACAATCACCGAAGCACAGCGCGCCGGTCGTCAGGACATGGTAACAGAAAACCAGGCAGAGATCGAGGTTTTACAAGAGTTCTTACCACAGCCTCTTTCTGCAGCAGAATTGGAAGACATCGTCCGCCAGGTAATTACAGAGTCTGGGGCTACCTCACCAGCAGACATGGGAAAAGTGATGAAGCTCCTCATCCCGCGCTTAGCAGGACGCGCCGGTGGAAACGAAGCAAGCAACCTGGTGCGCAGGCTTTTACAGGGTTAATTTTTTACGGTTAACACCCCTTTGGCTTGTTTTATTTGAACTATGTGGTTTAAGAATCCTGTATGGCAAGTTGCCTTTTTAATTGTGCTGCCGCTGGTTACCGGCGCGCTGGCGTTGTTTAGCATCATCTCGCCCTCGCCACTCGCCCAATCCACCAACGCGCTCAAGTTAGGGCAGGTAGCATCCCAAGACATTCTCGCCCCACGCAGTCTTTCTTACGACAGTCAAGTGCTCACCGACCAGCAGCGTGAATTTGCCGTGCGCGCCGTCTCACCTGTGTATACCCCGCTGGATACAAGCGTCGCCCGCCGCCAGGTGAGCAGATTACGCGACACGCTGGCGTACATCTCCAGCGTCCGCACAGACCAATATGCAGACCTTAAACAAAAACAGGAAGACCTTTCGGCGCTGGAAGATTTTCAATTCCAACCAGATACAGACCAAAAACTCCTCGCCCTCAGCGATAACCGCTGGCAGCTCGTTCAGCAGGAAGCCATCAACGTTCTGGAACAGGTTATGCGCACAACCATTCGCGAGGGGCAACTGGAAGACGTTCGCCGCTGCGTTCCAGCCATTAGCAGCCTATCCATCCCGGACGATCAGGCTGCCTTGGTCGTTGAGTTGGTGCGCGCATTTGTCTCTCCTAACAGCGTTTTCAGCGAAGCGCTGACCGAAACCGCGCGCCAACAAGCCCGCGACAGCATCAAACCAATAAAACGCTCGTTTGTGCAAGGGGAGACGGTCGTCTCACGCGGCAGGTTGATCTCAGAGTTAGACATGGAAGCCCTGCAAAAATTAGGCTTGGCGCAGCCTCAGAAAACCTGGCAAGATTACGTCGGTGTGGCGATCATGGTCTTGATCATGTTGGTTTTCCTTGCCCTTTACCTGCGCAGCGTATTTGTTGTGCGTTACCCGCGCGTCCTGGGCAGACGTGCTTTGGTCGTTCTGGCAGGCTTATTCCTGACGTTTCTGTACCTGGCGCGCTTGATCGTGCCTACCGATGATTTGATCCCCTTCATGGTGCCACTAAGCGCATATAGCCTGACTCTGGCTGCGCTGTTTGGCAGCGACCTGGCTTTCATCTCGATTTTACCCCTGGTGTTGCTGAGCACGTATGGCGTTCCAAACCCGCTGGAATTGATTTTGTATCACGTCATCGGCACAATGTTTGGCGTTTTTTCACTAGGCAGAGCGCAGCGCCTGTTTTCCTTCCTGGGCGCCAGCGCAGTGAGCGCCTTTTCTGGCGCGTTGATCGTGCTGACCTATCGCTTTTTGGAAACACCGATAACCGGTGACCTGTTCACCAACATTGCCTTTCAACGCATGGTGCTGGTCATGCTGCTCGTCGCCGCAGCCAATAGCATCAGTTCCGCCGGTTTGACGATCGTCCTGCAATTTTTCCTCGCCCAGTTTTTAGGCGTGGTCAGCCCGTTGCACCTCGTCGAACTCACTCGCCCAGACCATCCCCTCCTGCGTCTGCTCATGCGCAGCGCCCCAGGCAGTTACCAGCACAGCCTGCAAGTCGCCAACCTGGCAGAACAGGCAGCCGACAGCGTGAACGCCAACGGTCTTTTAGCCAGGGTAGGCGCTTTGTACCACGACGTGGGCAAGACTAACAACCCGGCTTATTTTATCGAAAACCAGGTGCCTGGGCAGCCAAACCCGCACGATAATCTCGATCCAGCCGACAGCGCCGCTATTATCATCGCTCATGTCCCCGACGGTATGAAGCTCGCCCAAAAATACCGCCTGCCGCGGCGTGTGCAGAGTTTTATCACCGAACATCACGGAGACATGCTGGCGCGTTATCAGTACATCAACGCCATTAAAGCCGCCGGAGGCGATGAAAGCCTTGTGGAAGAAGGACGTTTTCGTTACCCAGGACATCGCCCGCAGACGCGTGAAACTGGTATTGTCATGCTGGCAGATGGCTGCGAAGCGGCTTCACGCGCCAAGCGTCCTTCCGACCTGGTGGAATTGCGCAAGATTGTCGATTCTATCTTTGAAGCGCGCCTAAAAGACAGAATGCTGGAGGAAACCGATCTCTCTTTGAAAGACCTGGCTATTATTAAAGAATCTTTTATCGAGACGTTGAAAGGTATCTACCATCCGCGCATCGAATACCCCAAGCTGGAACACCTTGCAGAACTTCCTTCCAGCCAGGAGGACACGCAGAAAACACCGCGCCGCGATCTGCTGCCGGAACCGGCAATTCCCATAACCTCGCCAAAAGATGTCGAGGCGCTGCGCTGATATGATTCATCTCAACGTGGCACGTTTTGTCGCCCCATACCTGCCTGCACAAGAACAGGAACGCTTGCGCCGCGCGGCTGTCGCAACCCTGGCATACGCAAACGCCGACCCGCACAGCGAACTCACTCTCGTTCTGACCTCCGATAAAGAAATCCAGCAACTCAACCGCCAGTTCCGCCAAACGGACTCTCCCACAGACGTGCTTTCCTTTGCCGCGCAGCAAACACAACCATCCATGGATGCGCTGTACCTGGGCGACGTGATCATCTCTTTTGAACGCGCCCGCGCCAACGTAGAGGACGGCTCAAGTGAATACAAACTGGCTAGCGTATATGATGAGCTAATCCTGCTGGTGGTGCATGGCGTACTGCATTTGTTGGGGCATGATCACGCCGACCTTGCCGAAAAAGAGCGTATGTGGCAAACACAACGTGCGATTCTCACCTCCCTGGGGATATCCTTCCAGGATATTTAAGAAGATATAGAAAAGCGACGCCCGCTAAGCTGCGGCGCCTTTTCCCATACACAGCTATCCCTTCTTCCGAATGCGATAATTAAAACCCTGCAAATCCATCACTTCACCCAAACAGGCGCGAAGTGGCACACTCCTTGCAACAAAACAGACAGATTCATTTATCTTTACCGATCTGGGAGGTACTTTATGAACATCCATTCCCGCTTATTCTTGCGCGTTGCACACAAGAGGCGCCGTTTTTGGCTGGCAATCGTGCTTATCCCCGTTTTGCTGGCTGGCTTGGGCATGCCGCAAAGCGCCGGAAATTTAGCCGCACGCGCCCAGGAACTGGCATCCGCCACGCCCTCACTGCAACCCTCCATTCCCGTAGCAGGTGAGATTTCACCGCCGGCTGTCAAGCCGGATACCTACCATTGGCCCACGTTCGACGAAGCTCTCACCACCACTGGCGCGACCCCTCCCCCAGGTACATATCGCGGCAAAACCGTTACCGGCGCAGCCAACCAGTTGTTGAACGTACCTCCCTTCGTATGGCATAACGGATGCGGTCCTACCGCCGCGGGCATGGTGCTTGCCTATTGGAATGAACGCGGATTCAAGAAGCTTTTCCCCGGCAGCGCTTCCAGCCAGAGCGATGAAGTAAACCAAGTCATCGCCAGCGACGAGCATTACAACGATTATTCCTTGCCCCTGGATGACATTGAACATAGCGATAAAATTCTGCCCGATAAATCGGAAGACCCGCAAGGCGACGAGCACCTTGATAACTCAGTCGCTGATTTTATGAAGACTTCGCAATCTGTACACGGACTGCGTTATGGCTGGAGTTCTTCTCGCTTCATGCCCGTCGGTTTTGAGGGCTACATCCAGTCCGTCGCGCCGGAATACTCCTACATTCAGCGTTTCCTCACCATGGAGGACGGCTTCTCCTGGGAACGCTACAAAGGCGAGATAGATGCCAGCCGCCCGGTTATGCTCGTCGTGGACACCGATGGCGACGGTGAAACAGACCACGCCGGCGTTGGCATCGGTTACGACGACAGCGACGGGCAGATGATTGCCGTCTACGACACGTGGGATACGGAAGTCCATTGGTATCCATTCGCGAAAATGGACATCGGGCAACAATGGGGCATTTACGGTGGCGTGATGCTCAACATGGGCTTGATCTTTCAAGCCAACACCACCGAAGACGCCCCAGACGTCAACCCCGGCGATGGAATTTGTATGACGGCAGACGGGAAATGCAGCCTGCGCGCCGCTGTGCAGGAATCCAACGCCATTTTGAGTTACGATACCATTCTGCTGCCGCCAGGCACCTACACGTTGACCATCCCTGGACAGAACGAAGACGCTGCCGCCAGCGGTGACCTGGACATCACCGACAGTGTATTAATTTCCGGTGCCGGTAAAACCGCCACCATCATTGATGGCAGCGGATTAGACTCCGTTTTTTCCATCGGTGAAGGCGCCGGTGCCAGCGTCGCACAAGGCAAAGCCTCTGCGGCACAGGCTCCCGGCATGTTTTTGGTTTTCTTCAATAGCGTTACCATTCGCAACGGAGTCGGCGGCATCAACGCCTGGGGTTCGGGCGACCTGTGGGTGGAAAACAGCCAGGTGATAGATAATTCCGCCAGCGGTGTTTGGACGACCGGTGCAAACGTCGCTCTCACCCGCTCTACCGTAGGCAATAACCAGTCCAGCGCAAACGCCGGTGGAGTGCAGATCAACGCCGGTTATCTAACCGTCATCGCCAGTTCCATCCAGGGCAACTCCGGTACCGTCGGCGGAATCAGCGCAGACAGCGGCTTGTTGATGACGGAAAGCACGGTGCACACCAACACCGGAACGGCTGGCGCGGGCGGCGTCTCCCTCACCGGCGTGGGTGCTATCGTGAATAGCACCATCAGCAGCAACACCGGCAGCGAAGGCGGCGGTCTTTCCACAGACACAGACTTGGTGCTGCTGAACAGCACTGTTGCCAAGAACACAACTTCCGCCAACGGTGGTGGAGTTCTAGCCAAGACAGCTAATAAAGTCATTCTAACCAACTCCCTCCTCAGCGATAACGTCAGCGGATTCTCGCCAGATTGCTCCGGTTCGTTCAATTCCGGGGGCTACAATCTGATCGGGAACGCCGGCGGCTGTACGATCGCCACCGTGCAGGGCGATTTGCTAGGCGCCAACGCCTTTTTGGGCGCCCTGGCGGATAACGACGGTCCCACCTACACACACGCCCTTTCGCTAGGCAGCGCTGCAATTGATGCGGCAAACCCGCTCGGCTGCACAGACCAAAAAGCCGCCTCTCTGCTGCACGATCAACGTTTTATGCCCCGTCCGGTTGATGGCAACGGAGACGGCGTGGCAGTCTGCGACATCGGCGCCTTCGAAGCGCAAGGGATACCGCTTACACCGGTGGCTTCGGTTACCCCTCTGCCGCCCGTTACATTGTTGCCCACCACAACCCAAGTGTTGACGCAAACTCCGCTGCCAGCTTCCTCTACGCCACAGGCAACCAGCACTGTCCAACCCGTCACCCAAACCGCCGTGCCAAGCGCAACCACTGCGCCTAGCAGCACGCCAACAAGCGCGGTAACACCCACCGCTTCACGGACGCCTACGTCCACCAGCACCGTGTCGGCGTGTTACGAAGCCATCGTCAATGGCGGTTTTGAAACGGACGAAGCCTGGTACCTGCCCGCCACCAGGTACACCGCCGGGTACGACATCATCTACTTGCAGGAAGCCACCGCCAATTACTCCACCGAGGAAGTCCACTCCGGCGGGCGCTCGATGCGCACTGGCATCTTAGACCCGCTGAAGAACGTGTACAGTTATTCATCCGCATGGCAGCAGGTCAGCATCCCTGCCAACGCCACCAGCGCCAATCTCTCGTTCTGGCTCTTCCAGCGCAGCGTGGATGGGATTGACGGCTACGACGTACAGTTGATGCTTTTACTGGACAGCAACAAGCGCGAGTTTGAACGTCCGGTCAACGTCCGCTCGGACAGCCGCACGTGGACGCAATACCAGTTCGACTTGAAGAAATACGCCGGTAAAACCGTGTGGGTTTATTTCGGCACTTACAACAACGGCTGGAACAGCACTATGGCGATGTACACAGACGACGTGTCTTTGATGATCTGCAAGCCCTAATCAACGCAACGCCATCCAACCCACCCCTCACCGCTGAAAAGTGGTGAGGGTTTTTTTCCTGGTTAATCAACCTTTCGGGTATAATATCAACCAGCAGGAAGGCGCGTAAAATGCAAACGCACCGCTTTGTTATAAGGAAAGAAATCTCTATGAACGTTTCAATTATTCTGGCACACCCCGACCCATACAGTTTCAACCACGCCATCGCCCAAACTGCACAAAAAACGCTGCAACGTAACGGGTACAACGTCATCCTGCACGATTTGTGCGCAGAGAAATTTGACCCGCTCTTGCCCGCCCTGGAAATTCCCAAAGAGGCTGACCTGCCGCAAGAGATAGCCCTCCATTGTCAGGAAATTGCCGCCGCGCATGGAATTATCATCGTCCACCCCAACTGGTGGGGACAGCCGCCCGCCATTATGAAAGGTTGGATTGACCGCGTCATCCGCCCCGGCATTGCCTACCAGTTCCTGGACGGGGACAGCGGCGAAGGCGTGCCGGTTGGGCTGCTCAAAGCTCGCGCCGCCCTGGTCTTCAACACCTCTAATACCTCTACGCAGCGCGAGTTGAGTGTATTTGGCGACCCTCTGCAACGGATTTGGAAGGATTGCATCTTTGATTTGTGCGGCGTGACGACGTTTTATCGCGAGATGTATAACATCGTTACCACTTCCACTGCGGAACAACGTCAACGCTGGTTGGCGCGTGTCCAGGACGTCGTTGCGGAATATTTCCCGCAAGTATAAACCTCCCTTCGTGATATAATATACCCTTTGACATTTAAAGCAAAGGACTTGGTTATATTTCAATGCAACTCCAAGTGCGCAGGCAGGTCGTTCACACGTTTGCCGCGCTCAAACACCCCAATTTCCGTCTTTGGTTTCTTGGTCAACTGGTTTCCCTGGTGGGCACGTGGATGCAAGCCACTGCCCAGGGTTACCTGGTGTATCAATTGACCGCGTCCCCGGCGTACCTGGGGTACGTCAGCTTCGCCAACGGCATCCCTGCCTGGATCTTCACCCTTTACAGCGGAGTGGTCGCCGACCGCATGTCGCGGCGCACGTTGCTCATCATCGTACAAACGTCTATGATGGTTTTGGCTTTCGCGCTGGCAGGGCTGGTGTTCACCAACCTGGTGCAGCCCTGGCATATTATCGTGCTGACCTTCTTGCTGGGAATTGCCAATTCCTTTGACGCCCCGACGCGCCTGGCATTCGTCGTCGAACTGGTCGAACGCGAGGACCTGACCAACGCCATCGCCATGAACTCCACCATGTTCAACAGCGCCGCCATTGTCGGTCCGGTGGTTGCCGGTATCACTTACGCCTGGCTGGGTCCTGCCTGGTGCTTCACCCTCAACGGATTGTCCTTCCTCGCGGTAATTATCGCCTTGAGTTTAATGCGCCTGGCGCCCTTCGTGCGTCAGCCCAACAACAACTCCACCCTGGTGCAAATAAAGGAAGGCATTCAATACGTCGCCAGACACGACGTGATCCGCATGATGATCTTCAACCTGAGCGTTCTGGCTATGTTTGGCATGGGCATCGTGGCGCTGCTGCCCGCCTGGGCAGTCAACATCCTCGGCGGAGATGCCCTCACCAATGGTTATCTGCTTTCGGCACGCGGACTTGGGGCGCTTATCGGCGCATTGCTCGTCGCCTCGCTGGGACGGTTTAGAATGAAAGGCAAACTGTGGACATTGGGCAGCTTTGCTACGGCGGTTTTCTTGTTCGTCTTTGCCCTCATCCACTGGCTGCCAGCTTCCCTGCTGGCGCTGGTTGCCCTGGGCTGGAGCGTGATGATAGTATTAAACACCAGCAACGCCATCGTGCAATCTCACGTAGAAGACGAGCTGCGCGGGCGCGTGATGAGCATTTACACGCTCACCTTTTTTGGGCTTATGCCGCTCGGCTCTTTGTTGTTGGGGATTATCGCCAGCCAGTGGGGAGAACCGCAGGCTGTCATGTTCAGCGGCTTTATGATGCTCGTGCTTGCCCTATCTATGTGGTTCTTTCGCCCTGCCCTGCGCAGATTGGAATGACAGGCAATTTCTCCTTTTTTTTCGAAAGTGTGTTATACTAAGGGTTGCCCTTCTTTTTGAAATGGTCTGTGCAGCACCTTGCACGAACGGGGTTTTTTCAGAATTCAAAGAGGGTGGGTAAATCCAACAAACAAATCAATTGGGGCGATTTTAAACAGCCTGCTGCACTGTTCCTATCATCGTAGATTACAACACCCAATTTTCTCAGCAGTCGCTGCCGTTGTTAGCTATTGAGTCTAACTCAATGCTTCAGCGCGCGTTTGATTGCTGGGAAGAAGGAAATATAGTGAACGACGTCAAAGACGCAAACTTCAACCAGTTTAACCTGGATTCTCGCTTGCAAACGGGAATTTCTCACCTCGGCTATAGCATGCCGACACCTATTCAACAAGCCGCCATTCCGCCTGCCCTCGCCGGGCACGACCTGATCGGCACGGCGCAGACCGGCACAGGCAAGACGGCGGCTTTTGTCCTGCCGATTTTAAATAAATTAATCCACGGGGAGCGCAACCACACGCGCGCCCTCATCGTTACGCCCACGCGCGAGCTGGCGGAGCAAATTCATGAAAACATCCGTGCGCTCGCCCTCGGCACAAAACTGCGCAGCGCCACCATTTACGGCGGCGTTGGAACTGCGCCGCAAATCAAGGCGCTTCAAGACGGCGTTGAAATCCTCGTGGCTTGCCCGGGGCGCTTGCTCGACCTTGCCGAACAGGGCTTCGTCAAACTCTTCGACGTGGAAATTCTCGTCTTGGATGAAGCCGACCGCATGTTTGACATGGGTTTCCTGCCCTCCGTGCGCCGGATTCTCAAGCTCTTGCCGCTACGCCGCCAGACAATGCTCTTTTCCGCCACGTTTCCCGGCGAAGTGGAGCAACTCGCCGCCCAGGCGCTGAAAAACCCTCAACGTATCAGCCTCAGCCTCAGCCGCCCGGCACACACAGTTATGCACGCCCTCTACCCGGTGCCGCACTATTTGAAAACCTCTCTGCTGCTGGAACTGCTTAAGCAGACCGATACCGACTCGGTGCTCATCTTCACGCGCACGCGTCATCGCACGCAGCGCCTCGCCCAGCAGATCGGACGCGCCGGCTTCAAGGTTACCAGTCTGCACAGCGACCGCACGCAAGGTCAGCGCCAGGCTGCCCTGAACGGCTTCAAGAACGGCACGTACCAGATCATGGTCGCCACCGACATCGCCGCGCGTGGTTTAGACGTGCAGAGCATATCCCACGTCATCAATTACGACATGCCCGCCACCGCCGACGATTACGTCCACCGCATCGGGCGCACCGGCAGAGCCGAACGCACAGGCGACGCCTTTACCCTCGTCACCCCCGAAGATAACGCCATGGTGCGCACGCTGGAAAAGATCATGGCGCAGCCGCTGGAGCGCAAGGTTCTGGATGGGTTTGATTACGGTGTTTTACCGGCGCCCAAGCCTGGCATTCCCGCTGCGGCGCCGTTGCAGATGAGTGGACAGCGCCCTTCGGCGTGGAAGAGGATGAGAATCGCCCGACGCTGAAGCGCATTTCCACGTTCTCGGCGCTGGCGCCCAATCCCGCAAGGGTTATTGTGTGAGTACACAGTACTCTCACAATGATGCAACGTTAATAACAAGACCCCCATGTGCTTACCTGGGGGTCTTGCTTTGTGGAATTTGGTTTTTCCCTGGAAGATCAGCCCTGGTTATCAATATTTATTCTGATAACGAGCCAGACTGATACCATAAACGCCTACGGAAAGCAGGAATAAAAACACCAGGTAATACCACATCCCGTCGTATAAAGACGCCGACTCTCCCTGCACATTCAGAGACGAATATACAATCAAACCAATGCAGGACACAGCAGACGTGATTTCAAATGCCTTGTTTCCGGCGCGCAAACGAATGGTTTGCAGACGTTCATCTTGATCTTCAATCATAATTCGTTTTGCAGTCTGGGCGCTTACCCTTGCAGGCGCATATTTAACCAATTGCCCCACTCCTAAACCGGCGATCAAGATACCCAAACCACTTACCAGCTTCGTGGCAGGTATGATATTTAATCTTGGAATCTCAAAAAACGCTACTCCGATTAGAAAACAGACTCCACCAATTCCCAATAGAAGCCAGCCAAGAATAATCTGCCGATTGACATTTGTAGGTTTATTTTGCATATATTTATTCCTCATCAAAACTAAAAATATCCTCTATCAACAAACCGAATAGCTTCGACAGACGAAACGCCAGCAGGATAGATGGATCATAACGCCCTTTCTCCAGGGAAATAATCGTTTGCCGGGAGACTTCCACGCGGTCTGCCAGTTCTTGCTGTGTCCACCCTTTTTTGGAACGTAACTCCTCAAGCCGATTTTTCATTTTCTCCCTCGAATGTAAAGCTAACTTTACTTATTATACATCCCAATCCAACAAATGTCAAGCTAACTTTACATTTTTCGCGTCTCGGGAGAGCAACTCCAAACAAAATACCGTTGGCGTATTTGCCCTTTCCAACCAAAATGATTCCTACAGGAACTTTATCGGAGTATAATCGTATATATAATAGCTATTTATTATTGCAGTTCTTTTCTGCGCAAGAATAAAATCAACCAAAACCATCATCAGGAGGAAACATGTCTGCTAAACCTGCATCACGGCGCGATTTTTTGAAAGTTATCGGCATCACCCTGGGAGCTTCGACCGTGCTGTGCGCCGGGCTGGGATACACCGCCACGCGCACGCCGGCAGTGGAAACCCTGCCCGTTACTTACGGCAAAGACGACCCAGCCGCCAAACGCATCCTGGTTACGTATGCCACGCGGGCAGGTTCGACGGTGGAGGTGGCGGCTGCCATCGCCAAAACCCTCGCCGGGCGCGGCTTCCAGGTGGACGTCAAGCCCGTCAAGGATAAACCCTCCCTGGAAGGTTACTCCGCCGTGCTGGTCGGCAGTGCCATCCGCATGGGCAATTGGCTTCCTGAAGCGGTGGATTTCCTCAAGACCAACCAGGCGGCGTTGAGCGGCGTGCCGCTGGCGTTGTTCACTGTGCACTTGGACAACGTGGAAGACGACGAGGAAAGCCGCAGCAAGCGCAGCGCCTACCTGGATTCGGTGCGCCCGCTGGTCCAGGCAACGGACGAGGTCTTCTTCGCCGGTAAGATGGACATGGCGCGCCTTTCCCTGTTCGACCGCTGGATGATCCAGCAAATGGGCGGCACAGACCGCGACCTGCGCGACTGGGACAAAATCCGCGCCTGGGCAGAGGGCGTTTTCGCCTGAGCCTGACGCGCCGGACAAGTTCCCTGTTTGTACATTGCTATTCTCATTTGGCTCGCCGTCTGTCAGAGGCGGTCAACTTCTGCTCGCCTGGGGGGTGCGTTGAAGGAAACCTGGGAGTATCGAAAATTGGTGTGACATGATCTCTGGAAAAACAGGGCGTAATAAAAAAGTAAAATCCAATGGTTTTTATTTCAAATGAATATAATTAAATTAAAACGCAAACATCCCGAACACCGGATCCCAATTCCCCGGGAAGCTTTGCTATCCTGCTTCCTGGCTCGAAGCACACCATAGCCAAAACTGCTCTATGAAAGTGGTTACTCGTTCGGGATGTGAATGTTACAGTGCCCCCAAGGGGACTCGAACCCCTGTTTTGGCCTTGAGAGGGCCGCGTCCTGGGCCACTAGACGATGGGGGCAGGCACTGCACTAATTTTACCATGCCCGTTAAAAAGCGTCAACATGGTTTTTCATAAAAATACCCCCTGCGCCTGAACAGGCGAGGGAGTACACCCAAAGCCACCAAAGGGATTCGAACCCTTGACCTGGCGTTTACGAAACGCCTGCTCTGCCAGCTGAGCTATGGTGGCAACACACAATATTATAACACCCATCCTAAAATTTTACCAGATGAAGATAAAAAAATCAAAATCCACAACCCCCGCTGCGCCTGCCCCTCACGTCAGGTCGTCCTTTCCAACGTAAGCCACGTAATCCGTGCCCGCCAGGTTTTGGCGCATCGCCGTGGCAGCCACCGCCGCCGCCACAGCGCAGTGCAGGGTCTTATCCAGCGGATTGGGCGTCGTCTCACCGGGCGGTGTGCGGCTGGCAATGCACTCGGCGGCAGCGATGTACATCTCGGCGCTGATGCAGGGTGCCTGGGCGTCCATCGCCCCGCGCAAAATACCCGGAAAACCGAGCAAGTTGTTCACCGACCTGCCGTCCACTGCCAGCGCCGCCCCGGCTGCCAGCGCCTCCTCCGGGCGGATTTCCGGGTTGGGATTGGAAAGCGCCAAAATGATCTGCCCCTTCCGCACCATCTCCGCTTTGATCAACCCCGGCACGGACGTGGTGGCGATGACGACGTCCGCCTTGCCCATCACCTCGTCCAGGCTGGCGGGAGTTCCGCCCAGGGCAGCGAAACGGCGCACGGCTGCTTCGGAGATGTCTGTGCCCAGCACAGCCCTGCCGGAGTAGAGCATCAACATATTGCTGACCGCCATGCCCGCCGCCCCCAGTCCGATCTGTCCGATGGTGATCTTGTTCATGGAAACGCCCAGGTTAGCGCAAATGGATTTCAGCGCCGCCGTGGTAACCACAGCCGTGCCGTGCTGATCGTCGTGCATCACCGGAATCCCCAGGCGCTTTTGCAAATTCACCTCGATCTCAAAACAGCGCGGCGCGGAAATGTCCTCCAGTTGAATAGCGCCAAACGTCGGCGCGATCGCCGCCACGGTTTCAACGATCTTGTCCGCGTCGTGCGTATCCAGCAAAATCGGCACGCCGGAAAGCCCCACCAGGCTTTCCATCAGCATGGCTTTGCCCTCCATCACCGGCATACCCGCCACGCAGCCGATGTCTCCCAAGCCGAGGATGGCGCTGCCGTCGGTTACGATCGCCACTGTATTGCTGATGGAAGTGTAGCGCCGCGCCGCGCCAGGCTCTTTGGCGATCCGCAAACACACGTTCGCCACCCCCGGCGTATAAACGCGCCGCAAAGTGGGCAGAGAATCCACCGTGTAGCGGCTGCGCATGCTTATCTTGCCCTGCAAGTGCAAATCCAGCACCTCGTCACGCACATCCGTGATGCGCGTGCCCGGGTTGAGCGCCATCGCCTGCAGGATAGCCTGCATGTGGGGTTCATCGTCCGCCCAAACACCCACGTCGCGCTCCACCCAGCTCTCGTTTTGGGAAACGATACGCACCTCGCCAATCGAGCCGCCCTGGTCTGCCGCCGCTTGCAGCAGGCGCGCCAGCACAGCCGCGCTCTGTTCGTTCAGACAGCGCACAGTGCGCAATATTTTCTCTCCCGTGGACATAAGCCCTCCTCTGGTTACTCGGACTGCGGTAAATTGTAATAATTGTAGACGACGCGCGAAAGATCAGAAATCAGCTTCGCAGCCGGGTCCCAGATCAATTGCACGGGATGGTAAAGGAAAATCGTCAGCACATAGTTACCCCCCGGCGTGTACACAATCCCGGCGTCCTGGATGACGTTGATCACCCCATTGGGGTCAGAGACCCAACCGTGCTTGTGGGCTATCTTCGTTCCATCGGGCGTGCCAGCTTTGATGAGCGATGGCATAGCGTTGAGAGTCAGATATTCGATCATCGTGCGGCATTTCTCCTGGGTGATCTTGCCGGGGAACGCCGCCACCAGCGTGCCTCCGCCGCTCTCAGCGCAGGTGTAAATATCCCCCAGCAGCAAACCAATTTCAGAGGGAGTGGTCTGGTTATACGGGTCGGGTTTGGTATTCATGTCGCTGCGCGTATTACCGGGCGTTTCGTACTTACGCAGCAACGGAGAACCCGCCGCAAAATACCCGGCAAGGAACGTATCCTGAAGTCCAATCTTTTGCATGTCGGCGGAAACGTCTAAAGGACCACGCTCCTGGCTGATGACCTGCTGCATCAACCAATCCGCCGGGGCGTTGCCGGATTCGATGATCATCTTTTGCAGCAAATTTGTCGTTTCCAGGTTCGGGCTATCCGGAACGCGGCTAAGGATGGACACCATGATGGGGATCTTGATAATACTAGCCGCCGTAAAGGAAAGGTCAGGCTTGGTCGGCAGGTTACTGCCCTGGTAATAAATGAAGTGCATCTCCTCCATCGTCTGCAAATCCAGCAGATAAAAGCCGGTCAACCCGTCAAAACCGGAAACGTCCACGTTGCGTTTTAGCAAAAGCTCAATGTTCTGACGGGATGGGCGCGGCGGTTGGGTGCGTTTGAGCGGCAGATTCACTTTATAGCGCGCCGTAGATTTAAGCGCCTTTTCGATCAAGCGCACCGAGCCATCCTCATCCAGGGTCGTGCCAGCCTGCCCGGCTTGAAAACTCACCACGCCCGGGGCAGGCACGGCAGAGGTAGGGGGTTTGTCATAACGCGAAGAAACCTCATCGCGCAGATACGCCCGCAAGCGCGCTTCGGAATAAGACGCCTGCATGGGAACGTCTGAAGTGGAAGTGCTTACACCCCACAAATAATCCCAAAAACCCTGCCAAAACGGCTTGGCGGTGCGCTGCATATCCGCGGCTGCCAACATACTGTCCAAGTCTAGTTTAAAACCAACCATCGCAGGACTCATCTGGATCACGCTGTCTCCGTATTGAATTTCAATCGGCAGCGTGAAATATTCCAGCAAACGTTGGGCAGCCGTCGGACGGTCTAACCCGCCCACGGGAACGGTGGCGATCGTCATACCGGCAGGGAAATTTGCGCGCAAACGGCTAAAGGTGATCAACTGTAACACCACCAGTCCCAGTGCGGCTGCCAACGAAAGCAGCGACATCCAACGTAAAGGGTGAAACGATCTGGATTGTCTCATAATGTAAATCTGATTCTAATCCCGCCAGCCATAATTTGCAACGGTTTCGCTGAAAAACCCGTGAAACAACACCCCAATCCTTTCCAGTATTTGGATTTCTAACAACCTTAGTTGTGCATGTCGTGGTAAAATCTAGCCGTTAACCTTTCCTCAAAAAGGAGAAAAAATGAAACGTTTATTTATTGCTTTGATTTTTTGCGCAATCCTGGCAGTCGCCTGCTCATTTCTGCCAGGCACAACCTATCAAGACAGCCTATTAACCGCAATTGCGCAAACCCAAACGGCGTACCCAACGGCAACCAGCACTGCTACACCCACTTTTACACCGCCGCCCACCGAAACGCCTCTCCCCACAGATACACCGGCGCCCACGGCAACACCGGATACCAGCATTGCGGTAACCCAACAAGCCGCCTCCATGACCGAACTTTTGGAAAAGCTTAAAACCGACAAAGTATTAGAGAATACAGAAGGGACCTACACCAAATTAGCGGATGTAACAAAAGAATCCAACGTGCTTGGCAGTTTTACCCTGGTTTCTACCAATCGTTCACCGCAAAATTTCGTCTTACGCGCAGACGTCGCCTGGAGCGTAGATGGCGGGCAGGCAGACTGGGCAATGACGGGACCGGCGTTCGCCTTCCACGAGAATACCCCCAATTACATGGCAGTCCACGTCGGCGTCGCATCCGGGACGATCAAGCTGATGCGTTCCGTGAATAACGTCTTAGGCAGAATCACCAAAGGACCCGTCAGCAACCTGCCCTATCCGGAAGGAAAATCTCAAATGGTGCTCGTGGTCAACCGCACGTTGATCAAATTGTACCTGGATGGCAAAGACACATTTACCGCCAATTACAGCGGATTGATGACCCAGGGATGGGACAAGGGCAACCTGAGCCTGGGGCTGGCAAGTGGCAACGCCAACGGATATGGCACGCGCATTACTTTTACCAATATTGAGCTTTGGGAGCTGAAAGAAGGGCAAGGGGGCGCGCAATGAAAATCAAACCGGTGTGGTACGAACAAATTCCACCGCCAGGGTCTTATCGCACGTTATTCAAGTGGGGCAGTCTGAGTGAGTTTAAACATCCCAACCCGCGGCTGTGCGCTTTGATGGAAGACGTGTTTAATTTAAGTGAAGAAGACCTGCGTCAACCCATTGAGATGGGACTGGAAACCGTCAATGCAGACGTGCGCATGCGCCTATCAGAGGCGCAACTCGCCAACCTGCGCCAGATTGTGGGGGAAGGAAACTGCCTCACCGACACATACAACCGCCTGAAAGCCTCCTACGGAAAAGGAATGATCGACTCGATCCGCCTGCGCAAGCACCTCATCGAAAACGTACCCGATGTAGTGCTTTACCCCAGGACACAAACAGACGTACAAGACATCGTGCGCTATTGCCACGCGCAGAAAATTCCCATTTACGTGCGCGGCGGCGGCTCGTCTGTAACGCGCGGCACCGAAGCTGTGTGCGGAGGAATCAGCCTGGATTTAAGCGTACACCTCAATCAAGTCGTTTCATTTAATGAAACCAATCAAACCATCACCGTTCAGGCTGGCATGATGGGACCGCAATTGGAGGACATTCTCAACCACGCTCCGCAGCACTTCGCCGCCCGGCAGCGCTATACCTGCGGTCATTTCCCGCAATCCTTTGAATATTCCAGCGTGGGCGGCTGGGTGGTAACCAAAGGCGCCGGGCAAAACTCCACGTACTATGGAAAGATTGAAGACATCGTCGCCGCGCAGGAATACGTTACCCCGGTTGGCGTCATTCAAACGCAAGATTACCCTCGTTCCGCCACGGGTCCAGATTTCAATCAAATCCTGATGGGAAGTGAAGGCGCTTTCGGCGTGCTTGTCAACGTTACCCTCAAAATCTTTCGCCACATGCCAGAAAACCGCCGCTATTTCAGCTACATGTTTAAATCATGGGAGGCGGCAAAAACCGCCGTGCGCGAAATCATGCAGTGCGAAGCCGGTCGTCCATCCGTGTTTCGCCTATCAGACGCCGAAGAAACCGACGTCGCCATGAAATTATACGGAGTGGAGGATACACCTGCCAATTTCATCCTAGAGCGCCTGGGTTACCGGGCAAGGGAGCGCTGCCTGTTTATCGGCACCACAGACGGTGAAAGTGGATTCACCCGCAACGTACAGCGCGCTTTGCATACGATTTGCACCCGCCAAGGCGCATTTAACCTTACCCCGTTCCGCGTGGCGCAGCGTTGGGAAAAAGACCGCTGGCGTGACCCATATATGCGCGAGGACTTGCAGGATTACGGTATCATCACCGACACACTGGAATGCGCCGTAACCTGGGAGCAGCTCGAAAAGGTGCACAGCGGGGTCAGGCAATTTATCAAAAGCCGCCCACAAACCATTTGTATGACCCACCTCTCTCACGCCTACCCCCAGGGAGGCAACCTGTATTTCACTTTCATTGCGAAAATTACCTCTCTACGCGAGTATCTCGATTTGCAATACGGTGTTTTAGACGCCATTCAAAAACACGGCGCTGCCATGAGCCACCATCATGGAGTAGGAAAACAAACCTCCCCCTGGCTGGAAGGACAGGTAGGAAGTGCATATCTGGACTTGTTGCGCAGTCTGAAGGCACATTTTGACCCGCACAACATAATGAACCCCGGCGGCACTCTCGCGCTGGATATGTCCGCTGAGCAAAAGCAAAAAACCTGGGGAATGTCTGCGTAGTCTCGCTTTCTATCGCGGATATTCCACATTCCCCTGCGTTTATAATAAAAGAGAATAAAAAAAGGCTCTGGTTTCCCAGAGCCTTTCAGTTCAAGCTAGGTCAATCCTAGTGCCAGACGTCGGCGCCGCCATTGTCCCAGTTGTAGAAGTCCAATGCCCAGCGAACCTGCGCACCGTTCATAATCGCAGCGAAGTTACCGCTGATGGTGCCATCATCGTAACCATCACCAAAGAACACGTTTTGGCAGGAGAAGGGATCGAATACCAATGGACCAGCAACGTTCTGCACGCAAGCCACATCGCTGCCCTTGATCTGTCCAGCTAACACACGTAGGTAGCGAGGCTTGGTCAGATCTTCACCCTGGTAGCCCGTCGGATCCCAGTAGCCAGGGAAGAAGCGAGCGGTGGAGATTTTTTCCTGGGTAGGCTCACCCATGTTCATCTTGCCAGCTTTGTCGCACAGAGGGAAGGTCAACTGCACGTTGCGGGTCAGGTTGATCACACCAGAGCGTCCGGGGTTGTCACAAACGTACACGGTGGTCTCATAGTAGTCCGCGCGTACTTCGTAGGTCGTCTTCTTGATTTTCGGCGACTCTGCGGGGAATTTCACCTCTACATCATAGGCTTTTGCCGTCAGATAATAGGTGTAGAAATTTGTCAAACCGCTCAAGGAAATGTGAGCCTCTTCGTTGATCATGCGGTTTTTCAGGGTCAAAATTACATTGGGACCCGGCTTCGGAATGGCTGCGGTCAACACAAGCATAGCAACCAACAACAGAACTGCAACTACGTAAATCTTTTTCACGATAAACCTCCTAGAAATTTTTGGTTATTACGATAGTTCTGACTTGAGCATTAATACTGCTCTCATCTTGGTTATTATATACAAAACTTTGTCATGAGTCAAGGTTAAAACGAAATTAATATAATCCTTTTCTCGAAACGCTTTGGACTTCAACTGTGTATTATTTTCATAAGGAGAATAAAAAAAGGCTCTGGGAAACCAGAGCCTTTCAGTTCAAGCTAGGTCAATCCTAGTGCCAGACGTCGGCGCC
>CAZGDA010000043.1:0-21228 GCA_964524425.1 uncultured Anaerolineaceae bacterium | reverse complement strand
CCTTCTAAGCTGTTGGTTGTGGGTTCGAATCCCGCCGGGGGCGCTGTTGATTCATGCTTCTGCCTGTGCCGTAGTGAGGCTGGCGCTGAGTTGTTTGAGATCTGGGTGAAAAGCCATCCCTACGGTTACCAGCAAGACCAGCGCCCCAGAGAGGGTAAATAACAAGGTTAGATCATATTTAATCACTGCCCCGGAAATCGCCTGGGAGATGGGAACCAGACCAGTGCTGGATAATATAAATAAACTCATCATGCGCCCGAGCATGTCTTTTGGGGTGCGGGTTTGCATCCAGGTAAGCATGAGAATGGGGTGATAACCGTTCCCCAGCCCGAGGAGAACAAGCAAACCAAAGTCAAGCGAGGTGGAGAGGATGAAACCCAGCGCGGCAACCACGACTCCAAAAGCAGCAACGAAGATGACCATGATCCATTGCATTCCTGTTCCATGCGGTCGCGGCAGCGAGCCGGCGATCAGATAGCCGACCAGATTCCCGCCCGCAAAAGCGGACATCAACAAACCGAAGGCGGTTGCTCCCTCTGGCAAACGCCGGTCTGCCAAAACGGGGATGCCGACTAGCAGGGGTCCGATGAGCAAGAAATTCACCGCCATCAGCACCAGGAAAATCAGGCGCAGCGGTTTATCCGTCCACAAGTATTTGACTCCGGTGAGGATGGACGCCAAGACACTTTCTTCAGCGGAGGCGCCTGGCTTACTTTTGGTTTGCCCGGCGAGACGAATCAACTGCAAGGTAATTGCCGAAACGACGAAGGTGAAGGCGTCAATGGCGAAGGCAAGCCCCACACCCATCAGGGAATTGGAATATCGTCCGATGAGAATACCGGCGACGGTCGGTCCGACGAAGCCGGCTAGTTGGGTGATGCCCATCATGAGGGAGTTGCCAGCTTGCAAATCCTGCTCTTCGACCAACATCGGCACGATGCTGTTTTCGGCTGGGATGGCAAATCCGGCAAACAAGCCAAACACCAGAGAGAAGAGGTAGATCATCCACAGTTGCGCCAGACCTGTGAAAACCAGGAGAGCCATAATGCCGGTGAGAAGAAAACGAGAAATATTTGCGATGAGCATCACGACGCGGGGTGAAAGGCGATCACTGATCGCGCCGCCGAAGAGCATGAAGAGGGCGCGCGGGATGCCTGCCAGGGCGAGTACAAAACCTAAAGCCAGCGGGTCGCTGGTCATCTGCAACACCAACCAGGGGGTGGCAATCAACGTGAATTGATCTCCTAACAGAGAGGTGGATGCACCGGCAAAGAGAAGGCGAAAATCTCGCAAAGACAGCACGCGTGCCATAGAATTTTGGTTTGAGGATGTGTTATTCATTTTGTATTCCTAATAGATTTAGCTTATTTTTCAAAGAACATTTTTCGATTGAGAAGGACGATGATCGCAGCCACTACGACGAGCACGCCCGTCTCTATGCACTTGGTAACCTGGGTGATTTGCAAGGCTTCCTGAGACATATTGATAACGAAGTGGAAGGCGATGGCAGCCAGGATGCTGCCTCCATTCAATTTACAGACCCAACTGATGATGAATGCCAGGGGGACGACACTGAGCATGAAATTGATCCCGTAAAAAATATTCATTCTGGCAATTTCATATTGATAATACCCATTAATGAAAAAGAGCGGGAAGTGCCACGCTGCCCACAAGACTGCAAAGATCAACGTGGCGGTAAAATAATTGAACTTCTCATTAAGGCTATCCATAGCATAGCTTCTCCACCCCAATTCCTCAAAGGTGGCGGCTAAAGCGAGCACGAGCAGCACAGGAACAAACCCGGCAGAGAAGGAAAACCCTTCGGAGAATTGAAGCTGCAGGATGGACTCCCCGAACAGCAGTGAAATGAAAGTGGATACAACCACTACCACCGGCATGATGACTAAGATAGGGATGATGCTGATGGGTTTGATCAATCTCAGGTCGAAAAGGCGTTGGAGGAAGGTCTGCTTCAATTGGGCGGACCCAGAAGCTAAAATCATTCCCAAGGCAACGCCAAAGGGAGCAAGCAGCCCCGGAAGCATGAAGAGGATGTAAAGCGTTTGTCCGTATTCCTGATAACTGAAATAAGCTCCCAGGAACAAAGAAAGAAACGTGATCGCAAACGTGAGCGCAAAATAACGGACGGGTTTGTATGTGTAAGCTGGGGTCATTTGAGTTCTCCTTTTTCTGATAATTGGGAAAATACATATTGAAAAGAACCAGGCTGAGCTTTAAGCTGGGTCTCGAAGAGAGCCGGAAGGGCTTTGCTTCTGCGGGCTAAGGTCTCCGCTGACCAGGGGTAAATTCCCTGGTCGGTGAGGAATTGAGCGGCGGTGAGCAGGAACTCGGCAGTTTCGAGGGGTGTGTCCGTGTGGAATAAGCCTTCCTCGCAGCCCTGCTGAAATAATGCAGCGTAGAGGGGTGCCTGTTTTTCTATCGCCACGGCGAGCAGGGCAGCGTGCATACCACGGTTGGCGGGGCGGTGCAACTGGTCGAGGATGTCCTCGTTGTCTTCTGACACCGAGCCAGCCAGGACGAGTTGGCGGATTTTTTCCAGGGCGTTTCCGCTGGTTTGGGCAAGCACGCTTTGCATGTGGGTGAGGCTATCGTCAATGATGTCGTGGACGACGGCTTCGAGCAGTTCTTCTTTCGATTTGAAGTAATAGTAAATGGTGCCTTTGGCAATGCCCAGGTGATCTATGACGTCTTGCATGGTAGTTTTGTCGTAATCCCTGGTGGAAAACAGGAAACGAGTGGCTTTGATAATTTCCTGGCGGCGTTGCTCGGGTTTCTTTACTGTGCGGGTCATGCTCACACTCCTTTTATAGACTGACGGTCGGTCAATTAATTTAATTCTATCACACGACTGACCGTCAGTCAATAGTTAAACACAAATTCGTTTGGTTTTGCTCAAAGGAATTTGGAGTAGATGCAGGCGCGCCTGGTGAAAAGCACTATTTTGTGGTTTGTTGCAAAGAGAGTATAGCCACTCTAAGGAAAGTCATTGTGGTGCACGGTTTAAATACCCGGTATGCTGCGCAAAGTGGTTTTTTTTCTCGGTCATCGTCTTCCGCTGGAACAAGAGGGTAGTTTTATGTGGGTCAGATTTACACCTAAAAATCAACCCGCGGCAGCGTCGTTTGACGGTTGTGGACGGGGCGACAACGATAAGCAAATTTGCTTACGGGCGCACAGCTCCCATAAGGGAGTCCAGGTGGTTTTCCAGGCTGGTTGTGGGAAAGCCGGGCAAGACCTCCGCCATTTGATCACAACGCCCGGGTAAACCGGCGCGGTTCAGGTAGCGGCACAGCTCGAATATGGTAATCATCTTTGGGTTCTTCAAGCACAACAGCGGCTGAAGAAGGAACATGACCCACAAGAGAGGTGTTCCTCCCACAAAGACCTTTTTACCCAGGCGTGCTTTTATGGCGTGTGACACTTCCCTGGGGGTACGCAGGATTGGCTCGACGACGTCCAGCGTGGCATTCAGAGGGCGTTTTGTGCGTAATAGCTGGACAGCCACACGGGCAACGTCCTGTTGAGACGTGAAACTAAGCGGACGGTCTGGCGGGACAGGGAAAAGCCATACCCCGCGCCGCATCCAGTCTATGCGCTCGTCAATTACATCTTCCATGTAAGAGCCGGCTCGCAGACTTGACCATGGCAACCCACTTTCTGCTACCATTTGTTCGATGAGACGTTTGACGTCCAGAAGGGGCACACCGGTTGGCTGGTCTATTTGTGTAACCGAAACGAAAATTAGATGAGGCAAATTGCTCTCCAAACCTGCCTGGATGGCAACCTGGGCGGCGTCAAACTCAATTTGGATTTGGTTGCGCCCTCCAATTGGGGTGATTAAGAAGGCTCCGTCAACCCCTTGCATGGCGCAGCGCAGGTCATCTTCATTCAACATACTACCGGAAAATACCTCGGCTTGGGGATAGCGCGCCTGTATAACCTGGGGAGATCGCGCCAGAATGCGCAGACGTACCCCTTCCCTGGTGAAAGTTTGTAAAAACGGTTGGGCTATCCTTCCGGTGCAGCCCAGAACGAGTAATAGAGGTTGATTAGATAAATCATGAAAGGTGTCGTTCATTGGAAATCACTCCTGAGGGATGACTTTAAAGGAAACCGAGTTGGGGATGGAGCGGCGAGTCATGAAACGGGCGGCAAAAGATTGGCGATAATTCTCCGCATCTGAGGTGGTGTCCCATTCATAGTAGCCGGAAAAATCTCCGCTCTGCGGGTCATATAACCACAGCTTGGAGCGAAACCCGGGCAGCCCAACGAAAAAAGGTATGGGCAACCAGGAAAAGAACATATTCTGACGCACGGACATCCCCGCGATGTGGAAGCGTGGACAGAACACGGCGCCCGGTTTTTGGGGTTGGTTTGCAGTGGGGTCAACTACGATATGGCGAAAGATGACCCATTTCTCTCCGTCCAGATAAATTTCTTCCCCCACACGCTGGCGAGGAAAATGCAGCCGACCAGCGGCAACGTAACTGATGAAATTCCGTAGCGAGTTAAACGGACCTAATTCCTTCATTATTGTTTCTCCTTAAGTATTCCGTGTAAAAAGATGTCTTTAACGGCAGCGAAGAGTTCCGCAGCGGATAGACCGTGCTGGATCAAAGTGGGGTCTTGTAGGACGTTAATCACCGCCACTTGAAAATACGCCTGGACAATGGCGCGGTTGAGTCCACCTCTCAGTCGCGCCTGGCACGCGGCATTTTCCATCAAACGCTCGAAGATAGCGGATATTGCCGCTGTGCGTGCCTGGTGAAAGGCTTGGTGAACGTCTGGGTAGAGCAAGCGTAATTCTTCCAGGCGGGCGGGAAGGTTGCCGCTGTTGAAAAGGCTCAGGCGGCGGATGATAGTATCCAGGTGGGTTTCAATTTCAGAAGTGGTAGAGGCGTCAATTTCGCGGCGGGTTTCTTCCAGGATAGTGATTATCGAAAAGAAGGCGGCTTCAACCAGTCGTTTTTTATCCGCGTAATACCGATAGACCGTGATACGCGTCAAACCAGCCTGGGTGGAGACTTCTTCCAGCGAGGTTTTTTTAATGCCTTGCTTGAGGAAAAGCTGTAGTGCAGTGGTATGGATTTTCTTTCGCGTGTCGTAATTGTCTGACATGATACATATTATACATAATTTGTATCATTTGTCAAGGGGTAGCAAAAAGAATCCCGGGCTTTGAAATCCCCGGGATTCTTTCTAGAGCGTTAGAAAATAATTTTCACGCGGCAGCCGTTGCTGGAGGTCCAACCAATTCCATGCTGGTGTCCCATAAGTCTTTGGCTTTGTTAAGATCATAGGACTCTTTGGACGAAGGGATTTCTTTCGGTCCTTCAAAATACTTGCCTGTTACGTTTTGCAGGTGCGGGTTGAGAATGAGACGAGCCAGGGCTTGGGCGGAGCGGGAAGGTGTGTTGACGTTGTGGATAAACGGGATGAGCAACGGCAAGAGCGCCGCCCAGATTATTTTTTGCAGGGGAGGATAATCACCCGCCAAACCGGTACCAGGCATTAGACCGGGGTCAAATGCGTTTACGCAAATTGCGTCGTGGGACTCAAGCTTATTGAGCGCCTGGAGCCGCCGCGCCAGTTCGTAGTTGAACAAGACGTTACACAGTTTGGAGGTGCTGTAGCGCTGCCGCCCGAGGTATTCGATTCCGCGCCCGGACAAGATCTCGTCCGTTGGAGGAAACGCCAGGTCTCTGGCGTTGGTGTAATTTGGGGGCGGCATGAACGTCTTTTGGGCTGGGTCGTGCGTGCCACTGCTGACGACAACGATGCGCGCTGGCGCTGCAAGGTGGGGTAATACCAGGAGGGTTAGCAGAAAATGCCCGAGGTGGTTGACGCCAAAAGTCATTTCAAATCCATCCTGCGTCCGTTGCGTGTGCGAGATGACCTGTACGCCGGCATTGCAAACCAGGGCGTGAAGTGGTGGTATGTTATAAGAAGGCAGCGCCGCAGCAAATTCACGCACGGAAGCCAAGGATGACAGGTTCAGAGGGATAGCCTGAATGTGGGGATTACGCGTGTGAGTTTTTAGATATTCCACGGCTTGCGCCGATTTGGCGGCGTTGCGGCTGGCGATGACTACGTGCCATTCAAGTGATTTGGCGATGGCTTTGGCGCACTCAAAGCCCAAGCCGGAGTTTCCTCCCGTGATTACAACAGTTTTTGTCGCAAGAAAGCTGGCACACATGGCTTATCCACTCACTTCGCTCATAAAATATTTCGACATTTGCGCCACCACACGTCGCGGAAACAGTCTGGGCAAGAAAGCGATGATTTGGTTCGTGAAGCCGGGGATGACGAGGCGTTTGCCAGACATCAAGCCGCGATACCCGGCTTCCGCCACCGGCGCAGGCTGCATGGGCGCGAATTGAAATAGGCGCGTATTCTCAACTTTGGCGCGTTTTTGAAATTCGGTGAGGGTCTGCCCGGGGCATAAAGCCGTAACGGTTACCCCTGTGCCTTGCAGTTCTTCCGCTAAGGCTTCCGAAAAGCTCAACACGTAGGCTTTGGTTGCGCAATAGACCGCGTTCAACGGACCTGGCACGAACGAGCCGGTCGAAGCGACGTTCAATATCCTGCCGCGCCGACGCTCAAGCATATCTTTCAGAAATAATTTCGTCAGGCTGGTGAGGGAGGTGAGGTTTAACTGGATGATTTGCAGTTCTTTTTCCAGCTCGGTTGTGGAAAAGGCACCGTATACAGACGAACCGGCGTTGTTGACCAGCACTTCTATGGGCGTGGATTTTAATTGGGTGTAAATATCTTCGGCTACGGGTTTGGATAGATCGTAAACCATGACTTTCACCAAGATGGAGTATTTTTGCTGGAAATCTTGTGCAATCTCTTCTAACCTCGACGCGCTGCGGGCAACCAATACCAGGTTGTAACCGGCGCGGGCGAAAAGCTTGCTTAACTCGTAACCGATGCCTGTGGAGGCTCCGGTAATTAAGGCTGTTTTATTTGCCATGGTTTTTTCTCCTGTTTTGACATTCGATTCCTGTGAGTAATGCGTTCAGTGCGGAGGCAAGCTCCTGGGCGAATTGTATTTGAAACATCTTCATCTCATCCCTGTGCAGCAGAGCTTTGACGACGGGCGCCGGTTCGGACATGCCTTGAAAACCGATCACCAGGGCGTATAACTGGAGGAGAAGATGCGCGCCGCGCCCGGCTTCTAAAAATGGAAGACATTTCTCCAATAACTGTCCAGTGTGCAGCAGACGCAGGCTGAGCATGCGTTTGAAGTCCAGGGCAGTGTCTTCGTCAATGTTGTGTTCCAAGATGTATTGTGTAATCGCAATCAGACGTGGCAGAATCGGATAGTGCAGCAAAGTTTGGCTGACGAGGGAGACGAAATCATCCATAGCGAAAACCGGCTGGGCGCAGGCGGCTTTGTGCAGGCTTTCGTCCATCTCGTCAAACCATTGGGTGATGACCTGGACGTAGAGCGCCAAAAACAATTCTTCTTTGGTTTTGAAGTAGAGATAGAGTGTGCCTTTGGCAAGACCGACTTCGTCTGCCACGGCTTGCATGTTGATGGCTTCAAAAGAAGTCTGGCGGAAGAGAGTATCAGCAGCGGCGAGGATGTCCTCACGCCGGGCTTGTTTTTGGCGTTCGTTAGTGGCGCGTTTCTGTCCCACGGTGCCTCCTTATAAATGACTTGGGGTCAATTATAAATGACTCATGGTCATTTGTCAAGGAGGAATCGGCTCATTCCGGGATATTCGTTGAACTGATTTTTGCAAAGGCTGGATGGCGGATGGGATTGGCTCACCGTGAGCAAGCACCACTGAAGCGAATGTGGATAGGCTGGCTTGGATTATGGTCAGGAAAGAGGATAGCCAGATGTACGACGGGTTGTGCCTCGTTTTGGCGCCCGTTTCGTTGTGTGTGCTATGCGGGGGCGTAGCGGCACACGCAATTGCGACCGGCGGCTTTGGCGGAATACAACGCCTGGTCGGCGGATTGCAAAAGCTGTTCGCCCGTCTTGCCGTCCAGGGGAAAGACAGCAAGACCCGCCGAACAAGTAGCTGTCAATACGTCGTCCTGATACTCCACGCGCAGGGTTTCAAACGTCCGGCGAATATCTTCCAGGCGTTGAAAGGCTGTGTCAACGTCAACGTCGGTCAATACTAAGACGAACTCGTCGCCACCGTAACGGCAGGCAATGTCCTCCTCGCGCGTAGAAGACAAGAGTAAATCCCCCATTTCGTGCAGAATCAAGTCACCAGCGATGTGCCCGCGCGTATCGTTCAGTTCTTTAAAATTGTCAATGTCTAAAAGAATCACGCACACGGGGTAATTTTGACGTTCCGCCCGCGCCAGTTCGCGTTCCAGGGTTTCTTCAAGGTAGCGACGATTGAACAAACCGGTCAGCATATCACGGATCGCCCGCTCGCGCAGCTTTTCTTGCAGGCTTTCTATCTCCTCCAGGCGCTTTTGAAGCTCGCGATTTGCCCGTTGCAAAGCCTGTTCAATACCCTTGCGCCGGCTGATGTCGTGGAGCAAAATCAGCCTGCCGGTTAATACCCCGTTGCGGTTGATCAGGTCAGACACACGCGCATCCACGTAATGCTGTTGTGGCGTATCAAAGGCAAACTCAAACGCCAGTGTGCCGGGGTCTTGCAGATGTTTGCCCAGTTCTACCCATTGACTCAAAACGTCTGCGGCTGGTTGTCCAATCACGCTGTGCTTCTCCAAGCCAAGCAGTGTGCGCGCCGCCGGATTGATATCCACGATGCGGTTGAACTCGTCCAGCACGATCAATCCATCTGCCATGACTTCCACAAGCGCTTCGTGCGCCACTGGGATCACGTCCAACAACTGGTAACGCAGGCGCAGGATGAGAAAAATGACGCCGGTTAGCGTGAGTCCTACAAGGGTCAGGTCCATGCCCGGAAAAGGGTTCACCGGCAGCAAGTAGATCGTAAAGCCCAGCAGGGCGGTGCCGACGGCTGCCACCATTCCCAGGCTCTGTACGCGGTATATTTCCTTTCTGTGCCAGGCAAATTCGAGCAGCAATAAAGACCCTGAGACGAGCAACAGGACGAGGTACGCCGTTGAAACAACGAACCAGCGTCCATGGTGATACATATACATGTTGTTGCCGATCGAAGAGGGTGTGACGCTGACCCACGTCCAATGATGCCATTCGTTTGTGGCTGCTAAGAGGATTGTAATGACGGGAATCACAAACAAGAGCGCCACGTTGCGGCGGGTTATCCATTTATCCTTGTACGTGAAGCGGAAAACAAAAAGTAAAAACAAGGGAGGGGTAGTGTGGGCGCCCAGGTAAGAAAAAGCCGACCAGAAAAATTTTACGCTAACTTCAACGGCTGAGGCTTCCAGGACGTCCGAGACAGCCCACTGTGCCACTGCCACCAGCATCAGGAACAGCAAAACGCCGCCGGGCGCCGAACGCCGCTGCCAGGCGAAAAAAGCCGCGGTTGTAGAGATGAGCATTGCACAGAGAAATGCAATACTATACGGAGTGATCTGGTACGTCATTCGTATCGCCGTCTTTCATAGGTTTGCTACTCCACCCGCCAGACGTGCACGACCGGCTTGGCTTCATCTGCAAATAATTCTAACACATAAAGTAAACCATTCTGCCGGTCAAAACTTGCATCTCCGATACGATAACGGCGCTGTTCACCCGTGCCGAGCAAGACTTCTTCCACCCCCATCGGATTCATCAACAGATGTTCGTCAATGGGCAGCACTGCGTAAGGCTGTGGCTGCCAGGATTGTAGCTTGCCCTGCGCCACCTGTGCTAAAACGGCTGGATCATACAAAATAAATTGGGCGCTCTTGCGAGAGGACCACCAACCGCGCTCGGATGTGTGCCCGCTGCATTCGTGCAGGTCTTCTGCCGGACAGGGGGTGCCATTTGCCAGTAAGCACAAGTCATACTGTCCTACGTATTCTTCGTGTACACAGGGGATGTGCGCGCCTGCGGGGTTGATGTAGCCATACCAATACTTTTCGCCCAGGCTTTTCGTACCGGCGAACAATACAGCCGATTTGCCGCTTTTCGTGGTCAACCAGGCAGCGCCCTCCCATTCGTCGGCGTGCTGATACCCGTCCAAGGTGTGCACAATCTCAGGTGTGTCGGTGGATTTCTCGTAGAGCAGCAAAACCACTTCTTCCAGGCGCGTACCGGAGGGCAGGGGTTTGCCGGAATCGTCCCAGGGACGGTATGCAAACAAAGCCGGACCCATGCCCGACCAACCACCGTCCTTATAGCGTCCCGTGCCCAGCGGGCGCCCACCCGTATAACCTGCTGCCCAATCCGGGGGGATCTCGAGCATGTAACCGTTGATGCTATAAGGCGCCTGCTGCCCCAGGTACCATTCTCCTTGCACGTCGGGGTTCGAGAGGTCTGGGTTGAACCAGGCGTGCGAGGAAACGCGCATACGCTCGTCCTCCTGAAAGTGCGCTCCCCAGGCGATGTGCACTTTTTCTCCAACGCCGGGCACTTCCAAGACCTGCATTCCGACGCGCGGAATTTCATCCAGGCTGGTGAAGTGACCTTTGGCGACTTCTTGGAACCCTTGCAAGAAGTCCGCCACGTTTAAAGCCGCCAGGTCTTTACTGATCACCGGCTTTGGAATGTTCACCTCCGCCACCTGATTGCCGTCCGGCACTTCACCGTAGGGGATGCGGTCGTGCCCCATGACAAACAGCGAACCGGGGAAGTTGTCTTGTGCGCCGTTCGGGTCTCCGCCTGGACGAAACGCCATCGCTGACCCGCCGTAAGCAAAGGTGCGCGGGCGTTGGGCATCATCGGGCAAACGAAATGCGCCTTGGTAGATAAAGTTATCTACAGAAAGCAGATCAGCCGCGATGGGTGCAGGCGGCTGCGCAGGCTGTATTTCGTTCCCTTGCGCCTGTGGAGGTGTTCCAGCGGGCAGCGCCGGGGTGTTAGCAACTGGCGGAATGGGCGGTTCGGCGGTATCATCGTTTTTTGCGATCCCCGGAAAGGAACACGCCAGCACCAACGCCCAGACGGCTGACAAAACTAGAAAGACTTTCAGGCTGCATTTCATAGGGTTTTCCTCCTTACGGTGAAAAGGAAGGGATTTCCATTGCTAAGATTGTATGCCATGTGTTTAGTAAAAGTCAAGATGTTCGCCCGCTTGAAAAAAATACGAAGGTTTTTCGTTATTCTCTCGGAGTAATAGCCTTTCAACCAGGATGATGCTATACTATAGCATAGGCAAGCAAGTCTTTTGGTTTGGAAGGAGCGAGAGGACATGCCATCCTATCGGTTTGTTGATCTCATTGACGTGCAACGTCTTCAACGCATGGTAGATGACCTTTACGCTATCGGGGCTGTTCCGGTTGCCATTCTTGATACGGAGGAAAATATCCTGGCTAGGGCTGGTTGGCAGGATATTTGTACGATGTACCATCGAAAAAATGCGCTCTCCCTTGCTCGCTGTCTCGAAAGCGGTAGATACATTAAAGAGCACTTGCAAGAATCTGATTACACAGCATATAAATGCAAAAATAATCTTTGGGATATTGGTGTGCCTATCATCACGAAAGGACAACACCTGGCTACGCTTTTTATTGGGCAATTTTTTTATGAAGACGAAACGCCGGATTACGATTTTTTCCGCCGCCAGGCGCACGAACTGGGCTTTGAAGAGGAAGCATACATCAGCGCATTACAACGGGTACCGGTTTTTACTCACGAACGCGTCAAAGCCATGCTGGATTATTACATCAACCTGGTAAATTTCCTTTCCGAGAATGCGTTGGCGCAGTGGGAATTGAAGCAAACCTTACACTCATTACATATTAGTGAAGAACGCCTCCGGTTATCCCTGGAAGCCACAACCGATGCGGTGTGGGACTGGCACATTCCCAGCGGGCAGGCTTATTTCAGTCCGCGCTATTACAGCATGCTCGGTTACGAACCCGATGAATTCCCCGCCGGCTATGAATCGTGGTGCAATCTCCTCCACCCGGATGACAGGCTGGAAGCTGAACGAGCACTTGAAAAGCACTTGCACCTTTCTCAATCCTACGCGATTGAATTTCGTATGCGGGCGAAAAATGGGGAGTGGCGCTGGATTTTGGGGCGCGGCAGGATTATGGAAACGGATGCGGACGGAAACCCGCTGCGCATGTTGGGAACGCACACCGACATCACCGAAAGCAAGGCAGCCGCCGAGAAGCTGCGTGAAAGCGAGGCGCAGTACCGCCGCTTGAGCGCAGAGTTGGAAACCCGCGTCCAGCAGCGCACCACCGAGCTTCAAGCTGCCAACAAAGAACTGGAAGCCTTTGCCTATTCCATCGCCCACGATTTGCGTACCCCGTTGCGCAGCATTAACGGCTTCAGCCAATTGTTGAAAGAAGATTATTACGACGATCTGGACGATCAGGCTAAAAATTATCTTTGCCGCATCCGTGCCGCCACTGAACGCATGGGGGAATTGATTGACAACCTGCTGCAACTTATGCGTCTGACGCGCGCTGAAATGAAACACAGAGAGGTGGATTTGAGCAAAATCGCCAGACACGTCGCCGCCAAATTACACGCCAACGACCCTCATCGCAGCGTCGCATGGACGATCACCCCTGACCTCATCACACAGGGAGACCAACATCTGTTGCGGGTTGTGATGGAGAACCTGCTTTCCAACGCCTGGAAATTCACTGCCACTGTACCTATGGCGCAGATTGGGTTTGGTGTTACGCAGCAGGACGGTCAAACCGTATTCTTTGTGCGCGATAACGGGGTGGGTTTTGACATGAATTACGCTGGCAAGTTGTTTGGTGTGTTCCAACGCATGCACAATTTGCGTGATTACGAAGGCACAGGCATGGGACTCGCGATTGTCCAACGCATTATTCAGCGCCACGGTGGTAAAATTTGGGCTGAAAGCACGATTGGGAGCGGCGCTACGTTCTTCTTCACTCTTTGAATCCCACTCGCTGACGTATGCACGCTAATTTGCACAGGAGAGGGTTATGATTTGTAACATTGAAGATATTGCGGTTTACTACGAAGCTTACGGAGAAGGAGTGCCTATTTTGATGATTCACGGCTACACCCCGGATCACCGCTTGATGACGGGATGTATGGAACCCATTTTCGCCAGGCTGTCAGGTTGGAAACGCATCTACCTTGACCTGCCCGGTATGGGGAAAACCCCCGCCAGAAAGTGGATTGTGAATTCAGACGTGATGCTGGAAATCATCTTGAAATTCGTCGAGCAGGTTTTGCCGCGCCAAAACTTTCTCGTGGCGGGTGAGTCCTACGGCGGTTACCTGGCGCGCGGGATCGTGTATAAAATTCCACAACGCGTGGATGGGTTGTGTTTGATCTGCCCTGCCGTTGAGCCGGACGCAGATAAACGAGACCTGCCGGAGGGGCGCGTTATTTTACGCGACGAATCCATTTTCGATGGAGTCCCTGGCGACGAAGCCGAGGAATTTCGTCCTATGGCAGTGATGCAAAACCGCAAAAATTTGGAGAGATTTCGCACAGAAATCATGCCGGGGTTAAGGCTGGCTGATATGGCTTTCCTTAATCCATTCAGGGCGAGCGGCTACTCTTTCACTTTCGACGTGGACGCCCTGGCGCAGCCGTTCGACAAGCCGACCTTGATTCTGAACGGCAGGCAGGACACGTCAACGGGGTACCGGGATGCCTGGCGGATTTTGGAAAACTACCCACGCGGCACGTTTGTCGTCCTAGATAGCGCCGGGCATAATTTGCAGATCGAGCAGGAAGGTTTGTTTACAGCGCTGGTAATGGAGTGGCTGGAGAGGGTGGGCGCGGCGTAGCGAAGGAAGTCTGGGCGTTTATTTTGCCGCCACTGCCATGGCTTGGGCGCGATGGGTGAGCACTCCCTCTACCCCGTAGAAGATCAACGCTGCCCAGATGATGCAGTATCCCGTCAAGCGCTGCGGTGTGAGCGGCTCGTGGTATACCAGCGCGCCGAGGATAAATTGCAGGGTGGGCGAGATGTATTGCAAAATGCCCACCAACGAAAGGGGGATGCGCTGGGCTGCAGAGGTGAACATCAGCAACGGAACGGTTGTTACAAGCCCAGCCCCCACGAGTAAGATATCTGCAAGTGTGCCGGTGTGCAAAAATGCGCCCTCTCCGCTGAAATTGGCAAATGAAAGGTATGCTAAGGCGGGCAGGAACAATATGCCCGTCTCCAAGGTGAGACCCTGCACAGAACTGAGCGGGGCGGTTTTTTTTACAAACCCGTATAAGGCAAAGGACGCCGCCAGCAGTAAAGAGATCCAGGGCAGCGAGCCGTACACGATGCTGAGGTAGGTTACGCCGACTGCCGCCATGCCAATTGGTATCCATTGCAAGTTGCGCAGGCGCTCGTGCAGTAAGAGCACGCCGAGCAATACGTTGAACAAGGGGTTGATAAAATATCCCAGGCTGGATTCAAGGATGTAGCCGGCGTTCACCGCCCAGACGTATACCAGCCAGTTGAGACCGATGAGCAGGGCGGCGACGGTGTAAATGCGCAGGACGCGCGGCGACAGGGCGGCGCGAAATTCCTTCCACTGGCGCAGGAACAGGATGAGGAAAACCAGGATGATAAATGACCAAAATATGCGATGGCACAGCAATTGCAGCGCCGGGACGTGATGCAGCCATTTCCAATACACTGGAAACAAACCCCAGGTGGTATATGCGCCGATGCCAAACAATATGCCTTTCTTCATAATTTCTCCCTGGCGGAACGTTTTTGGGGATTTTATTGCAAAATCCGCCAGGTCAGGTACATGACCCGGCTGCGTCTCCGCGTTCTCTATACTGACGTCAATTCCAGAATGTCCGTTGCAGTGGAACAGGCGTGGATGCGATAAAAAAAGTATTATACACGAAAGCTGAAAATCAGGCTATTTTCTCATTATCTAAAGCGGTAGAATGCACGCCTTTTTTGACCCGAAAGCCAGAAACAGGAAGGCAGCCCTGGCGCTCTAAAAATTTAACTGGGGTTGTGAGTGGTGTAAACGATAGAGCGAGTCTTAATATAAAAAACCCCGCCCGCCCGTTCTGTTTTGTGAGGGAACGAGGCGTTGGGGATGTTCAAAGAAGGCGCCCCTGGCGTGACTCGAACACGCGACCCTTTGCTCCGCAAGCAAATGCTCTGTTCCACTGAGCTACAGGGGCACTAACGAGAGTGAATTATAGCAGGGAATGTGTTTTTTGGGAAGGGGCAAAGCGGACTTCGTGGCGGTTTTTGCGTTTGACGAGGGTTGCGGAGGAGGGTTGGCATGCTCGCTGCGTTGGCTGGCAACGCCATTCCTTTGTCATTGCGAGACGCAGTCGAAGCAATCTCTGTCTGACACCACATCCCAGATTCCTGCGCCACAAGGTGGCGGGCTCACTGCGTTCGCAACGACATACCTTCTAGCACTCGCTGAACCCGCAGGCGTAGCACTTGCGGCAGCCCTCCTCGTTGATGACCGCCGCCTGACCGCACTCCGGGCACAGTTCGCCGATCTGCAGGGCGGGCTGCATGGGGTTGGCTGCCAGCGGGGCGTGGTTGGCTTTGGCGCTGCCGCCGTTGCCCGGCTCTGCGGCGGCTTCTTCCTCCTCCTGCTCTTCTTTCGAGCGCAGGTGCTCCGCCAGCGCCTGGGCGACGCCATCTGGCAGGGAACGCACGCGGTTGGGTCCGAAGCCCAGCGAGCGCTCTCCCCCCAAGCCGGAAAGCTGGGTAACCACTTCCTCCAGGCGCTCGTGGGCGTTCACCGGCGAGGCGAGGCGCAGGATGTAGGAGATCAGGCGTCCGATGGCTTCGGAGATGGCGGCGGTCTCGGAGCCGGCTTTGGCGGTGTTAATGAAGACCTCGAAGGGGCTGCCGCCGCCGTTTTCGTTGACGGTGATGAAGGCTTTGCCCAACGGGGTGTTGATGTTATACGTCGTGCCGGTGAGCTTGCGCGGGCGCGGTTTCTTCGGCTCGTTCCACATCATCAGTTGCTCGCCGTTGGCTTCGCCGGATACTTTCTCTTTGGCGGTGGCTTTCGTTTCCAAGACGACTTTCTGGCGCGAGCCGGTAACGTAAACGGTGATGCCCTTGCAGCCCAGCTTCCAGGCGAGCAAGTAGGCGGTGGCGACGTCGTCTGGGATTGCATCGGGTGGGAAGTTGATCGTCTTGGAGAGGCTGTTATCTACGAAGGCTTGCAGGGCGGCTTGCATGCGCACGTGCTCCTCGGCACTGATGTCAGCTGAGACGGCGAACACGTCGCGGATAGATTGGGGCAGCTCGGCGACGTTCTGGCAGGTGCCTTGTTCCATCACCTGCTGGACGATGCGCTCGGCTGCGTCGGGGGCGATGTGGGCTTCTTGCAGCGCTTCTTCAAACTGCGGGCTGGTGTAAGTTAGTTGCATGTCCTTGCCGTTGTCGTTAACGTGGCGGATGTACGCCAGGGCGAAGACAGGCTCGCAGCCGTAACCCTCCACGCCGGCGACGGTGGCGATGGTGCCGGTGGGGGCGACGGTGGTCTGGGCGGCGTTGCGGATGCCCACCTGGCGGATGTCTGTTACGATGGCGTCCCAATCCAGCGCCGGGCAGCCCCAGTCGTTGTGATAGGGGGTGAGGGGCATGGGAGGAGTCCACTTTAAGTCTTGTGGGTCATAGAGGCTGCCCTGGATGGCGGGAAAAGGTCCGCGCTCGCGCGCCAGTTGAACGCTGGTGCGCATGGCGTGGAAACGCACGAACTCCATGACTTTAGCACCAAATTCGAGGCTTTCAGGAGAGCCGTAGCGGATGCAGGCGTGGTACATCAAATCTGCCCAGCCCATGATGCCCAAACCCAGGCGGCGGGCGCGGTGAGCGGCGTCACGCAACTGCGGCACGGCGGGCACGTAGGCGTTGACCTCCACCACGTTGTCGAGAAAGCGGGTGGAAAGCTCTACGCTCTGGCGCAGTTTTTCCCAGTCCACGCTTTTGTTTACGCCGAAGTGCTGCGCCAGGTTGATGGAGCCGAGGCAGCAATTTTCGTAAGGTCCCAGCCACTGTTCGCCGCAGGGGTTGGTAGCTTCCATTTGGTAAAGGTGCGGCAGGGGATTGGAACGGTTGGCGGCGTCCAGGAAAAGCACGCCGGGTTCGCCGTTGTGGTGCGCCTGGCGTACGATTTTATCGAACAACTCGCGCGCTCGCACGGTCTTGTAGACCTTGATAGGCACACCGGCTTGCTGCGCCTGTTCCAGCGTGCCGATGGCGTGGCTATAGCGGGCGTCGTTTACGTCGGGAAAACGCAATTCCCACACGTCGTCGTTTTCCACGGCTTGCATGAAGGCGTCGGTGATGCCGACAGAGATGTTGAAATTGGTGATGGCGTTCTCGTCGGTTTTGCAGGTGATGAAATCCTCTATATCAGGGTGGTCGACGCGCAAAACGCCCATGTTGGCGCCGCGGCGCGTGCCGCCCTGGGCGATCTCACCGAAGGCGATGTCGTAAACGCGCAGGAAGCCGACCGGACCGGTTGCCTGACCGGCAGAGGACTTGACGAGGGCGCCGGCAGGGCGCAGACGGGAGAAGGAAAAACCGTTGCCGCCGCCGGTCTGCTGGATGAGGGCGGCGTCGCGCAGGGATTGGAAGATGCCGGTGGAGGCGCGTCCCATGTCGTCGCTGATGGGCAGGACGAAGCACGCCGCCAATTGCCCCAGCGGTGTGCCTGCGCCGGTGAAGGTGGGAGAGTTGGGGAAAAAGCGTTTCTGTCCCAGCAGGGTGTAGAACTGGCGGGCAGTTGCCAGCACGTTTCCACCCCAGGTTTCCTCGGCTTTGGCGATGTGATACGCCACGCGCCAAAAAGTCTCCTCGGCGGTTTCCACGGGTTTGCCGTTGGCGCCGCGGCGGGCGTAACGGCGGTTGAACACCTGGCGTGCATTTTGCGTAAATTGTACGTCTTCAGCATCTTCAGGCAGCGGCGGCGTGGGTAGTAAACCGGTTTCTGGGATGGGGGACGGCTTTATTTCGCTCATGGTTCTCTCCTGTTCATTATGAGTTGGCTAATATACTGTCAATTTCATCGCGGATGGAATGCAAGTCATCCAGTCTGAGATAGACGATGGCGTAACGAATGTAGGCGATGTGATCGAGCTTTTTCAGCCCGGCGATAACCATGTCTCCCACAACGCGTGAGGAGACTTCCGTTTTTCCCATTCTTTGCAAGGCGGCGACGATTTCACCGACGAGGCGCTCAACACTGGCGGCGGAGACGGGACGTTTTGCGCAGGCAATACGAATGCCACGCGAGAGCTTGTCGCGGTCAAACTCCTCGCGCGAGCCGTCTTGCTTGACGAGCATGGGAATGGCAATGACGGGGCGTTCGATGGTGTTGAAACGCTGCTTGCAGTGGTTACATTCCCTGCGACGCCGGGTACCCCCGCTGTCGTCGGGTCCGGTGTCAATTACACGCGATTCTGGGTTGTTACAATATGGACACTTCATATCCGCTATTTACCTCATTTGACAAAAAATACCCCATATATGGGGTAGTACATTTGTTCTCCGGTATATACAGCGTGTGGATTTTAGCACAGGAAGGAAAAATGCGCAAGAGAGAAAAAAGGGTTAAACCTTAAAAATAAGCACGAAAGAATAATTCTCATATTTTAATTTCTACACAGGTTATTGCATAAATCTTATCCATAAACTCCATTCCCCCTTTCGCAAGCGATTGGGGGAATGGAGTAGAAGAGTGTAAGGTGAGAAACCTGATAAGTTAAAAATTGGGTGGACGTGCCAGGCTGGAAAAGCTCTGGCACGTTTATGGATTAATAATATGCGTCGAGGAACTCGTCCCAGCGTGTCTGGGCTGCCAGCATTTGATAGGTGGCGTTGTATTCGTAACCGTCGGATTGCCAGTTCGATTGACTGCGCGGGAAGTAAATGCTGATGCCGCGCGCTCCGCTGTAAGCAGTGCCGACTTTGCTATTAACCACCACAGCCGCGACGGCATCCATCACGCCTTGGGCAGAGGTTTGCACGGTGGAGTTACTGACACGCGCTTTGACCTGCTCGGCGAAGCTGTACAGGTCAATGTAATCGTAAGAGCCATCCATGTAGCGGGCGTTACTGCGGGCTGTTTCGTAGGATGTCCGGTAGGTGGCGAGGTTACTATTGAGCACGGCGGAAAAGCTATCTATGGCGGTGATGAGGTTGGTGTAGGCGCTGCCAAATTGCACGACTGACTGGGTCTCGTCATTTCCATAGGAAGCGTAATATCGGTTGACGACCACGCTGCCCAGCGAGGCGCCGTTCATGCTGGGGTTGGCTGTCAAGCCCGCCAAGATGGTGTTGTAAGGCCAGCCGTCGCCCGGCTCGGTGGCTTGTGAGGCGACGTAGCTGTTGGCGTAAGGGGCAATGTGAATGCCTTCCTCCGCCATAGCCATCAAGCAGGCGTCCATACCGACCATCTCGATTTTAGAGGCGCCGCTGTTGGTTACGCTGGCGAGGACGCTGGTTAATTCGGCGTTGCTCAAGTAATCGCCGCCGTTCGAGTCGTCCCAGGCGACGCCGCTTAGATTAGGAGAAAGGGGAGTGGAACGCGGCAACCAACCACCGCCGTGATTCCAGATGACGAGGGCGTATTTTTGGGCGGGGTAAGTGGTCTTTGCCCAGGTAACGAAATTCTGCAACGTGGTGGGGCTGCCCATGTTGGCTTCGCCGAGGTCTGCCACGGCGTTAGCTGCGGTTGGAGTCATGCCGCGGGTAACGAGAAAGCGTTTGGTGGACGTCCAGTTATCGTAGGTGGAGTCGTATCCGGAGATGCGGTCCATCTGCACGACAATGTTCATGTTTGCGTCTGATCCAACGCTTGCCATTTCAAGGAAATCGTCAATTCCGGCGTATTCCAGGTTGTTGTCGGCGTCCAGGTAGACCATGAAGGTCCAGGCTTTGGTTTGGGAAACGGTGTAAGTGAACGTTTTCCAGGTGCTGGTGGGGCTGGTGCCGCTTGTGTTGGCGGCTTTCAGTGCCCATTTGTAGCTGCCTGGCGCCAGGTTGAGGGTTGGTGTGTAGGAACAGGTGGTTGAGCAGGTGGGGGTGATGTTGCCAAGATAGACCCTGGCGTTGGCGGACGTGTAGACGTAAAGCGTATAGCGAGTAGCGCTGGAGGAAGGCGTCCAGGTAAAGGTGGGGTTGGCGGTTGAAATGGAGCCAGAAGGTGACTGGGGTACGGGAGAAGCGGGAATGGCGTTCACGACGAAGTTCTTCCAGGTATCGGTGCGGCTGATGCCAATTCCGTTAGACGCTTTTGCCGTCCATTTATAAGCGCCACTGGTCAGGTTGAGGGTGGGGGTGTAGGTGCAGTTTGTCGTGCCGCAGGCGCTGGTGGCGACGCTGCCGGCAAATACTTTCGTGTTGGTGGCGGTATAGACGTAGAGACTGTAACTGGTTGCGCCGCTGGTTTTTTGCCAGGTGAAAGCTGGATTGGTGTTGTTGACTGTGCCGGATGGGGAAATGAGCACGGGCGAGGTGGGTGCTGCCAGGGTAAAAGTGAGCCATTGACTGGTTGCACTCCAGCCGTTGGCGTTGCCAGCGCGGACAGCCCATTTATACTCACCGGCAGGCAGGTTGAGGGCGGAGGAATAGGTGCACACGCTGCTGGCACAGGTGGGTGAGGCAGCGCCAGCGAATTTCTTGACGTTTTGGGTAGTGTAGACGAAAAGCTGGTACGTTGTCGCTGTGTTGGATTCTGTCCACTTGAAGGTAGGAGAGCCAGAGCCGGCAATGCGATTTGGATAAACGGGCGTCGGTACGGGCGGTTTGGCTGCGTCTTGTGCGAGGTTGAGGGTCAAAGCGCCGCCGCCGAGAGGGTACGAGGAGACCATGATGTAATAAACCTGCCCGCTGACGGGAGTGAACTCTACCTTCGACGCACCCGCGTAAGCGATGCCGTCGTCGTCACAGGCGGCTTGGGTTAGGCTGCCACGAGCGCCGGACCAGACGCTTAAAACAGTGTCGTAATTGCTGCCGGTTGTATCAATGGTGAGCTTCGAGGAATTTACCGATGTGTAGCGATACCAGACGGAGTTATTCTTGCGTCCGCCGCCACAGCCCGGTGTGGGATCATCCGCGGCGCTGGTAGCGCTGGTTGTGCTCTGGTTGGCGGTGTAGGGGGATGCCGCGATGGAGGTGGAAGCGTTAAAGTCGTCGTTGCTGGCGGGGATGGCGGTGGGGGTGATGGTGGGAGTGGGTACGGGTA